>JAYUZL010000235.1:0-3235 GCA_043751875.1 Ferruginibacter sp.
GGGGAAAAAATACCTGCAGTGCCAAATGTTTTAGGATATTTTAAAACAGCGTAGGTGCTAATTAAGCCTCCCAAGCTACTGCCCGCAATAGCTGTATTCTTTTTACTTTTTTTTGTCCTATACTTTTTATCAATAAATGGTTTTAAAGTTGATACTAAAAAATCAACATATTGCTTTCCTTCAGCAGTTCCGTATTTTTTGTTGTCTTCAAAATTATATTCCGTTATTCTATTTTCGTTACCGTTATCTATTGCTACAACAATCGCATATTTTCCTGTTTGCTTTTGCAAAGTATCAAGCGCTTTATCAATACCCCATTCACCAAAGGGAGCATAGTATTCATCAAATAAATTTTGCCCGTCATGCATATATAATACCGGATAATTATTTTTTGAACTGCTGTAATTTGCTGGAAGATAAACAGCGATTTTTCTGTAACGGGCCAGTTGAGAAATATAAAATGAATCTGTTAATTGATGAACATTTTTACCGGCTGTGTGTTTCTTTGGTGGAGATGGTTTGTTCTTCCAGCCAAAAATATTTATCTGTAAAGAATAATCTTTTTCAATTTCTATAGTATGGTTGCCTGTATTTTCTCCGGTTGCTGTAACTTCTTCTGTATCCCATTGGCCCTGCGTAAATTTATAACTAAAAGTGCCTTCTGGTATATCTTTCAAAAGAATTTGCCATTTATTGGAATCGGATTTTTGCAAAATATACTTAGCTTCTCCGGGATTCCAGTTATTAAACGAACCTGTAATAAATATCTTTGCAGCCTTTTGTTGCGATAGATCATTTACAATAATTCTCACATTTTTTTGACTGTAAACAGTTAAATTAAAAAATAATAGAGCAATACAGTAAAATTTATTCATCAATATTTTTATAATATTTATTTGGAATAGATATGGAATTTAAGTGATTAACCATTCATAATTCCGTCAGTAAGCCTCATGTAAAGTGTACGTAGTTTAGGATAGTCAGTAAGCAGTCGCAGATGTTTATCAAGTGTTGTTATATCTCCCCTTACAGCAGGCCCAGTCTGTATACTGAGTGGTGAATGGTCCTGCACCCGTGCTGATGTTTGTTTTATAAGCGGTAATAATAATTTAAAGTCAACCTTTTCATCATTACAAAATTTTTCAGCCACACTAAAAAGATAATTAGTAAAATTATTTACAATTACTGCAGAAGCATGGAGTCTTAGCCGCTGTTCAGCATTTTGAATAGTTACGCTGTTGCTTAATGTATGTGCAAATGATTTTAATAATTGTACAGTCTCTTCATTATTTCCTTCAATTAAAAAAGGAATTTCTGGAATTGTTTCCATTTCTTTCCTTAAAGTTTGTAAAGGATACAATACACCGAAATTTTTTGACATATTTTCCAGAACATTCATATTACAAGAACCTGCAGTATGAATAACAGGCACCGACCCAAAATTTAAATTGTTGATGGCTTCGGGCAATGAATTGTCAGAGAGTGCAACAATTACCAGATCTGTTTCTTTGTTGGGTTGTTCATTAAAATTTACGAGGTCACATTTAAATTTTTGGGCAAACTCCCCTCCTGCAATTTTATTTCGGGCAATTACATGTTGAATGTTGTGACCCTTTTCTTGACAAAGTCTTGCCATTACTGTTGCAACGTTGCCACAACCAACAAAAGTTATATTCATTTATAAAGCTATAGGGTTAACTAATAAGCAAAAGGATTTGTAAATATATTGAATATACTTTATTTAAAACAAGTACCAAATTCAAATTAAAATCTTTTAAATGAGCGTTTTTTTAATTTTCATTTAATATTGCACAAACTTTGCATCTTCTAAAATCGTAAGGTTTAATAATTAAGTTTAGAAGAAACGGATTAACAGAAACATAAAAGACATTATGGCAAAGAATTTATTAATAGTTGAGTCTCCTGCAAAAGCAAAAACAATTGAAGCCATTTTAGGTAAAGATTTTGAAGTAAAAAGTTGCTTTGGGCATATCAGAGATTTGGAGAAAAATGATATGGGAATAGATGTAAACAATAATTTTCTTCCTAAATATATTATTCCTGCCGAAAAAGACAGAGTTGTGAAGGATTTAATTACTGCTGCAAAAAAATCGGATGAGGTTTGGCTGGCATCGGATGAGGACCGCGAGGGCGAAGCCATTAGCTGGCATTTAGCCGAAGTTTTAAAACTGGATCCTAAAACTACCAAGCGCATCGTTTTTCATGAAATTACTAAGCCGGCCATACAAAAAGCTGTAGCTAACCCAAGGCTTATAAACATGAATCTTGTAAATGCACAACAGGCAAGAAGAGTTGTTGACAGAATCGTAGGTTTTGAACTTAGCCCCGTACTTTGGAAAAAGATTGGAATGCAGGGTGGTTTAAGTGCCGGTCGTGTACAAAGTGTTGCTGTAAAATTAATAGCAGAAAAAGAAAGAGAAATAAACCAGTTTACGCCGGTAAGTAGTTTTAAAATTGAAGCATTACTTGGTGCTACCGACCTTAATGAGCGTACGCTGCATTTTAAGGCCGAAGGTGCAAAATTTGACCAGCAATCAAATGCAGAACAATTTTTGCAAACATGTATTGGGGCAAATTATACCGTAAAAGATATTCAGGTAAAACCAGGTAAACGCACGCCTGCAGCACCATTTACAACTTCTACATTGCAACAGGAAGCAAGCAGAAAACTTGGCTACGGTGTAAGTAAAACAATGTTGCTTGCACAAAAATTGTACGAAAGCGGTAAGATAACTTATATGCGTACCGATAGCGTAAGCCTTAGCGAAACAGCCATGGATGCTATAAAAAAAGAAATAAACAGCAGCTTTGGCGATAAATATTTACAGGTAAGAAAATATAAAAATAAAAACGAAAGTGCCCAGGAAGCACATGAAGCTATTCGACCAACTTATATGGATGCCCGTGTAGTTGCAGACCAGGATCTAAACCGTCTGTACGAATTAATATGGAAACGAACCATTGCTTCGCAAATGAGCGACGCCATTTTTGAAAAGACAACTGCAAAAATTGAAATAAGTACCAATAAGCAAGAACTGAATGCAAGTGGCGAAGTTTTAAAATTTGATGGTTTTTTAAAAGTGTACTTAGAAAGTACAGATGATGAAGATGAAACCGACAGCGAGGAAGGTGAGAGTAGATTGCCCAATCTTACTGTAGGCCAAAAACTTGCTTTCAGAGAAATGACCGGCTCAGAAAGGTTTACAAGACCTGG
>JAYUZL010000236.1:0-4270 GCA_043751875.1 Ferruginibacter sp.
CTAAAAAAATCAACAATTTGTTTACGGTGCTTTTCATCTCCCAAACCGCCATCCATTTCTTCGCTAACATACCAGCCGTAAAAGGATGGATGATGGCCATATCGTTCCCATAATTCGGTGGCAACTTTTTTATGCCATTCAAGAGATCCCTTAGTAAAATCGAACCATGCGTATAAACCAACTGCTACAAATACATTCATACCATTTTTATCAGCTTGAGAAAGAACAGCTTCCACCGGGTCTTCAGCTGCTATGGGCATGCGTTCCGGAAAGAGTGCTGATGGATAAAATGCACGACCTTTATAACCATCACGATCAATTGTTTGAGAATCTACATACACCTGGTTGCGAAACAATTCTTGCATTACAACCACATTCATCTCTAATTCGTGCTGGGCATCTATTAGTTCCCGCCATTGATCATCCGTCATTTTTTTAATATCAGGATTCCAGTGTTTCCCTTCTTCATCGCTCCAATGATAGAAATTTATCCATGCACCATCTATTTGTTTTGTGGAACGGATATTTGAAGAAATAATGGTCATTTCCCGTTCGGATCGAAAAATATTTTTGCCATTTTTACAAACCAGAATAATTTTATGTTCGCCTGCTTTATTTTTTGTTGACCAACGAAATTTTACGGCTTTTGCAGATTTTGGGTTAACTACAATATTGGTTTGGTTCAAGAGATTTTCTTTTTTTTCTTCATCAAGATAAAAAGCTGCCAGAAAAGATTTTGGCGAGTGCCCTTCATTTCTTATTCCGGCACGAATGTCTAAAATTATTTGGTCTGTTACAGGCGAAGGTGGTATCAATGTCAAACTTACCTCAGGTTTAGCCTTGATTTCTGCATTTTTTTGAGCCTGTAAACTATTATAAGTAAATAGAAAAAAAACCAGGAAAATAATTTTAATCATTGTACGTCATTGACTTTTTAGAAAAGCTGTTATAGATTATAATTGGAGTTCCACTAACAATTATTTAAAATAACAACTTTTTTTTATAAGCACCTAACAATTAATAATAATTATTATTAATTGTTAATAACTAATAAATTTTATTTCAAAAGAACAATGAATATTATTCTGAAATCGGTATTACAGGATAAAATTTGCAGAATTACAGATTACCCTTTTTTACTTGTTCAGCAGCATAATTTGCAGCCCTTGCAGTTAGGGCCATAAAGGTTATGGAAGGGTTTTGATTACCCGTTGAAGTCATGCAGGCGCCATCTGTTACAAACACATTTTTACAGGCATGCAACTGGTTCCATTTATTTAATAACGAGGTAGAAGGATCTTTACCCATTCTAACGCCGCCCATTTCATGGATATCAAGTCCAGGTGCTTGTTTACTATCTATTTGTGTAATATTTTTACATCCCGCTTTTTCAAGCATTGCTGTGCCTTGTATAAAAAAATCTTTTACCATTTTATCATCGTTCGCATCGTAATCAACTGCAGTTATCAACTGCGGAATGCCCCATGCATCTTTTAAATCTTTGCTTAATCGTACATGATTGCTCTCTTTTGGAATGGTTTCTCCTTGCATTGACATATATACCTGCCATTCTCCCGGTTCGGTTAACGCTTCTTTATACGTTTCACCTATCCCGTCATCAGCTCTGGAATACCACGCAGCACGGCCAGCACCTAAGAAAGTCATATAGCCTCTTAAAAAATCAGTTTCTTGCTTGTGCACATTTCTAAAAGAGGGCATTAATGGGCTAGACGGGCGCCGGCCATAATAGTAACTATCGGTAAAGCCTTCTATTGTGGCGTTTATAGAACCTCTATAGTTTTGAAAAGCAATGTATTTTCCTAAAATACCATTATCGTTACCCAATCCGTTTGGAAAACGAACTGAGGTAGAATTAAGTAAAATTAAATTGGTATTTAAACAGGCTGCATTTACAAAAATAATCTTTGAAAAAAACTCAGTTTCCTTCATGGTAACCGCATCAATTATTTTAACACCAATCGCCTTTGCTTTTTGCTCATCGTAAATAATTGAATGCACCACAGAATTTGGGCGTAAAGTGAGATTACCAGTTTTTTCTGCCCATGGTAACGTAGATGAATTGGAACTAAAATATCCACCGTAAGGGCATCCTCTGGCACATAAATTTCTGGCCTGGCACTGACCACGCCCTTGCTGCAAATGAATATCGTTTGGTTTGGTTAAATGAGCACATCGACCTGTAACCATGCGCCTGCCTGGATAATTAGCTTCTATTTTACTTTGTAACTCTTTTTCAACAATGTTAAGTTCCCATGGCGGTAAAAATTCACCGTCCGGCAATTCCTCAATACCATCTTTATTACCACTTATACCTACAAATTTTTCTACATGCGAATACCAGGATGCCAAATCATCATAACGAATTGGCCAGTCTACTGCAAATCCATCTCGTAAAGGTGCTTCAAATTCATATTTACTCCAGCGTTGGGTTTCACGTGCCCACATCAGCGATTTTCCACCTACCTGGTAACCCCGTATCCAGTCAAAAGGCTTTTCCTGCACATATGGATGGTCCTTATCTTTTACAAAAAAATGTGCTGTATCTTCCTGAAAAGCATAACATTTAGCAGCAATAGGATTTTCTTTATGTACAGCAGAAGTTATGTTTCCTCGATGTGCCAACTCCCATGGATTTTTAGAGGCCGTTGGATAATCTTTAATATGCTGCACATTTTTTCCTCTTTCTAATACCAGCGTTTTTAAGCCTTTTTCACATAATTCTTTTGCTGCCCAGCCACCACTTATGCCAGATCCTATTACAATTGCATCATAGTTATTTTTCAAAATATTGTCTTTATTATGGATCGCTGAAATTTTTGGCATAATTAAGAAAATTTTATATTACAACTTAAGATATTCATAAAAAAGCAAGATAGTAATTTTAGTTATAAATTATAATAAGTTAATAATAAATATTAATTGAGTTTAGAATATATTTATAACATTGATTTTTGTACCAAAGTATTTTTATTAATCAGTACATAATTGAGTCGGTATTATTAAACCCATATTTTGCAGTAGTCTATTTTACACCTTCCCGTCTTACCCTTGAATATGATTATGCAACACTTATATACCGATAATATGGTGACACCTTGGGACGTATAAAGGAGATGAAAATGTTGATTGCCAAAAGGGTATAAGAAAAAAATTACTTGAGTTAGGTATGCCACAAGGTAAGAGCAATAGTATCAATTCTAAAAGTATTATTAAAAGTTTTTGGGTTTGTATATGGATTGGTTGCTTAGATTCAGCCTCACGGCAATGGTACGTGTGGACGACCTGCTACATCAGATCTTTGCTTGGAAACGTGTGGCATCGGGAACTACATTTGGAAAGCGTTAAAGCTTTTAATATCTTCCTTAGTGCCGATAAGTCTTCCTGATTTGATATTCCATTTTTCGGAATTACATTCCCGGTTGGTAGTTATTTCTGAACGCTTGCCATCAACCGTTATTGTTAGTTAAATGGGTAATTTGCTCAGTCGGTTAACAATATTTAAGGTATTAAAAGGTGTCCCGGCTATTGAATTATGTTGCCGGTAAACTCGTACCAATAATAAAATACGAGATAGCAATATTATTTTGCCTGCCATACACTTGCTGACTTTGCCCGCTTTGCTGCCAAGCTGTTATTATAGCTTTTTTATTATCCTTTACAGGAACCCATTACACAGGTTTGGATAAATTATTTAATAGGTCGCTTTTTTGAAGAGTCCCTTATAATCAGATTTCCTTTCACGGTAACATTTTCTAAAATAGTGTTTGGATCAATGATTTTATTCAGCAGAATTTTTGCAGCGGTTTCTCCGATCAGCGCTGAACGAACATCAAAGGTTGTTAACTGCGGTTCAATAATTTCGCCGGTATATTCATTACCAAATCCAGCCACACAAACCTTTCCCGGAACCTGGATATTTTTTTTCTTTAAATATTGTATTATTTGTACCGCACTTTTATCGGAAATTGAAAAGATAGCATCAATTGGGGAATCTAATTGAAGCCACTTATCTGCCGCAGCATTAACCATACCGTTGCTAAAATCAACATGGGCCAACAGGTTGGAATCAAGCGGTACCTTATATTTTTTCATCGCTTTGTAATAGCCCTTTAATCTTTTTTGGGAAATCATTAAATGTTGCGGACCCAATAGTAAACCAATGCGCCTGCATCCCATTTTAAGCAAGTGTTCAGTAACTTGAAAAGCACCGTTTTCATCCTCACAGAATACCCTGGGTGTTTCAACGTCC
>JAYUZL010000237.1:0-12658 GCA_043751875.1 Ferruginibacter sp.
CCAATGCTATAGGCGATTCTATCTACAATGGCGCTAATGATGATGCAGCCGGAACTACCGCAGTGATAATGCTTGGTAATTATTTTGCAAAACTAAAAAATAATGAACGTACACTTATGTTTGTCGCATTTACTGCAGAAGAAACCGGAGGCTTTGGTTCTCAATATTTTTCAAAACAACTAAATGCAGATAAGGTTATAGCCATGTTTAATTTGGAGATGATTGGTACAGAGAGTAAGTGGGGTAAAAATAGTGCTTACATAACAGGATTTGAAAAATCTGACTTTGGAAAAATTCTGCAGAATAATTTATCAGGATCAGCATTTCGTTTTGAGCCGGATCCATATCCTAAAGAAAATTTATTTTACAGAAGTGACAATGCAACACTTGCAGCGCTTGGTGTACCCGCGCACACAATATCCACCTCAAAAATGGACAATGAACCAACTTACCACAAACAATCAGATGATATTTCCTCGATAGATATCGGTAACATGACTGAAATTATAAAAGCAATTGCGCTCAGCAGCAAAACTATTATAAGCGGCAAAGACACACCAAGTAGAGTAGAGAAAAAATAAATCTTTAAGAAAATTTTACAGGAACACTGTGAATGGCGGAAGCAATTTCTTTGATAAGGCTCGGATCCTTTTCAATGGCATTTCCAACAACAATTACATCTGCCCCGGCTTTACAATTTAGATATGCTTTTTCAGCGGTTGTAATTCCACCACCCACAATCAACGGGACTTCTATGCAAGCCGCAACTTTTTGTATCATCGATTCGGAGATGGCTTTGTTTGCACCGCTGCCGGCATCCATGTAAATTATTTTCATGCCCAGCATTTCTCCTGCCATTGCAGTACACATCGCAATTTCATTTTTGTCTGCCGGTAACGGCGATGCATTGCTGATATAAGAAACCGTAGTAGGAGAACCGCCATCAATCACCATATAACCTGTTGAAATAATTTCTAATCCACTTTTCTTAACAAATGGTGCAGACACTACATGCTGCCCAATGAGCAATTCAGGGTTTCTGCCACTTATCAAACTTAAATACAATAAGGCATCGGCATATTTACTTACTTGTGATGGACTACCGGGGAAAAGTATAACAGGAATGTTACAACTGCGTTTGATGAGTTGCACGCATTCATCTAAATAAGTAGAAATTACCAAACTACCGCCAACTAAAAAATAATCAACATGCGCATCCAATGAAAGTTGCATTAATTCTTCGACACTATTATCATTTACTTTATCAGGATCAATAAGCACAGCAAATGATTTTTTGCTATGGCTTTTACGATCTGTAAGTGATTGATAAATGTTGTTCAGCATAAAACGGTTTAGGTTTTGTACAAAAATGCTTGTTTTTTTCTTATTATGGAAATATTAACCACATAAATAATACCATCCTTTTAATTAACTCTGATTTATAAGTAAATTTGAAAGATATGATATCCGAAATTATATACGAGATAAAATACAAAACAGCCCGGAGTGGTGGTAAAGGCGGGCAAAATGTAAACAAGGTGGAAACAATGGTCGAGGGATATTGGCATATTAATAGTTCAACATGTGTGACTGCAGACGAAAAATTTTTAATAACGGAAAAGCTTACAAACAAAATAAACAGCGAGGGTTTTTTGCTTATAAAAAGCCAGACTGCAAGAACACAACTGGCTAACAAAGGCAATGTTCAAAAAAAAATAATTGCGCTGATTACAAAATCTTTAATTGTACAGAAACCAAGAAAACCTACCAAAGTGCCTAAAGCTGTTGTTAGAAAAAGATTGGAAAGTAAAAAGAAGAATGCTGAAACAAAGCTCGGCAGAAAAAAACTTACCGGGAATGAGTAAATCATCTTTTTTTTTATTGAGTATTGTTATTGCTAACTGTTGCATGGGGCAGAAGATACCGGGAAACATACACATCATTTTTGAAGCTATTTCCAAAGGAGAAGAAGGCATCTTAAATAAAAATCTGGTGAATGATTTTGGTGAAAATTATACCATCACCAAATTAAAATACTACGTAAGCAATATAAAGTTTGTGGCTGGTGAGAAAAGAAAGAATACAGGTAAAGTTTATTTAATAGATGCAGCAAAAAAGAATATTATTACGATAGCGGTTCCTTCAAAAAATATTACAGGTCTTTCTTTTTTGTTAGGCGTTGACAGTGCTTTAAACTGCAGCGGTGCGCAAAGTGGCGCATTAGACCCATTAAATGATATGTTTTGGACATGGAACAACGGTTATATATTTTTTAAAGTGGAAGGGAATTCTGAGGCTTCAAAAGCAGATTTGCATAGAATTGAACATCATGTTGGTGGTTTTAAAGGAAGCAATAAAACATTGAGGGGAATTTATTTGCCCATAAATAAAGCTTTATTAAAAGGTAAAAAAAACTTGGTTATACAGCTTGATATTGATAAATACTGGAATGGTATAAATAAAATAAAATTAGCAGAATTGCCTGTTATAGCATTACCCGGAATACAGTCAAAAAATGCGGCGATTAATTTTGATGCAATGTTTTCAATAAAAGACAATCAATAAATATTACTTCATTGAAAATAAAAGTAACACTATATTTTTTCTTTTTTATCACATCAGCATTATTGCTGATAAGCGCCGGTAAGAAGTTAAATAACACTACTCCTTTGCCATTTTTAATTCCAGCAGGTTTCCCTTTGCCCCCAACAAATATTTTTACAAAAAACAAACTTACACAGGAAGGTTTTGATCTGGGTAAGAAAATGTTTTATGATGATCGGCTTAGTAAAGATGGCGAAGTAAGTTGTGGAAGTTGTCACCAGCAGTTTGCTGCATTTGCAACATACGATCATGATTTAAGCCACGGCGTAAACAATAGCTTTAGCAACAGAAATGCGCCTGCACTTATAAACCTTGCATGGATGAAAGAGTGGCATTGGGATGGCGGCATTAATCATTTAGAAATGCAACCACTTTCCCCACTAAGTGCAGCAAACGAAATGGGAGAAAAACTGGATACCGTTATTTTAAAAATAAAAGCAGATGCTGATTACATCAGAATGTTCAAAGCTGCATTTGGAGATGCAACAATTACAACAGAACGAATGCTGAAAGCTTTTACACAGTTTACCGGCAGCCTGGTTAGTGCAGACAGCAAATATGACAAAGTAACAAGAAAGGAAGCAACGTTTATTTTACCGGAACAAAAAGGATATGAAATATTTAAGGCCAACTGCAATAGTTGCCACAAAGAGCCATTGTTTACTGACAACAGTTTTCGGAACAACGGCATTGCATTAAACCGTTTTAGCGATATAGGCAGACAAAAAATATCGCAGGATGAAAAAGATTCTTTAAAATTTAAAGTTCCTACTCTTCGGAACGTCGCACTCACGTTACCATACATGCATGATGGGCAAATGAGCAGTTTAGAAAAAGTAATAGACCATTACACAACTTTAGATACAAGCCTTATAAACCTTGACCCATTACTGACAAAAAAAATTAACCTCACAGAAAAAGAAAAAAAACAACTTGTACTTTTTTTATATACCCTTACAGATACAAGTTTTACAAAAAATAAAAGATTTGCTCCCTAATTATTAGTACTTGGCAACCTTTCATTTCATTACTTTTGAAAAAATTATATAACTTTTGAGCAATATAAAAAAATTGGCTAGCGAAACGATGTGGTATGGCGGAAGTACCATTGCTGCAAGATTTTTAAATTATCTGCTTACACCTTATCTAACCTTAAAATTATCAGGACCCGGATATGGTGAAATGAGCCTTGTATATGCAGCTATTCCTTTCTTGAATGTTATATTTACTTACGGTTTAGAAACTGCTTATTTTCGTTTTTCACAAAAAGAAGAGTACAAAAAAGATATTTACAGCACTGCCAGTATCTCCATTTTTATATCGACCATCTTGCTTACTATATTACTTTTTGCAAGCAATACTTCTCTCTCAAACTTTTTAAAACTCAATGACCATCCTGAGTTTATGCGTTACAGTATTGTCATCATTGCAATGGACACACTTTCCACACTTCCTTTTGCAAAACTAAGGCAAGACGGAAGACCCGTAAAATTTGCAATGATTCGAATTACAAATATTTTTCTTACTATTTTTCTTACTTATTTTTTTATAAGTATTTGTCCAAAAATAATTGCAGAAACCCCAACTGGCTGGATTGCCAAATGGTATATAAAAGATTATGGTGTTGGTTACGTGATTATTGCAAATATGATAGCATCTGTTTTTACACTCTTGTTATTATTTAAAGAGTTTATTTCTATAAATTTTCGATTTAATAAAACACTTTGGAAACAAATGCTTGTTTATTCATTGCCATTGCTTATCGCTGGTTTTGCAGGGATGATAAATGAAACGTTTGACAGAATAATGCTGGGGTGGTGGGCGCCGGTGCAAGGCATTGAAGCAGCAAAAAATGAAGTCGGTATTTACAGCGCCTGTTACAAACTATCTATTTTAATAAGCCTTTTCATACAAGCTTTTCGTATGGGTGCAGAACCTTTTTTCTTTAAACAGGCAGATGGTTTAAACCCTCAAAGAACTTATGCAAGAGTGATGAAATTTTTTGTAATAACAATAACTGTGATGTTTTTAGTGGTTGCACTTTATCTCGATATATGGAAATATTTTATTAGAAAGGAATCGTTTTGGGCTGGTTTAAAAGTAGTGCCAATATTACTTTTAGCAAATATGTTTCTCGGTATTTATTACAATCTTTCTATCTGGTACAAGCTTACTAATAAAACAAAATACGGTGCTTACATAACAATTGCAGGAGCAATAATTACACTCTCAATCAATGCTATTTTCATTCCCTTTTTTGGGTATATGGCTTGTGCATGGGCTACGTTTATTACCTATGGAAGTATGATGATCATCTCATACGTTTGGGGGCAAAAACACTACCGCATTCCTTATTCTTGGAAAAAATTAGTAGCCTATATAATTATTGTTGTTTTAATATTCTTTATTCATAAGTGGCTTATTTATTTATTCCCAAATAAATATTTCAATTTCACAATTGCAACACTATTTGTTTTTCTTTATTGTAAATTCTTAGCATTGGTAGAGCAAAAGGAATTTGCAAGACTACCATTTTTAGGGAAATATTTTACGCCGAAAAAATTGACTACCGGTGCGTAAAATTCTTTTATACATTTTAAAACGCCCTTTGTTATGGATTGCCGATCGATATTCCTCCGCACCTGAAAAAAAGTAGTTTTTAAATCGCTTATTGATTTGTTTACCACAGTTGAAGACGATACCGACCAAAAAGTAAAATTGATAAATACAACTGCTGCAGATGCAAAGTTTATCATTTTTAGTGACCAGCATAAAGGTGACAGAAGCTCTGCGGACGATTTTAAAAATGCAGATAAAAACTATACGACTGCATTGGAATTTTATTTAAAAACGGTTTTACATTTATCAATTTAGGAGACAGTGAAGAACTCTGGAAATTTAGTGCTGATAAAATATTACCTGCCAACGAAATAGTTTTAAGAACCGAAGCGGCATTTCAACCTGACAGACTTTATAAAACATTTGGTAACCATGATTTGATGTGGAAAAACAAAGTAGACGTTTTTATTTGGCTTAGAAAATATTTCACGCTGCCACTGGTAATAAATGAAGGATTCTAATTAAATTAAAAACAGTGGGAAGCGAAATAAAAGTTTTTTTAACCCATGGCCATCAGGGCGATACCATGAGTGACAACAATGCTTTCAGCACTTGGATTGTAGCGCATTTATGGCTGCCATTACAGCGCTATTTAAACATAAACATCAATAAGCCCAGTAATGATTTCTCATTAAGAAATAAGCATAATATTATGATGAGTGAATGGAGTGGTGCTCAACAAAATCTTTTGCTCATTACGGGTCACCCTCATGTTCCTGTATTTGCTTCAGGAAGATATTTTAATCATCCTTCAAATAACATTCCCGGTAAAGAGCGACAACTCATAAAACCATCGTATTTTAATACAGGTTGTTGTTGTTTTGATGATGGAGACATAACCGGAATTGAGATTGAAGGCGGTTACATCAGACTAATAAAATGACACGAAGAAAACAATACTATATCGAGAAAAATACTGGAAGAGAAAGTATTGGAAGAACTGTTGAACGACCTGTAAATCAGTTTAAATATTTCTGCACTACTGCATATAAAACTTTTTCTTCGGGCTTTGTAAAAAGGTTATTATTTGCTGAGTTTAAATAATGTCTTTTAAAAGCTCCTATGGCATTTTGAAGATTGGTTACATCATACCCAATAATTTTTAGTGCATATTTCATATTAAAATCTTGAGGTACAATTATATTGGTGGTATCGCTGTACCAAAACCCAAAACCTTTTTCTGATAACGCTTTCCATGGAAAAAGCAATCCTGGATCAATCTTGCGTGCAGGTGCAACATCGCTGTGCCCAATAAAATTTTCAGCAGGAATATTATATTCTTTTTTTAGAAAAGCTAAAACGCCCAATAAAGTATTTATTTGTGCAGTTGAAAAACTATCAACACCATTGTTATCAATTTCAATCCCAATCGAGTTTGAATTTACATCAGTAGTATTTCCCCATTTACCTACCCCGGCATGCCAAGCCCGTAAATAATCATTCAGCATATGGTGTAGCGTACCGTCTTTACAAATTACATAGTGTGCACTTACCTGCGTAGCAGGTTTGGTAAAGGTTTGCAGCGTTTGCTCGCAACTGTTTTGCGCTGTGTAGTGTATTACAACAATATTTGGCTTTCTTATACCAAAGTTGGTTGTGTAGGCATTAAAGGATGAACTTTTAAAAGAATCTGCTATAATAAGATTTAAAGGTGCAGCAGCTATTCTTTTTGCAAATGATTTTGACTGTTTTGCATAAACTTTATTTGTGTTGCTGTACGGTTTGGGGCTGCAGGAATAAAACACAAATACAAAAATTATAAAACTGATGCCGAATAACTTCATGCTAAGAAATTTATTTACAGTTAATTTTATTAAACGCATGTTTATCTTCATAATTAAGCGCATGAGGGTATTTAAAAACAGCCGTATCGTTTTTCATTTCAATATCACCATAACCTTCGGCAAAAGAGTTATTTTTAATTTCAAAAACAATTTGCCTAACCGAAGTTTTGCCCTCTGATTGAAAAGTATAGTAGCCTTCTGCTCTGTTACCGTTTTTGGTTAAACTAACATTTCCCTTGTTGCTATCTTTGTCTTTTCGTTTATAGTTAAGTATACCGTTTAGCACATTGCCATTTTGCTCAATTTTCATAGAGGCGGTATCATTGGAAATAATCATTTCGTAACAGCCATTTAAAGATGCAGGAGCGGAAATTTTCGGTTTTAAGTCAGGCGTTGTTACCTTTTCTTCATCAACACTTTCTGCGCATGAAAAGAAAAGTAATGCTGCAATAATAGCCGATAAATATGTTTTCATATTTAAGATTTACAAAGTGAACGTTATAAAATTATGCCAATTGCGGCACATGGTTTGAACATTAATTTTAAAACAAAAGTATATGAATAATACAGATGATAATGACAATGATTCTTTTATTACACCTGCTGAAAAAGCAATGCTTGATGAAGCTATGCATATTAACCCTTTATCAAAAGATGAAATAAATTTAAAACATTCCCACCTTGATAACATAGATGAAGATGGTGATTCTTCAAGTGAAATTTCAGGAGCCGAAGATAACACAGGCGAAGATCTTGACATCCCAGGCTCAGAAGATGATGATGTTGATGAAGCAATTGGCGAAGAAGACGAAGAGAACAACGGTTACAGTCAGGCGGATACAGCATAAATAAAAGGTTCAACAATTGTTGAACCTTTTATTATTAATATATTCTAACCCATGGATGTCGTTCCTCGTTTGAATGAACCCTCTGAAAGGTGTTGCCCTTCTGCAAATTCTTCAATCATTTTTTTATTAAACGCAGGTAAATCCTCCGGGCTTCTGCTTGTTACCAAACCATTGTCGGTAACCACTTCCTTATCTTCCCAAATTACACCGGCATTTTTTAAATCAGTTTTTAACGATGGGTAAGAAGTCATGTTTCTTTCTGCCAGCATTCCTGTTTCAATTAATAATTGTGGTGCATGGCAAATGGCAGCAATTGGTTTGCCTGTTTCTAAAAAATGTTGAGCAAAATCTACATACGCTTTTTCTGTTCTCATTTTATCCGGGTTCATTACGCCACCAGGCAGCAGAAGAGCATCGTAATCTTCGGGATTTGCATTGCTTAGACTCACATCGGCATTTATTTCTAAACCCCAATGGTCATGATCCCAACCTTTTACAACATCCTGTTGGGAGATAATATGAACCGTAGCGCCGGCTTCTTCCAAAGCCGATTTTGGAGATGTAAGTTCTATTTGTTCAAACCCATTATCTGTAAGAATGGCAATGTTTTTATTTGCAAGTATTTTCATAAATAATTTTTTATTTTATAACCAAAACATGTTCCAATTTATTAGCTCCTCAGATTAAGACTGTAAAGTGTTGAATAAAGTAAAGAGATAAAAAAATTCCACAAAAACGGACTCACTATATGTTTATCTTTTATCTTTATTATTGATAAAAATTGTACTATGATAAAAACTGACAGATTTTTTGATGAAATATTTAAAAATTCAAAAGAGAATTCTATTATTTTAATGGACGATACAGGTAAAATATTAGACGCAAACAAGGGCTTTTTAAATGCTTTTGGTTACAGCAAAAAAAATTTAACAGGAAAGAATTTTGAAATCCTTTTTACACCGAAGGACAAGGAAGATAACAAACCTGCGCTTGAGGTAAAAAGAACTTTAGCATATGGTTCGTCTAGTGATAATAATTATCTGCTAAACAAAGATGGTATTCCGGTCTGGGTTTTAGGAGAAGCCATCATGATGAAAAATGATGAAGGCGAAAAATCAATTATCAAAATAATTCAAAATATAAATACACAAAAAAAACTTGAAGGGATTTTACTTGAAAGCGATGAATTTATACATACTGTTTTTGACTCCGTTCAGGATGCGGCTTTTGTAATTTTAAATTCAGAATTACGCATATTGAGAGCGAACAAAATGTTTTTGACTTTATTTAAATTAAAAAAAGCTGATGTAACAGAAGTACAGCTTTTAAAAATCGATAACAGTTTTTGGAAAACGGTAGAAATAAAAAAAGACATTACTAATATGCTTGTCACAAAAACTGCGATGAAGAATGTTCCTTTTAAATATAAAGATCGTTTCGCTAAAAGTAAGGATTTACTAATTTCATCAAAACTTATGGAAAATGAAGGCACAGGAAGAACAATATTACTCGTAATAAAAGTAAAGTAACAACTACCTGAAGTGTCTTAATTTTATCCTTCTTTATACATCACTTTCTTATTTGTAGTTATTTAAGGGGAAATTATTTACCTGAAAGTCCCCGTTAATTTTAATAAAAAAGTAAATTTTTTACTAAAATATTTTGGCTTATTCTTTGATTCAATTTATAAAAATATTTATGGCAACTACAAAAAAAGCTGCTCCAAAAAAAGCTGCAAAAAAGAAAGCAGCTACAAACAAAAAAGCAGATCCCTGTTGGGACGGATACGAACAAATAGGTAACAAAAAGAAAGCAGGAAAAACTGTTCCTAATTGTGTTCCGGAAAAGTAATCTAGGTCGATAAAAGTTGAAAAAAGTTACTATTGCTGAAACTAGCCCTGACGGACAGTAGTAGCCAATACAAAAATGAATTTTAATTTATAAAATTACATGCATGAGTGGCTACTACAGACAGCAGGATACAGATGCTGACAAAAGTTCTACTGTTCCTGCTCCAAGTCTTTTAGAAAAACCAATTACATATTTCGTCTGTATTGCCCGCCAACACTATACAATGCATTGGTAATTTCGCCGAGTGAACAATGTTTTACTGTTTCCATCAACTCTTCAAAAAGATTGCCGTTGGCTATGGCAACTTCCTGCAAACGCACCAACATATCTGCACTTTTTTCTTTATGCCTTTCTTTAAAAGCATTCAGCATCGTTATTTGTAATTCTTTTTCTTCGGTGGTAGAACGTATAACTTCTGCCGGCAAAATTGTAGGCGATCCGTTTTTATTTAAGAAAGTATTTACACCCACAATTGGAAATTCGCCTGTATGTTTGAGCGTTTCGTAATATAAACTTTCTTCCTGTATTTTATTACGCTGGTACATTCTTTCCATAGCACCCAACACGCCGCCACGTTCTGTAATCCTTTCAAACTCCGCCAGCACAGCCTGTTCTACGAGGTCAGTCATTTCTTCAATTAAAAAAGATCCCTGGTTTGGATTTTCATTTTTAGCTGTACCCAATTCTCTGTTTATAATTAATTGAATAGCCATTGCACGGCGCACACTTTCTTCGGTAGGAGTTGTAATTGCTTCATCATAAGCATTTGTATGTAAAGAATTACAGTTGTCATAAATAGCATACAATGCCTGCAATGTTGTGCGGATGTCGTTGAAATCTATTTCCTGCGCATGCAAACTTCTGCCACTTGTTTGTATGTGGTATTTTAATTTTTGACTGCGGTCGTTTGCCTTGTATTTGTACTTCATTGCCTTTGCCCAAATGCGGCGGGCAACTCTTCCAATTACTGCATATTCAGGATCCATTCCATTGCTGAAAAAGAAAGACAGATTAGGTGCAAAATCATCGATGTTCATTCCACGGCTTAAATAATATTCCACAAAAGTAAAGCCGTTGCTTAAAGTAAATGCAAGCTGTGTTATAGGATTGGCACCGGCTTCAGCAATATGATAACCACTGATACTAACACTATAAAAATTTTGAATTTTGTTTGTAATAAAATATTCCTGCACATCGCCCATTAATTTTAATGCAAACTCTGTAGAAAAAATACAGGTATTTTGGGCCTGGTCTTCTTTTAAAATATCTGCCTGCACAGTACCACGAACAGAGGATAAGGCTGTTGCTTTGATCTTGGCATAAACATCACCAGGTAATACTTCGTTTCCGCTTAAACCAAGTAAGCGCAAACCAAGTCCATCATTACCTTCTGGTAATACCCCTGCAAAATTTCCTGATGTTGGAGCTACTTCTTTTCCATCAGCACCAATGTATTTTGGTAAGTATTTAATGTTGTATTTAGCCTCAATAATTTTATTTACTTCATCTTGCAAGTTATTTTCGATAATGTATTTTTCGCACATTTGATCTATGGCTGCATTCATAAAAAATGCCAACAGCATTGGTGCCGGCCCATTAATAGTCATGCTCACAGAAGTTTTAGGATCGCACAAATCGAAACCGCTGTACAGTTTTTTTGCATCATCAACCGTTGCAATACTCACACCGCTGTTTCCAACTTTACCATAAATATCCGGTCTGTGAGCCGGATCTTCACCATACAACGTAACACTGTCAAATGCAGTGCTGAGTCGCTTTGCAGGCTGCCCTACACTTACGTAATGAAAACGCCTATTGGTTCTTTCGGGACCACCTTCGCCGGCAAACATTCTTGTAGGGTCTTCTCCTTCTCTCTTTAAAGGGAACACGCCTGCAGTAAAAGGAAATTCACCGGGCACGTTTTCCTGTAGCTGCCATGTAAGAATATCTCCCCAATCTTTATATTTTGGCAAAATAACTTTTGCAATTTTTGTACCTGACAAACTGGAAAAAGTAAGCGGTTGTTTTATTACTTTATCTCTTACTTTAAATTCGTAAAATTCCTGTTTGTAACTTTCTAAAATTGTGGACCAGTTACTCAGTAATTTTTTATTGGACGGCGTTAATTTTTCTTCAATGTTGGTTTTAATTTTATTCAATTCCGCCACAGTTTCAGCAACAGTCACTGTTTTTAGTACGCCCTCAATTTGATACAACTGGGTTGCCAAAGCGCTTTGTTCCTTCACCCACAAATCATACTCAGCGATGGTTTCAGAAATTTCTGCCAGATAACGAACTCTTTTAGGTGGAATAATTGAACCATCCATGCCCCCACTTTTTGCAAACGCTTCGTGTAAGCCAAAATCATTGCCGGTTTTTGCCGCAATAACTTTTATCAGTTTATCAAATAATGTATTAACCCCTTCATCGTTAAACTGTGCCGCAATGGTACCTACAACAGGAAGTTCTTCATCTTTTGCATCCCACAGTCCATAATTGCGTTTGTATTGTTTGCGCACATCATGCAAAGCATCTAATGCACCTGCTTTATCAAATTTATTCAGACAAATAACATCTGCATAATCCAGCATATTTATTTTTTCCAGCTGCGAGGGTGCGCCATATTCAGGGGTCATTACGTACATACTCACGTCGCAATGTTCCAAAATAGAAGCATCACTCTGCCCAACACCTGCGCTTTCTAAAATGATTAAATCGAAGCCGGCATTTTTACAAATTTGTAATGCTTCCGCTACGTATTGGCTCAAAGCTTTATCACTTTCTCTTGTAGCAAGGCTACGCATATAAGCACGTGGCGATGAAATGGAATTCATTCTGATTCTATCGCCCAATAAGGCCCCACCTGTTTTCTTTTTGCTAGGATCAACAGAGATTACCGCAATGGTTTTATCTGTATAATTATTTAAAAACCGACGAACAATTTCATCTGTT
>JAYUZL010000238.1:0-14158 GCA_043751875.1 Ferruginibacter sp.
CAATCATTGTGCCAATGGAAAATGTGTGCAAAAATGGCAGGATATTGCTTTTGACTTGAATTCATAAGTTCCTGCCTTAATTTTTTTTACAGAACGTAGGAAATCGAAGGATCTTTTAAATGAGAAAAGCCCCTTTTAAATTAAGTATTAAAGAGATTTGAAAACCATTTACTTTATTATATTGGATTTATAGTTTTAAGATTTGAATTCGGAATTTAGATAACAAACGACATCAACTTTTTTCTTTTTGATTGAAGCAGAAATATCTTCCTAACATATTTAATTTCTAAACGTAAAATGTTTTTGAGTTAAGTAACTAAGCGTGATAATAATTACAGTTGTAATAACCTGTGCGGTAAATGCTTCTATATGCCATGCCTCAACAAATAGTTTTAGCAAAAAATAATTTACAACAAGGTTCAAAAAAAAGGAAAGGAAATAGCGGAAGAGTTGAACTCTTCCCCGCATAATAGATGAAGTAAATACCACATATTTGTTGAGGAAAAAACCTACAATAAAACTTGCTGTAAAAGATATAGCCAATGCAGCATTGTGAGGTTTTAATACCATCAAACCAAAATCTGCATTCTCTTTCGTAAAAATATAATGGAAAGCGATGTAGTAAATTAATAATCCCATTAGAGTATTGCCGCCACCGCATGCAGCATAACGGAAAGTTTGCAGCGGCATAACCCTTTTAAAAGGCGGATAAAACACATCAATTATATTAGTAAGCAGCTTCAAATATATGTCGGTCAAAGTTTAAAATTGCAATTGATATTAGCTATACAATTCTTCTTTTACTTCTTTTACCCTTTCATCTGCTAAATATTCATCATAGCTCATCAATTTATCAATCATGCCTTTAGGGGTAATTTCAATAATTCTGTTTGCGACCGTTTGCATAAACTGGTGATCATGCGTTGTAAGCTGCACAACTCCTGGAAAGTTTACCATACTATCATTAAATGCAATAATACTTTCCAGATCTAAATGGTTTGTAGGCTCATCCAACATCAATACATTTGGATTTTGCAACATCATTTTACTCAGCATACAACGTACTTTTTCTCCGCCACTAAGTACATTTGTTTTCTTCAAAATCTCATCCCCGGTAAACAACATTTTTCCTAAAAAACCACGTATAAAATCTTCATCTACATCTTTTGTATGTGAAGGAACATATTGACGCAACCAGTCCATTAAGTTAAGATCACTTCCTTCAAAAAATTCTGTATTGTCGTTCGGTAAATAAGCGGTGGTAATAGTTGTTCCCCAAATAAACTTTCCGCTATCTGCAGAAATTTTACCGTTTATCACTTCAAAAAAAGTGGTAAGTGCCATTGGGTCACGGCTTAGAAATGCAACTTTATCAGTTTTCTGAATATCGAAATTTAAATTTTTAAAAAGATATTTACCGTCTACTTTTTTAGAAAGATTTTCTACCTTCAAAATATCGTTTCCTGCTTCACGCTCGGGTTTAAATATTATGCCTGGATACTTTCTGCTACTTGCGGTAATGTCTTCAAAAACCAATTTATCCAATGCCTTTTTTCTACTTGTTGCCTGCTTACTTTTACTTGCGTTTGCAGAAAAACGTGCAATAAATTCAAGTAAGTCTTTCTTCTTTTCTTCTGCTTTCTTGTTTTTATCTGATGCCTGTCTCGATGCAAGTTGAGAACTCTCATACCAAAAAGTATAGTTACCTGTATATATTTTTATTTTTCCTTTATCAACATCTGCAACATGCGTGCACACTGCATCTAAAAAATGACGGTCATGGCTAACAACCAAAACAATATTTTGATAATCCGCTAAAAAGTTTTCCAGCCAGGCAATTGTTTCCACATCCAGATTGTTCGTAGGTTCATCCAGCAACAAAATATCTGGGTTACCAAATAGAGCCTGCGCAAGCAATACCCTAACTTTTAAATTTGCGCTTATATCTCTCATTAAAACCTGATGTAATTCATCTTTAACACCAAGTTCGCTTAACAAAGTGGCTGCATCACTTTCGGCAGTATAACCGCCCATTTCGCCAAACTGTTCTTCTAATTCACCCGCTTTTAATCCATCAGATTCGCTAAAATCATCTTTTGCGTACAATGCATCTTTTTGGTGCTGAATTTTCCACATTTTTTCATGCCCCATCAAAACCGTATTCAATACAGTTATTTCATCAAATGCAAACTGATTTTGAGCCAATACTGCCATTCTTTCACCCGGAGAAATACTTACCGTCCCTTTATTAGGTTCTAATTCACCACTTATTATTTTAAGAAAAGTAGATTTACCCGCACCATTGGCGCCAATAACTCCATAACAGTTTCCTTTGGTAAAACTGGTATTTACTTCGTCGAACAAAACCCTTTTACCATAGGCAAGGGATACATTATTTACACTTATCATAATTATCTAAAATGGGCGCAAAAGTAACCAATAAATAATAATTTAAATTTAATAAAATATTTATCATCTAAATAATAGTAGGAAAATGAATGTTGCAAATTGGATTTGAAGATGTCTTTATTCTTATGAAAATAGTGCCATTAGGGTTTTTATGTTCTTTTCATTATTTTTGAACATATGAGCATTGTAATAAAGTTGCAGAAAGCTGTGGTAAATAGTTTGACCAACCTTTATAACCAACCTTTTACTGAAAAAGATTTTCAGATAAATCAAACAAAACCTGAATTTGAAGGAGATTATACCGTTGTATTATTTTCTCTTTTAAAAACCATCAAAAAAAATCCTGAAGAGCTAGGGCAGGAACTTGGCAGTGAACTACTTAATAACGAACCCGGTCTTTTTGTAAGTTTTAATGTGATTAAAGGATTTTTAAATATTGTTGTAGCCGATGGTTTTTGGCTGCAGTTGGTAAATGAGCATTACGAAGATGTTTGTTTTGGTAAACATGCCATTAACGGCAAAAAAGTAATGGTTGAATATTCATCGCCTAACACCAACAAGCCCATTCACCTTGGGCATTTAAGAAATAATTTTTTGGGATGGTCCGTTGCTGAAATCTTAAAAGCCTGCGGATACAAAGTTTTTAAAAGTTGCATCGTAAACGACAGAGGCATTCATATATGCAAAAGTATGATTGCCTGGCAAATGTTTGCAAATGGTGCAACACCTCAAACTACAAACACCAAGGGCGATCATTTTGTAGGAGAATATTATGTAAAATTTAATGACGAACATAAAATACAGATTGCCGCATTAGTTGCAACAGGTATAACACAAAAAGATGCTGAAAAGCACGCTCCTATTATGTTGGCAACACAACAAATGCTGCATGACTGGGAGGCAGGCAAGCCTGATATAATGGAATTATGGAGAACAATGAATGGATGGGTTTATGAAGGTTTTGATGTTACTTATAAAAATATTGGAAGCGATTTTGACAAAACTTATTACGAAAGCAACACTTATTTATTAGGTAAAAAAATTGTGGTGTTAGGATTAGAAAAGAATGTGTTTTACAAAAAAGAGGATGGCAGTGTATGGATAGACCTTACCGAGGATGGGCTTGATGAAAAACTCGTTTTGCGAAAAGATGGAACCAGTGTTTACATAACGCAGGATATTGGACTTGCACAACAAAAAAATGATGAATACAATATAGATGAAAGCATTTATGTAATTGGCGATGAGCAAAATTACCATATGAAAGTGCTTAAATTAATTGCTCAAAAGCTGGGTGTTGCATCGGCTGATGCTATACAACATTTAAGTTATGGAATGGTAGAATTACCTAGTGGAAAAATGAAAAGCCGCGAAGGAACGGTTGTTGATGCAGATGAATTGGTAGCTGAAATGATAAATACTGCTCGCAGGCATACAGAAGAACTGGGTAAAGTAAAAGATTTCACTTCTGAAGAACTGGTGGAACTTTATAATACAATCGGCTTAGGTGCAATGAAGTTTTATTTGCTAAGGGTAGATCCTAAAAAGAGAATGATATTTAATCCTGAAGAGTCAATCGATTTTCATGGTTTTACAGGACCTTTTGTACAATATACTTATGCACGCATAAAAAGTATTTTAAGAAAAGAAGCTTTTGAACCAACACAAAAAATATCATCGCCACTCTTAAAAAGTGAAAAAGCGATTGCAGTTGTTGCAGAGCAGTTCCCTTCAATACTATTGGAAGCAGGAAAAGAAATGGATCCATCAAAAGTGGCAGGCTATATCTTCACCTTAGCAAAAACATTTAATTCTTTTTACAGTGAATTATCAATCGGCAAAGCTGAGAATGAGGAAAAAAAGCAGGTGCGTTTAAAACTTGCTACGCTCACCGCTAATATTTTAAAAAGTGGTATGCAGTTATTAGGTGCACATGTGCCTGAGAGAATGTAAAAAAAACATAGAAATTAACCTGAACAGATATATTAATGAAGAAACAAATTACAAAAATCGGCGTACTTACAAGTGGTGGTGATAGTCCCGGAATGAATGCAGCTATACGTGCTGTTGTAAGGACCGGCATATACCACGGTATGGAAGTGTATGGCATCATGCGTGGTTACAGCGGAATGGTAGAAGGCGAAATACAAAAAATGGAAAGTCGCAGTGTAGCCAATATTATTCAACGTGGAGGTACAATTTTAAAAACAAGCCGATCAAACGAATTTTTAACTAAAGAAGGAAGAGCACTCGCCTATGAGAACTTAAAAAAACATGGTATTGAAGGATTGGTAATTATTGGTGGTGATGGAAGTTTTAGGGGCGCACAGATTTTTAGCAATGAGTATGATATTCCCTGTATTGGTTTACCAGGCACAATTGATAAAGATATTGCAGGTACCGATTTTACAATTGGATTTGATACAGCGGTAAATACTGCCGTAGAAGCCATTGATAAAATACGTGATACTGCAGATGCGCATGACAGGCTTTTTATTATTGAAGTGATGGGTAGAGATGCAGGCTACATTGCCTTGCACAGCGGCATTTCAACAGGGGCCGAGCATATTCTTATTCCGGAAAGGAAAACCAGTTATATTGATTTAATTTCATCTTTAAAAGAAAAACAACGAAGAAAAAAACTTGTGAACATGATAGTGGTTGCAGAAGGAGAGGAATTTGGTGGAGCAGATGAATTGGCAAAACATATAAAAAAGGAAATACCTGATCAGGACCTAAGAGTTTGTATTCTCGGTCACATACAAAGAGGTGGCTCGCCAAGTTGTTTTGACAGGGTTATTGCAAGCCGTATGGGATATCATGCTGTTGAATGTTTTTTAGAAAATAGATTTAATGTTTTTATAGGTATTGTAAATAATAAAATGAATTATACACCCTTGGATGAGGCTGTAAAAAAGAAACAACGTATAAGTGAAGAGTGGATGAAAATTGTAAAAATTCTTGCTACGTAAAGACCGACTTTTCAAATAATATTTAAACCAACTAATTTATAAAAATGTCAAAAAATCTTACAAAATACCTGCACGCTGATATGGATAAGGAAGCAGGAATTCAACACTCTCAAAAAAGAACAAAAATTGTGGCAACGGTTGGACCGGCATGTGATACGTACGAAAAATTATTGTCGCTTGTAAAAGCCGGTGTAAATGTTTTTCGTTTAAATTTTTCACATGGTTCTTATGAAGATAAACTAGCTGTAATTAACCATGTAAGAAGAATTATTAAAGAGGAGCCTTACAACATAGCAATTCTAGGAGATTTACAAGGCCCAAAATTACGCGTAGGAGAATTGGAAAATGGTAAGCTTATTTTAAAAGAAGGCGATGAATTTATTTTTACCATTGAAAAAATGGTAGGTACAAATGAAAAAATTTATGTTTCTTACCCAAATCTTACTACGGATGTAAAAATAGGAGAGCGTATTTTTTTGGATGATGGTAAAATGGAGTTGAGTGTACTGAAAGTATTGAATGAAAAAGAAGTTTTGATGCGGGTAACATTGGGTGGCATACTTACTCCGAAAAAGGGAGTTAATCTTCCGGATAGTGTGCTTACAATGCCTTCTATGACTGAAAAAGATTTTGCCGATCTTGAATTTATTATTGCACAAAAACTTGATTGGGTTGCACTTTCTTTTGTTAGAAAAGCTGAAGATATCATCAACCTAAAAAAGATTTTAAAAGCAAACGACAGCAAAATAAAAGTTATTGCTAAAATAGAAATGCCGGAAGCTTTAAAAAACCTGCGGGATATTATTGTTGAAAGTGATGGCGTAATGGTTGCCCGTGGTGATCTTGGTGTTGAAGTTCCAATTGAACAGGTACCGGTTATACAAAAAGATATCATCAGAAAGTGTATGCACCGTGCAAAGCCGGTAATTGTTGCAACACAAATGATGGAAAGTATGCTTGACCGTACAAAGCCAAACAGAAGCGAAGTAAGTGATGTAGCCAATGCGGTACTTGAAGGTGCAGATGCAGTAATGCTTAGCGGTGAAACAGCTACAGGCCTTTATCCTACACTTGTGGTAGAAACGATGAGCAAAATTATAATGGAAGTAGAAAAAACGGTTTATGATTATGACCGGGATGATATTCTAAAACCACAACCTCACTCTCCTTCTTTTGTGAGCGATGCCATTTGTTACAGCGCCTGCAAACTCGCCAAAGATGGACAGGCTACAGCTCTTATAGGCATGACACAAAGCGGGTATACAGCTTTTATGTTGAGCAGTTACCGACCAAAATCTCCGCTTTATATTTTTAGTAAAGAACATACACTTATCAGCCAGCTTAGCTTGAGTTGGGGTGTTCGGGCATTTTATTATGGCGAGGAGGAAAGCCTTGATGATATTATTTTTGACCAGATTGAAGTTTTGAAACAAAGAGGATTTGTAAAAAAAGATGATATAGTTGTAAATACAGGAAGTACACCGGTTGCTATGCATTTACCCACTAACATTATCAAAATAACAAAAGTGGAATAATCTAAAAAAATATTTTATAAATTGATTAATCGGAGATGGAATTAAATTCATTTCCGATTTTTTTTAATTAATGTCTATGTAATTCTCATTGGTTTGAGTAATGGTATTTTCGATGTATAGCATCAAATTTAGTTTAGCTGTATTTTTTAATTTCCTTCTAAAAAAACCTGTCCAACCGAAAAGTTTACCTGTAAAGCCGAAGGCTTGTGAACTCCATTTGAGCAGGCTCCAGCCATCGCTATGCTCTGTTATAACTCCATTTTCTATTTTCATATGGGCTTTGCACATGTTTATAACCTTCCTTCCTGTTTTAGAAAATGTATAAGAAGCAGTCCAGTTACAGGTATAGTAACCATCATCTAAATTCTTAATGGTATCAAACTGTAAGGCAAAATCCTTCGCATTTTTGCAAAGCATTTCCCACATTGCTTTTGCTTGATCACCCCGCAATAACTCAAATATTGGATCGTAGAAAGCTATATCATCACTGTAACATGCATTCATTTCTTTTGCATCCAGTTTTTGAAATGCCTCAAAAAAACGTTCTACTAACCTTTCATCATTATTCATGGTAAAGCAATTATGTTTTATTACATTGAGGGTTCAACTTAAACATACACAATGTACAAATTAGTATCTACAGCCATGTTTTTGGTAATTTCATTTTGCGCTGCTGCCCAGGAAATAAATGAAAAATATTTTAAAGAAAATTACACTAAAAAAGAAATTTACATCAGCATGAGAGATGGTGTAAAGCTTTTTACGTCTTTTTATTTACCAAATGACAAATCAGAAAAACATCCATTCTTAATTACAAGAACTCCTTACTCCTGCGCACCTTATGGAGAAGACAAGTATGCACAAATATGGTCAGGTTACAAAACTGCTTACATAAAGGAGAATTATATTTTTGTAACGCAGGATGTTCGTGGCCGTTACATGAGCGAAGGTGTTTTTGAAGATGTACGCCCCTTTAATAAAAATAAAAAAAGAAAGGAAATAGATGAAGCCAGTGATACGTATGATGCTATTGACTGGATGGTGAAAAATATAGAAAACAACAATGGAAATGCAGGTGTTTTTGGTACATCTTATCCGGGCTTTTATTCAACAGAAGCTGCGCTAAGCAACCACCCTGCACTTAAAGCTGTAAGCCCGCAGGCACCTGTTACCGATTGGTTTATTGGTGATGATTTTCACCACAACGGTGCATTTTTTGCCATGGATGGATTTTCTTTTTACCCAACATTTGGGAAACCTCACCCAAAACCAACAATGGATTACGGAGAAGGTTTTAAAACTGATGTAAAGGATAATTACAAATTTTATCTGGAGCAGGGAACACCTAAGAATCTGGATAGAATTATTGGCGACAGCATAAAGTTCTGGCACCAAATGTATGAACACCCAAATTACGATGCATGGTGGCAGGCACGCAATGCACGCAATGGATTATATAATGTAAAACCAGCCATGTTGTGGGTAGGTGGTTTGTTTGATGCCGAAGATTGTTTTGGAGCTTGGAATGCATACAAAGCAGCCGAAAAGCAAAGTCCACAATCAACTTCAAGCATAGTTATGGGACCCTGGTACCATGGGCAATGGAGCAGAGAAGGAAGTTTTTTGGGTAATGCAAGATTTCTTTCGAACACATCTGAATACTTTCAAAATAATATAGAAGTTCCCTTCTTTAATTATTATTTAAAAAATAAAGGATCAGTAAAAGATATTGCTGAGGCAAACATATTTTTTACAGGAGAAAATAACTGGAAAAAATTACAAAAATGGCCGCCGGCTGAAGTTGCTAATACAAGTTTATTTATTACAGATAACGGAGTGCTTTCTTTTAACGCAGAAAATTCAAAAAATATGTTTTCGGAATATGTTAGCGACCCTGCTCATCCGGTTCCTTATACCGAAGACGTACATAACAGACGCACAAGAGAATATATGACAGACGACCAGCGTTTTGCAGAGCGCAGACCAGATGTATTAACTTTTAAAACAGCTGTTTTAGAAAATGATCTAACCTTGGCAGGTCCCGTAATTGCTGACATAGCAACAGCAATTTCTACAACTGATGCGGATTTTGTAGTTAAAATAATAGATGTATTTCCTGATAATTTTAAATACCCTGACAGCAGTAAAAACAATGGTAAAGATTATCCGATGTGGGGATATGAAATGCTGGTTAGAGGAGAAATAATGAGAGGGAAATACCGCAATAGCTTTGAAAAACCCGAAGCATTTACGCCAAATAAAATTACAACTGTAAAATATGCTTTGCCTGATGTTGCGCATACTTTTAAAAAGGGTCACAGGTTAATGATACAAATTCAAAGCAGTTGGTTTCCACTTGCAGACCGCAACCCACAACAGTTTATGAACATTTACAAAGCAGATGAAAAAGATTATAAAAAAGCTACAATAAAAATTTATCACAACGGTAGCAATCAAACTAAATTCATTTTACCGGTTTTAAAAAACTAATATGATTAAAATAATTTTTGCTGTTCTTCTTTTTTATTCAGGATTTGTTTCTGCGCAGGTTAAAGATAATTTTGTAATTGATAATTTTATTAAATTGGATACCTCTATTGTAATGAGAGATGGAATTAAATTGAAAACCATCATCTACATTCCAAAAGATCAAACAGAAAAATATCCATTTTTAATTGAACGTACGCCTTATTCAGCCGGGCCGTATGGAGATACCAATTTTGCAATACGTATTGGGCCTAATACAAACCTGATGAAGGAAAAATACATTTTTGTTTATCAGGATGTTCGTGGCCGTTACATGAGTGAGGGAATTAACCTGGAAGTAACACCATATATTTCCAACAAAAAAAACAACAATGATGTAGATGAAAGCAGTGATACGTATGATGCTGTTGACTGGCTTGTTAAAAATATTAAGAACAACAACGGTCGTGCAGGCTTGTATGGCATTTCTTATCCCGGATTTTATGCCACTGCATCTTTGCCAAATGCGCATCCTGCAATAAAAGCAGTGAGCCCACAGGCACCGGTTACAGATGAATTTCTGGGAGATGATGCCAACCACAACGGCGCATTTTTTTTACTTGATAATTTTAGTTTTATGAATTATTATGGTAAGGAGAGAGAAATGCCTGTTGAAGATTACGGCTCTCAAATGTTTGACTACAATACAAAAGATGCGTATGATTATTTCTTGAAATTAGGACCTTTAAAAAACACACAGTCCGCAACATATTTTAACAATAGAAGTTATATATGGAATGAATATTTGCAGCATGATACCTACGACGATTACTGGAAAGCTAGAAACATCCGCCCTTATCTGAAAAATATAAGACCTGCTGTAATGGTTGTTGGCGGCTGGTTTGATGCAGAAGATCTTTATGGTGCCCTTAATACTTATAAAGCAATTGAAAAGCAAAATCCGGAAAATAAAAATCATCTTGTTATGGGACCATGGACACATGGATCTTGGGCTGGAGCTGATTGGAGTAAATTTGCAACACATGATTTTAATGCCAACACCAGTAAATATTATCAGGATAGTTTGGAAACAATGTTCTTTAATTATTACTTAAAAGACAAAGGCAATTTTTATGCTGCAGAAGCAACTGTTTTTGAAACAGGAACCAATAAGTGGAAACAGTACAGCGTATGGCCACCGAAAGAAACTGTTGCAACAACTTATTTTTTACAGCGCAACAAAAAGCTTTCAAAGTCAAAACCAACGCTTGCAAATAACTATGATGAATATGTTAGCGACCCTTCAAGTCCTGTTCCGTATACAAAATTAATTCAAGGCAACAGAAATAATGAATACATGGCGGAAGACCAGCGCTTTGCTGCAGAAAGAAAAGATGTTGTTTTGTTTGAAACCGATGTTTTAAAAAAAGATATAACACTTGCCGGGAAAATAATTGCTGACTTACAGGTGTCTTTGTCCACTACAGATGCTGATTTTATTGTGAAGCTTATAGATGTACTGCCAGCTAATGAGCCGGTACCTTTTTTTGTACCTAAAGAAACTGAAATGGCAGGTTTACAAAGACTGGTACGTGCCGAAGTAATGCGTGGAAAATTTAGAGAAAGTTTTTCAACACCAAAGCCATTTACACCAAATAAGGTTACCAACGTAAAATTTGATTTAAATGATGTAGCACATACTTTTAAAAAAGGACATAAAATAATGGTCCAAATACAAAGCAGCTGGTTTCCTTTGGTTGACAGAAATCCTCAAAAATTTATGCGCATTCCTGATGCGGATGAAAGTGATTTTCAGAAAGCAAGTATCCGTATTTATCATGATAAAAAAAATGCAAGCAAAATCATTTTACCTGTATTAAAATATTAGTATGATAAAACTCTTTTGTCTTGTAGCAGCAACTTTAAGTTGCAAATTTTCCTATTCGCAAAATCAAATAAATGTAGTTCCCTATCCTAATGATGTTACAATAGGAAAGGGTTATTTTGAATTATCCTCTGCAACAAATATAATTTACAGCAAAGGCACAGAAAAACTGGTTAAATACTTTAATGAACAGTTAAAAATCCTGACAGGATTATCTTTAAAAAGCGTTTTGTACAATGAAAACCAAACCCTTCTCAATAAAAAAAGTATTGAGTTTATTTTAAGTACAGATGACCTTCTTAAAGATGGTTATTCGTTACAGGTATCTAAAACAAAAATTCGTTTATCAACTACTGAAACTGCTTTACTTTTTAATGGAATTCAAACTCTTTTGCAACTATTACCTGTAAAAAAAATAACACAATCCTTTTCAATTCCCCAACTATCCATTAAAGATGCAGCAAGATTTTCTTATCGTGGAATGCATTTGGATGTGTCCAGGCATTTCTTTCCCGTGGCATTTATAAAAAGATATATTGATCTGCTAGCCATGCACAAGTACAATACTTTTCACTGGCACTTAACAGATGACCAGGGCTGGCGAATTGAAATAAAAAAGTACCCTTTACTTACTCAAATTGGTGGTTACAGAAACGGAACCATCATTGGTCGTTATCCGGGCACAGACAATGATGGCTTGCGTTACGGCGGTTATTACACACAGGAGCAAATAAAGGAAATTGTGCAATATGCGGGAGATAGATACATTACTGTAATTCCAGAAATTGAAATGCCAGGTCATGCATCTGCAGCTATTGCGGCTTACCCTCAATTAAGTTGTTTCCCAAATGAGGATACACAAATAGATTCAACCACAGCTTGGGCGGGAAGCCGCATGGGGAAACAAATCCAACAAACATGGGGCGTTTTTAATGACGTATTTATTCCAACAGATTATACTTTTAATTTTATTGAAAATGTACTTGATGAAGTAATGCCTTTATTCCCTTCCAAATATATTCATATCGGCGGAGATGAATGCCCAAAAGAGAACTGGAAACGATCGTCGTTTTGTCAGCAATTAATAAAAGATAAAAACCTAAAAGATGAACACGGTTTGCAGAGTTATTTTATACAACGCATAGAAAAATATGTAAACAGCAAAGGCAAAAAAATAATTGGGTGGGATGAAATTTTAGAAGGAGGCCTTGCACCAAATGCAGCGGTAATGAGCTGGCGGGGCACGGAAGGCGGAATTGCAGCAGCAAAAGAAAATCATGATGTAGTGATGACGCCGGGGAGCCATTGTTATTTTGATCACTCACAAAACAGCAACGAAGACAGCATTACCATTGGCGGTTATTTACCGCTGGAAAAAGTATATGATTTTGAACCGGTTCCCCCTACACTTTCTGCTACAGAAGCAAAACATATATTAGGCGCACAGGGAAATGTATGGACAGAATATATTACGAACGAAAGCAAATTGGAATACATGGTTTTGCCCCGTATTGCTGCATTGGCAGAAGTTTTATGGAGCGCAAAAGGGAAACGTAATTTTGAAGGTTTTGAAAAACGTTTACCTTTCATATTAGAAAGATATAAGGCTACGGGATATAATTACAGCACTGCCTATTTTGATTTAAAAGGTACCGTAATAAAAAAGCCCGGCAATAAAATAGCCTGGAAACTGGAAACGAAAAATAAGGATGGAATTATACTTTTAAAAAGTAATGGCAAGGCAGTTAAAAATTATACAACTCCGGTTTTAATAAATGAAACCGGCGAGTATGAAGCTGCAACAGCTGATAAAAAAGGTTCTATAAATGGTAAATGGATTAAGCAAGACTTCAAAATAAATAAAGCAAGTGGCAAACCAATAACTTTAAAAAATGAACCAAACAATTCTTATAGTGGCAGCGGCCCTTTTTCATTGGTTGACGGAATACAGAACAGTAGAGGTATGGCAAAATCTGCAGAATTTCTTGGTTTTTTAGGTAAAGATTTGGAAGCAATAATTGATTTTGGTGAAACAACTGATATCAGCGAAGTACGATTACATACTTTTACCCGACCAGCCAGTTGGATATATCCACCCAAACAAAATAGCATAAAAGTTTTGGTAAGCAATGATGGAATAAACTTTACCCTTCCGCAAGATGAAATACTTACTGCTGAAGGCAGCAGCAATGTTATAAATAAAATAACTTTCTCTTCCCTACAAAAAATAGTAAAAGCCAGGTACATTAAAATTATTGCAGAAAATTATGGTATCATACCAACAGGCAACCCGGGTGCAGGAACTGCAGCTTGGTTATTTGTGGATGAACTAGAGGTAAATTAAATACTGGAAGAATACCAACAATATATATAATTTAATTCGCTTCTACTGTTTATCTGCAGACCAAGCGTATATCGCTCTAATCTACGTTGTTAATGTGTTTTATTTCAGGGAATGCTCAAGGTCCACCGACAAAGTATAAACCAAAAAGGATTGCAATTTATTGATGTGAGATTAACATCATAAATACCTCTTAAAAGGCATAGATTTTTAATTATATATTGTGAGGTAATAAAGGTTTTTAGCGAACCCTAGCTGTTTTTTGTTCCAACAATAAAAGATCAACAATAGTTATTGCGGTTACTGCTTCCAGCACCACGGGTACACGCAATGCAATGCATAAATCATGACGGCCCTTTACAGAAAAAGTTTCTACTGCTTCTGTAGCTTTATTAAAAGTTTGCTGAGGTTTAGGTGTGGAAGAAGTTGGTTTTACAGCAATTCTAAATATAATATCATTACCATTTGTAATACCTCCTGATATACCTCCGGCATGGTTGGTAAGGGTAAGTCCATCCACATTTTGAATGGCATCATTATGTTCAGATCC
>JAYUZL010000239.1:0-9698 GCA_043751875.1 Ferruginibacter sp.
GGGTGTTCTTCTATAAATTTTAGTTTACCACTTTGTTGAATAGGTAAAATATTTTCTTTTAAGAAAGATGCTTTTTCTCTGTCGTTTGGTTCTGTGGCCCATTTCCAATGCCTTGCATTGCTCCAATAAGTGGCGTTTTTAAAAGCTGGCACAAGGGTGTCATTTACATTTTCTATTGCACCACCACAATGATCAAAATGAAGATGCGTAAGCAACACATCAGTAATATCATCTTTTGTAAAACCATGTTTTGCCAACGATTTTTCCAGCGTATCATCGCCATGCATAAAGTAATGACCAAAGAATTTTAAATCCTGTTTATTACCCATACCTGTATCAACCAAAATCAATCGTCCTTCATCTTCAATAAGCAAACAACGCAATGCCCAGCTACACATATTGTTTTCATCTGCAGGGTTTATTTTGTTCCACATACTTTTTGGTACCACACCAAACATTGCTCCACCATCCAATTTAAAATGCCCTGCATTTACGCTGTATAACTTCATAACAAAGTAGTTATTTTATTTAATTTTTGTTTTGCTTCAGTAAGTAAGAGAAATATAAATCCTATTACAAAAAACAGCACGAGCGATAATATAGATTCTCTGATACTGTACAACCCTTCAATAATGCCAAAAGTAAATAAACCAATTACAATAGCAAATTTTTCAGTGATATCGTAAAAACTAAAGAACGATGCAGTATCTTTTGTTTCGGGCATCATTTTGCTGTAAGTGCTTCTGCTCAATGATTGTATGCCACCCATCACTAACCCTACAAGCGATGCTATGATGTAAAAATGGATTTCTGTTGTAATAAAATAACCTGCAATACATACTGATATCCAGAGTAGCACTGTAAAAATGAGCACTTTAATATTACCGAATTTTTCTGAAAGTTTACTCATCATTATTGCCCCGGCTATTGCTACCAACTGAATGAGCACAGCAGTAATGATAAGTTTATCATTTGCAAGTTTTAATTCTTTTATACCAAAATCGATGGCTACAAGCATTACAGTTTGTACACCCATACTATAAAAAAAGAAAGCTGCTAAATAACGCTTCAAAACCGGCATGTGCTTTACCTGAAACCATACTTTCTTTAGTTCTATAAATCCATTTGCAAACACATTCGTCTTACTTTTTATTTCTGCCTTTGCTGTGGTGGGTAAGGCTCTAAAAGTTATTTGTGCAAACGCCACCCACCATACACCAACTAATAAAAATGTAAGTTTTAGAGGCAATGAATCATTGGGCATCATAATTACCAACCCAAACCCAATCATTTGCATAATTACGCTACCAATATAACCAAGCGAATAACCTTTTGCACTGATGCGATCCATATCTTTTTCAGAAGAAATTTCGGGCAAGTAAGAATTGTAAAATACCTGACTACCATAAAATCCAATACCTGCAAACATAAAGCACATGAGGCCTAAGGTGATATGATGATCATCGAAAAAGTACATGAGCGAACAACTTGCAGCACCGATGTAACAGAAAAATTGCATAAAATTTTTCTTGTTGCCTTTATAATCTGCTATGGAAGAAAGTATAGGAGATATTGCTGCAACTATTAAAAATCCAACTGCAAGTACATAGTCTTTTAACTCAGTATTTACATAGGTTCTACCAAGAAATTTTATTCCATTGGGGTATTTTTCAAGCCCCGTCATAGCTGCATAATAGGCAGGAAAAAAAGTGGTTGTAATTACAAGATTATAAACAGAATTTGCCCAATCGTACATGGCCCACCCGTTCACTATTTTTTTAGAAGCAGTTTGCATGGTAAAAATTGAGTAATGAAAATAAAGAAAAAACCAGAGATATTCAAAGTAGTTTCACAGCAGAGTGAACGAGTGAAAAGAGTTTACCCAGGTATAATATTTTCAAAAAGAATTTATCGTGAAGATTTATCTCTGCGAAAACCCCCCTATCTCTTTTCTCCGCGGTAAAAAAAATTCCTATCCTTTTATGAAACCGTTGTAAATTAAAATAAGCAATACAACCCCTACAATAATTCTATAAATTCCCCAAACTTTAAAACCATATTTCTTAACAAAATTTATAAAGAATTTTATAGCTACAATTGCTACCAAAAATGCGATCACATTTCCAACAGCCAGTAACTTTATCTCTTCTTTTGAAAAACCACCAGATTCTTTGTAATACTTCAACAATTTGTAACCGGTTGCAGCAAGCATAGTAGGTACTGCAAGAAAGAATGAAAACTCTGCAGCTTCGCTACGGGTAAGTTTTTGTTGCATACCACCAATAATAGAAGCAGCACTACGGCTTACTCCGGGTATCATTGCAAGGCATTGCCATATACCAATAATAAATGCATTCATGGGTTTTATTTCTGCTTCGGTATGTATACGTGGGCGGGTAAAAAGTTTATCTACAAATAATAATATAATACCGCCTACCAGCAAAGCAACGGCAACTGTGATTGCACTATCAAGCATGACATCTATTTTTTTCGAAAATAAAAACCCAAGTATAATTGCAGGGATAACACCAATAATAAGTTTTACATAAAACTGCCATTTACTAAAATCAAAAAACTTTTTCCAATATAAAACTACCACAGCAAGTATGGCACCGAGCTGTATTGCTACGGTAAAAACTTTTATAAAATCAGTTTCGGATACATGCAACAAACGCTCTGCTATAATCATGTGCCCGGTGGAGGAGACTGGTAAAAATTCTGTAAGTCCTTCAACAATAGCAATTACAATGGATTGAAATAAAGTCATTTTTAGTTTTTTAACTTCTTAAAATAATGATATAGTTATAAAAAAACGCAGCAAGAATATTATCCCTCTGCGCTCAAAATCTTTTGCCTAAAATCTTTTATCTAAAATCTAAGCCACCCCTTTCGGCTTCTTCATTATACCTACAATTTCTAAAATAAACCCAATAATAATAAGCAGTGGCGCAATAGTAATACGGGTTGTACTGTACACTTCTTTTGGGTCAAATATCTTTGGATCAGCACTTTTACCTCCTGCCATTAAAATAAAACCAAGCACAATCACTACGATCCCTGCTAACATCCACATGTAATTTTCCTTCCCAAAAAGGTTATTAATTACAATTGTTTTTTCGTTCTTTTCTTTCAGCATAATTTATAATTAAAGTTGCAATATAAAGTGTTTGTATTAATAAAGATCATCCAGCTTCATGCGCAAATATTTTATTACCGCCCTGTGTGTGCTCAGCAATGTAATAGCAATGCCCATAAAAATAATTATGCCAAACAATATGAGTAAGCCATTATTGTCATGCAGCACTTTAAATTCCGGTCTAAACTTTTCAATCAGCAGTACACAACCCCACACAGCCGTAATGGCAATAAAAGATGCAATCAATCCATTTATAATGGCACGCCTATTAATGGGGCGTGCAATAAACCATCTGGTTGCACCAACCATTTGCATGGTTTTTATAATAAACCGGTTGCTGTACATGGCTAACCTGATGGTATTATCAATTGAAAAAACCACCAGAGTTGTAAGTATTACAGCTGTAACTAAAAATATCAACCCCACAGTTTTTACAAATTTGCTCACCTTCGTTACTGTCTCTGTGGGAAATTGAAATTCCGAAATCACTCCCGGATAACTTGTTTGCAGGTTTGTAGCCAGCATGTTCAAACTATCCTGCTCAACATGGTCAGCCTTCACATAAAAATCTACACTTTCCGGTAAGGGATTGTTACTTAAAAACTGTTTCCAGGTAGTATCATTCTCCTTATTCCATTTTTGCATCGCTTTTTCTTTCGTAACATATTCAACCCTGTTTGCATACGGCAATGCAGCTATGTAGTGGGTCAGGCTGTCAATTTTATTTTTTGAAGCATCTCTGTTTAAATAGGTATGCACCTGAATACTCTCCTTAAAATAATCGCCCGTTTTACGGAGATTTAAAAAAAACCAGCCTACAATTCCAAATAAAAACAACACCAACGATACTCCTATAATGGCACCTATATAACTAGTTGTTCCTTTTTTACTCGATCCTTTTCCTAATTGCGCCATGTTGTAAATATTTGTGTTAGAAATTTATGAAGGGTTGCCGACAAAAATAAAGGTTTTTGTATTGTTTAGTTTATTTTTGAACGCTAACAGCAGTTTGATGCTCAAATATATTTTATGCTGCGCACAAACGCTGCTTATTAATTTGTTAAAAAGTTTTTTGATTTTTAACCGCAGAGTTTAATGAGTTATACACCGAGTTGAAATAGTTTTGATTTGAATATTTTTCTTTTTTATTATCCTCATTGTTACCACAGGGATTTAATTGAAAAAATCTGTGAAACTCATCCCTTAAACTCATTAAACTCTGTGGTAAGATATCCGCATCAATAAAAGACGAAAAGAGATATAATGATGAAACGTGCGACGCCAATGAAGATGCCATATTAACGAATGTATAAAACCAAACTAAATAGCGAAGCTATTAAAATAACACCATTAGCGCCTTCGTGCATTTGCGGTAAAAGATTATAAACATGGAATACAATTTTAGAGAAATAGAAAAGAAGTGGCAACAAAAATGGAAAGATACCAATGCTTATAAAGTAAGCAACGACTCTCCAAAACCATCCTTCTATGTGTTGGATATGTTTCCTTACCCAAGTGGTGCAGGGTTGCATGTAGGTCATCCGTTGGGTTATATTGCTAGCGACATTTATAGCCGCTACAAAAGGCTGAAAGGCTTTAATGTGCTGCATCCTATGGGTTTTGATAGTTTTGGTTTACCTGCAGAACAATATGCATTGGAAACCGGGCAACACCCTGCTGTAACCACCGAAAAAAATATTGAAACTTTTAAAGCGCAGCTCGATAAAATTGGTTTCTGCTACGACTGGAGTAGAGAAGTGCGCACAAGCGATCCTTCCTATTACAAGTGGACACAAAAGATATTTTTAGAATTGTTCAATTCCTATTTCTGTAATACCTGCAAGCAGGCAAAACCAATTACGGAGTTAATAAAAAAATACGAAACGAAAGGTGGCAGCAGTTTTACAGCAGAGCAATGGAATGCATTCTCAGATAAAGAACAGGCAGGTATTTTAATGAAACGCCGCCTGGCATTTTCTAAGTTTGGAGAGGTAAACTGGTGCGAAGCTTTGGGAACCGTTTTAGCAAATGACGAAGTAGTAAATGGTGTGAGCGAACGTGGTGGTCACCCTGTAGAAAAAAAGAAAATGCGCCAGTGGTATTTACGCATCACAGCTTATGCAGATCGTTTATTGCAAGGCCTGGAAACAGTTCAGTTTAGCGATGCCATGAAAGAAATGCAGCGAAACTGGATTGGGAAGAGTGATGGGGCAGAAATGGAATTTGGAATTAAGGATTTGGAATTATCTATTAAAGTTTATACTACCAGACCCGATACTATTTTTGGAGTCGATTTTTTAGTTGTTGCACCAGAACATCCAATTGTAAATAGTTTGGTTTCTGATAAACAAAAATCAGCCATAGATGAATACCTGACTTATGTAAAAAGTCGCAGCGACCGTGAGCGCCAGAGCGAAGTAAAACAAATTACTGGTTGCTTTACGGGTGCCTATGGTACAAACCCATTTAATGGAAAGCCAATACCGGTATGGATTGCAGAGTATGTATTGGCAGGTTATGGTACCGGTGCAATAATGGCGGTGCCTTGCGGGGATCAACGTGATTTTGCATTTGCAAAACATTTTGATATTCCCATTACAAATATTATTGGTGAACATTATAATGGCGACGAAGCCAACTCAACTAAAGATGCCACATTACAAAACTCCGGCTTTTTAGATGGCATGTTAATGAAAGATGCCATTGCTGTTGCCATTAATAAAATAGAAGAATTAGGTATAGGAAAGCGAAAAGTAAATTACCGCATGAGAGATGCAGGCTTTAGTCGCCAACGATATTGGGGCGAGCCGTTTCCTATTATTTGGGAAGATGAAATAGCGATTACCTTAAATGAAAACGAATTGCCATTAGAACTTCCATATGTTGAAAAATACGGCCCCGGACCAAATGGTGAAGGCCCATTGGCGAATATGGAAAATTGGGTGAGTACAGAAAATGGGCGAAGAGAAACCTCCACCATGCCCGGCTATGCAGGTTCGTCATGGTATTTTTTGCGTTATATGGATCCAACAAATACCGAAACTTTTTGCGACAGAAAAGCAAGCGATTATTGGAACCAGGTAGATGTTTATGTTGGCGGTACAGAACATGCAGTTGGGCATTTATTGTACAGTCGGATGTGGACAAAAGTCCTATTTGACTTAGGTTACATTGGATTTGACGAACCTTTTAAAAAGTTGGTGAATCAAGGAATGATACAGGGGAGTAGTAGATTTGTTTATAGATTAGATGAATATCTTGTTAAAGGAATAGAGACAGAGAATGATTATGCAACTGATAAATCTATTTTTCTTTCAAACAGCATTTCTTCCAAGCTAAGAAATTTTGAAACTAAAGATGAGCTTGGAGGTATAACATTTAGAGATGATGCTATTGATATAATAAATAAATTTTTTAAAGTAAAATTAAATGGTAAAATAAATACTTATAAAACAAAAGTATCTCCAATACATGTCGACGTAAACATTGTTGAAGGTTTCGAATTAAACAGGGAAGAATTTAAAAAATGGAAAAACGGTGAATATGCAGATACCGAATTTATTTTAGAAGAAGACGGCAAATACATCTGCGGTGCAGAAGTTGAAAAAATGTCTAAATCGAAATACAACACTGTAAACCCAGATGAACTTTGTAATAAATACGGTGCAGATACTTTCCGTATGTATGAAATGTTTTTGGGACCTGTGGAGCAAAGCAAACCCTGGGATACAAAAGGTATTGAAGGTGTACATCGTTTCTTAAAAAAATTGTGGCGCTTATTTTATGCTGATGCAAACCCTGCCACGAATGCACCTGGAAAGCAGGTTTGGAATAATGAAACGCCAACAGATACCGATTTTAAAATTCTGCACAAAACCATTAAAAAAATAGAACAGGATACAGAGAATTTTTCTTACAACACTGCCGTTGCAGCATTTATGATTGCTGTTAATGAATTGGCGGACGCCAAATGTTATAAGAAAGAAATTTTATCACAAATATTGATATTACTTTCTCCTTATGCGCCGCATATTACAGAAGAATTATGGAATTGTCTCGGTTGCGAAGGTTCTATTTTAGATGCAACTTATCCAGTGTTGGAAGAAAAATATTTAATAGAAGCCACCAAAGAATATCCGATATCTATCAACGGTAAAATGCGCTCATCTGTAAATTTACCAACAGATACAACTGAGGAGGAAGCAAGGCAGGCGATACTTAGCAACGACATAATCTTAAAATGGCTGGAAGGCAAAGAAGTAAAGAAATTTATTTTTGTAAAAGGTAGGATGATAAACGTGGTAGTGTAATTTGATTTTTTACCACAAAGTACACAAAGCTTTTTCACAAAGGACACATAGTTAAATCGTAGGTTTTTATTTGTGTTCTTTGTGTTTAAATTTCTACCTTGTTTCGGAATAACTTACTTCGACTTATCATAAATTTATAAGAAATCTTTAAAACGCTTACCTTCAATAAATGAGTGACAAACTTTTAAAAAATCTACAAAAATACCAACCAACTTACCACCCGGTTATAAAAATAAACATTGAAAAAGATAAAATAATTCCTTTCAATTTTACTGCAACGAATACAGAAATTACAACCGCACTCATTACAGATACACAACAATTTTCTGCGTGGGTAAATAATAAATTACAATCAGAAAATGCCACTTTTGGTATTGGTGGTTACAACGAAAACCGAACGCTCTACAGCCGCAGTAACTTATTTGCAGGCAAGCAGGCACGCACATTGCATTTGGGTGTAGATATCTGGGGAGCTGCAGGCACACCAATACATGCACCTATTGGCGGCATGGTGCACAGCTTTGCTTTCAACAATAACTTTGGGGATTATGGCGCTACAATTATCCTTCAGCACAATTTAGATACTACCGCATTTTATACATTGTATGGTCATCTTTCCCTTAGCGATCTTACAGAAATGCGGGTGGGAAAATTTGTAACCCGTGGCGAAGTATTTGCACATTTTGGTGAGCCAACAGAGAACGGCAACTGGCCGCCACACCTGCATTTTCAAATCATTGAAGATATGGGTTTAAGTATGGGAGACTACCCCGGCGTTTGCAGCTTAAACGAAGCTGAAAAATATTTAAAGAATTGTCCCGATGGGAATTTGATGCTGAATTTTTAAGCAAAGAATAGATTGTCAACGAAGATCCGGCAACTTCGCAAAATATTTAATTATTTTTTAGGCGATAGTTGATAATGAGATAGGCTTAGTTGCAATTTGCCAAAGCCAAGTACTTAAACTAAATAATTACTTATTACCCGTTATACTAATCCCATTTTACTTTTTAACCAGGCTATAGGAATATTGACTAATTACTGTGGATTGATTTTGCTTCCGCACTACATCTGCAAATACTTTTGTTGCCTGCCGGCTTTTTGCTTAGGGTTTGCTGTTCTCAATATATATATACCGAAATACCCCTTTATATTTTTGTAAATTTACAATTAAATGAGTCTCAATGTTTCGTCATAAAGGCAAAAGTAGAACGTATATTCACAATCTTAGATTGGCATCAATTCTTTCTTTTGTCGCCGGTATTGTAAATGTAACAGGCGTGTTGTCGGTTAAAGTTCTCACAACAAATGTTACAGGTCATTTTGCATATTTTTCCGAAGAATTATCAAAAAAAAATTACGGAATTGGAGTAGTTTATTTACTCTTTATTTTATCATTTTTAGTTGGTGCATTCACGTCAAATCTTTTAATAGAAATATTTTCAAGAATAAAACCCCAAATCTCTTATGCCTTTCCAATGGCAATTGAAATAATTATTGTATCACTTGTTGGTATATTTGGCAACCGTTCGGCCATGTCAGATACCAATGGTCAAATTATTGCCTGTTTATTATTATTTGCTATGGGCCTTCAAAATTCATTGGTGACAAATGTATCGCAGTCGGTAGTTAGAACTACGCACTTAACAGGCTTGTTTACCGATTTGGGAATTGAACTTTCACAGTTATTTTTTTATCGTAAAACTTTGGAGTTTCAACAATTATCAAAAAGCATATATTTAAAATTAGCCATTATTGGCTGCTTTTTTTTTGGTTGTCTTTTAGGTGGTTTTATTTTTGGAGAATTTAAACTACAAACATTACTGTTAGCTTCTTTCTTTTTAATTATTGCATTGTTCTACGACAATATTCTTTTTCATTACTATCACCTCAAACGAAAAGTTAAGTCATGGTAAGTTGTTTTTAATAACTGTTAGGAGCTTAGTGTCCGTTTTCTTTTTTCAAAGAAAACCCAAGAGCCTGTATATATCCCATATTTGGCTGGCACAATTCAAATCTGCAATTGTTTAATAATCCATCTAATGCTTGTTTTATTTGTTCCCTGTTTTTGGGGGCTGCTTTGCGGATGTCTTCAAAGCTTAGTTTAGGTTTTTCTGCATATGCAATTACAGAATCGAAATATACCGGCATGGAAATAGAAATAATATTACTTGGGCTATTCATTTTTTTATAAGGCCAAAAGTGCCAGCCAATATTATTTATTTCTAGAAGTTTTCTAAATTTTTCTACCC
>JAYUZL010000240.1:0-12528 GCA_043751875.1 Ferruginibacter sp.
TTTCCGATACAGAACTTGCTAAAAATAAAATCAAGCTTATCCTCATTTGTAACCTCACCTGTAATTTCGCCTAAATCATACAAGGCGGTTCTTATATCAGATGACAAAAGATCACCTGGTACATTTGCATCAAGCGCATGCTTAATCGCAGATAAAGACTTTGCAATATTTTTAAGCGAAGAAAGATGTCGGGCATTGGTTACAATATTATTCTCTGCATAATTATTTGCCTCTACTGTTGCTGTAAAAATTGCTTGCTTTAAATCATCAATACCTTTGTTTTGCTTTGCAGAAATAAACATAATATTATTATTTAAATATTTCTCTCCGTTAGTACCAGTATCAGTTTTATTTCCTACTAAAATGCATTTGATATTCTCATTTTCAAAAACAGACTGCTGTATTTTTAAATCGGTTTCAGTTTCAGTATTTACGTCAAAAATATACAGCACAATATCTGCCGAGCGCATTTTATTTAAACTTTTTTCTATTCCAAAATTCTCAATAATATCATTTGAATCTGCTCTTATTCCTGCAGTGTCTATCAGCCTGAATAAAATACCGTTTATATTTATTATTTCTTCTATTGTATCTCTTGTGGTGCCTGCAATGGTAGAAACGATGGCTCTTTCTTCATTCAACAATACATTTAGCAGGGTTGATTTTCCTGCATTGGGTTTACCAATAATGGCAACACTCACACCGCTTTTAATAACATTACCCAAAGTAAAAGACGCTATCAGTTTATTTACTGAATTTGAAATTTGTTCAATCAGACCATAGAATTTTTCTCTATCTGCAAACTCTACATCTTCTGTCGCAAAATCCAGTTCCAGTTCTATCAATGCTGAAAAACTAATGAGCTGTTCACGCATGTTACTCAACTCATGCGAAAAACCACCACGTATATTATGTAGTGCTGCTTTTTGCGAAGCCTCCGTATTTGCAGCAATAATATCTGCCACTGCTTCTGCCTGTGTAAGGTCCATCTTGCCATTTAAAAAAGCCCGTTGGGTAAACTCACCTGCCCTTGCAAGTCTTGCCCCTCTTGCTATACAGGCTTCGATTATCTGCTGCTGCACATAGGTACTGCCGTGGCAACTTATTTCAATTGTATCTTCTCCCGTAAAACTTTTTGGCCCTTTAAACAATGCTAGTACCACTTCATCCAGCAATTTTTCACCGTGCTTAAGCATACCAACATGCAAGGTATGAGTAGATTGCATTAGTAAATTTTTAGCTGCAAATAAACCATTTATAATTTCGAAAGTTTTTATGCCTGATATTCTTAAAACTGCAATTGCACCCAAGCCGGGAGCAGTTGCCAATGCTATTATGGTATCGTTCCAGCCAGATAATTTGTTCATCATATGGTAAAGTTACGCAAACATAAAACCTGTTTATTTGCCTGTTTAAAAAGTAATGTATGCTACTACAATATTTCATTTAGAGTTTTTTCTATCAATAAAATACATGTAGTTCGATATCTCACAACCCATCGGCTGTTAAATACACAACAAAAAATACTAACAACATAAGTAGCAAATTATAGTTGTTACTGCTGCATAATTATTTCATCTGCTGCACTCGCTTTGTCCAGATAATATCTTTTATACATGCAGATATTGCTTTCATCAATAATATTGATAAGGTTTTTAAAAGTTGATGATGCACTCGGTTTTAAAATTAGTACGGCATCTCTTTTCATAGCAGCAACGCGGTTTTTTTTACTCTCCAGTAAAGCTCAGCCCATCAGCATTATAAGATGTTGTTTTATAAACTGAATTTTTACCTGCTCCTTTATAATAATAAATCCTGTTATTTGCAACAGGCAATACAGTTATTACACAGCTTTCGCATATGTCTTCACTTACTTTCTTATCTTCTTTTGGTGTCATCATAGCTATTACTTTAGCAGCACTCATAGTGGTAGTAAAAACAAAAAAGGTGATCAATAAAAACCCAAGATCTACCATTGGTGTAAGATCAACTCTTATGCTTTTCTTAAAAGGCGTTTGCCTTTTATTTGCTTTTGATTATTTATTATTTCTGCCATAAACATTGTTTTGTAATAAGATGAATCTGTTGTTTATTACCATATTGTTCCCAGCAGACTCTTACCTGCAATATATCTATATTTTTTTAGAGCCTTCGAAGGAACCAATAAAAAAGGGCCTTCGTTTTCACGAAGGCCCTTAATAAAATCTTAAACAGCATTACTCTTCTGCAACCACAAAAGTTATAGGTTGTCTGCGATATGCTTTTACTATATTACCATTTTGTTGTGCCGGTGTCCACTTTGGAGCTTTCTTTATTGCTCTCACTGCTTCAGCTTCCATACCATAACCAACACTTGACTCAGGCGTTATATCACTTACACTGCCATCTTTTGCCACAATAAATCGTACCACTACAGTATATTTTCCCGCAGGTGCGCTATTGTCGGTTGCAACTTGTCCGTTCAGGTTTCTTTCCAAAAACTTCTTCCACGCACCTGTACCGCCAGGGTATTCAGCTTCAATTTCAACTTTTGTAAAAATCTTATCTTCCTCAACTGCTTTCGGCGCTTCCACAACCTGCGATCCTTTGTCTTCCACAGGTGCCTGCACAACCTGCTTAGTATTGTCTGACTCAACAGTCTTAGTACTGATAACGGCATCAGGCTCTAACTCCTTTATTACTTCATCTTTTTTAACCTCTTCATCTTTTACAATTTTTGGAGGTGTAAACTGGATCTGTTTAATCTCGGGTGGAGGTGGAGGCGTTGGTGGGGGTGGGGGTGGTGGCGGTGGGGGTGGTTCATCTTTTTTAACCTCCGCCATTTGTGTGTCCACAACTGTTAATTCGTCCTTTGCTCTTTTCGCATTTATAAAGCCTGCTATAAGCGTTCCTCCTATTACAACTATCAATAAGACACCAACAGCAATAAGCGCTTTTGCCATTCTGCTGTTGTACGTTTTTCTTAACTGGTAGGCTCCATAAGCTTTATTTTTGCCATCAAATATGATGTCAAGAATATCTGCGTCTAAAATTTTATTTGCTTCCATTACAAACTTATTTATTAATTAGATTCTTAAAAAAACGGATTCCATAAAATTATTTTATGCCGTTTGCATCCTCCGTAGATTTAATGAGCATTTTTTCTGTTTGAGATATTTTATCTTCTGCATAATGCCCCGGTTTTACACCGCTGATTGTCATCTCGTCTAGTATATTTATTGCATTTTTGAAAGTAGATTTATCATCTGACTTTATAACATACATTAAATCTCCTTCGGGAGTTGATTTCTTTTTATCTACAATTATCTGCCTGATGGCTTTAAAATTTGTACTCTTGAATTGCTCAGATATTTTTAATGGATCCAGCTGACCAAAATAATAATAAACCTGGTCTGCTTTTCCCAAAAGAATAGTCATAGCTCCTGATTCTTTAACCTTTATCTGGTCATCTTTTGAATCTTTAGGCTCATTCATATTCATGGCCGTTGCCTGGCTCATAGTTGTAGTAAATACAAAGAATGTAATCAGTAAAAAACCAAGATCAACCATGGGAGTCAAATCTACCCTTGTTGATTTTTTTACTGCTTTTTTTACGCCGGGTCCTTTTTTATGTCCGCCACCCGACGAGGTATCCATTTCTGCCATGTCAGTAATTTTTTATTATTAATTAATTAGCTTTTGTTGTAGGGCTATTAGCAAGTTCAGATCCTACAGGAGGAGCTGCACCATTTGTAACAATTCTAAACTTATATATCTCATTCTTTTTAAAAGCTTCTTTTATGTTTTTAAAAGCCGGATATAAAGCATCGTTATCACCTTTTACCAATAACATTTCCTGCAACGCCTTCATATCTCCACCTGCATATACATTGCTTACACTTCTTATCCAGTCAACCATTTCATTGTTTGTACTGTCAGTGGGTATTCCAGGCATCTTCGCTGCATCTGGTTCAGTGTTCTGTGCCATGCTTCCTTTTATCTGTCCAAGAGGTTGTCCAATAAAAGGTTGCTTACCCCACTTTTGTAATTCGGCAGGCGATAATCCCAAACCCTTTGTAAGATTTACGTTGGCAAGTATATCAGCTTTTTTTGTATCATCTCCCAGCATTAAAAAAGTACGCCCGTCTTTTGTAAGTGTTACAAGTATGGCTTTATCAGGTGCTACCTTACTCGATACTGAGTTGGGTATTTGCACAGCCAACACCTCGGGTGGTTTTTGTTTTGTTGCCAATATGAAAAACGACAGCAATAGAAAAGCTACGTCACACATTGCCGTCATGTCAACAGCTGTACTTTTTCTTGGTATTTTAACTTTGGGCATTTATATAATTTTTTTAAAAGTTACTTATTACAACTAGTCATCAAAAAAACTCATCGCCAACCCATATTTTTAATGAACGGTATTTGCATAATTAATAGATGCAAATGCTACATTTTTCCATACAACTACTTGTACAAGGATGCAAATGATTGTGTTAAAGTGAAACCCGACTCATCAATTCCGTAAGTAATACCATCAATTTTAGTAGTGAAAATATTATAGAAAATAATAGCCAATGCAGATGTACCAATACCCAACGCAGTATTGTACAATGCTTCAGATATACCTTGAGAAAGTTTACCTGCTGCTGCACCACCACCACTATCTTCTCCTAAAGCAGAGAAAGAACGTATCATTCCCATTACCGTTCCAAGCAATCCCAGCAAAGTAGCTACTGAAGCAATAGTTGACAAGAAAACAAGATTTTTCTCCAACATTGGAAGTTCCAATGATGTAGCTTCTTCCACTTCTTTTTGGATAGCCATTACCTTTTGGTCAGTGCTAAGTTCGTTGTTATTCATCATGTCTTTGTAACGATGAAGACCTGCCTTCATTACATTACCAACACTTCCTTTTTGTTTGTCACATTCAGCCAAAGCTGCATCTACATTTTTATTGGCAAGATGATATTGTACTTTACGGATAAAATCCGCATTACTTGAGGTACCGTTTGCTTTCGAAATAGTAAGAAAACGCTCAATTACAAATACAAGTACAGTTAATAAACAACCAATAAGGATAGGCACAATAATACCTCCCTGGTACATTTTGTATAAACTGCCTGTTGCGCCATCTCTATCCGGCCAAAAACCGTTTCCTGATGCAGTTTTAAAATGTGATGCATCGCCTAAAATAAAACGCCAGATTACGTAGCCAATTATTACGCATAATAACGGCGCTAACCATGAAATGGAATTACCTGATTTTTTTACCTGTACGGATGTTACCGGTTTTACTGTTGCAGTTGGTCTAACGTCTGCCATAAAATTCAATTTTTTAGTAAGTGAAGATTTAAAATGATTTGTGTTGTTAAAAAGCAATCCAAGCATTTTTCAAAAATACTTTCCGTTTTTACACGGAACGCACAAGTTAATAAAATAATTGAAAGTATTTCTACGCTCTAAAAATATTTATTTTTAGTTAAATAAAAAATATTTTCTTCTTAAATAGTTATCAACGTTTTAAGTTTTAATTAAAAGATGAAATAAGAACTATGAAAGAAAATAAAAATATTTAACTGCTGCAGCGTTGCAAAAGGACTTTGCTGTAATAATAACTGTGTTATTTTATGTTGAAGACTCACAAAACATTTGAATAAGTTGGAGATGTTTATTCGAAAAAATACTATGTCAATAAACCGCTTATTTTAAGCTTTTTTATTTTTTTGAAAATAACAAAGCACGCATTAAAAATTAGTACAAGCATTTACTATTCGTAACGCAACGCTACAATAGGGTCAAGTTTACTGGCTTTAACGGCCGGTATAAGTCCTGCAAGCAAACCCACGGCTGTACATACGACTACAGCAATACCAACCCACATCCATGGCACTACAAACCCGGTTTTCAATAAAACTGCAACGATATTTCCAACCAAAATCCCCATTATGATTCCTGCAAAAGCGCCCATCAAACTTATTAATACGCTTTCATACAAAAACTGCGATCGTATATCTTTTCGGGTAGCGCCCAAAGCTTTCGTTAATCCAATTTCTTTTGTGCGTTCATTTACTGCCACCAGCATAATATTCATAAGCCCAATTGCAGCACCAATCAAAGTAATAAATGCAATACCAATTGTACCCTTTTCTAAAAAGCCAAGGTTTGTTAAAAGTGATTGTGCAATGCTGTCACTCTTATCTATAAAAAAATTTTCATCATCCGTTATAGCAAGTTTTCTTATTGGCCTAAATGTGGCAGTAGCTTCACCTACAGCCATATCCATCAACTTTAAATCGGGTACCATTACCGCAACGGTATAGGATGATGTTTGCGTTGCATATTGTCTGCGGATGTTGTTCACTGTGGTTATTACGATCCGGCTCGTGTTAAAAAAGGCACTGCTTGTTTTCTCTTCAAGCACAGCAATTATTCTATAGGGAATATGGTCAACATTTATTACCGCATCTACCGCTTTTGCATTGTTATCAGCAAATAATTTTTGGGCAACGCCACTGCCAATCATACATACATTTTTTCCGGCCTCAATTTCTGTTGCTGTAAAATTTCTGCCGTATGCAATTGTAAAACCATTCAGTTCAAGATAGTTTTCATCGCCGCCTGTCACATTCACATCGGGGTTCGTTTTTTTTGTGGGGGAGTTTACTACAATATTATTTGCACCCCGCAAGGCAATACCAACCTTAGTTCCATTAAAAGCATAGCGTTCTTTAAAGGCCTTTGCCTCTTCGTAACTTATCGGAATACCATTGTTTGATTTTTTTTCTTTAACCCCTGCTTTTATCTTTTTTGTTTCTGGTCTTCTGTTACCACCGCCAAAATTTATACCTCTGTCTTTATATCTAATTCCAAAAGCATTTGCACCCATGGTAGAAAAACTGTTGGTCAGCCCAAGACTTGCCACTTTTATTGCAGTTATAATAAGTATGAGTGCAAAAATTCCAAGTGCCATTATTATAATGGTAATGGCAGTGCGCAGTTTATTTCCTTTTACATTTTTCCACGAAAGTGAAAGAGAGTCTTTGTTCGTCATTTATTTATTTGTGGTTTAAAGGTAATAGCTCATTTAAAAATACCAAACTTGTTTTTATAGACGGCAATACTTTTATACAAAGGAAAATTCATTTAGTGACCATTTACTGAAGTTATAGGGAAAGTATAGGGAAGTTACAAGGAACTTAACACTAGGATTATCCGCAGATACTCCATAACAACATTATACCAGCATCATTACTTAGCCCGTAAGGATTGAGTCAATAAATATATTATGAACGGTTACCGGATTTGGTCATATTTCAAGATGCTTTGCTTAAATTTATAAAATGAAATATACCTATAAAAAAATACTGTATAGTGCAGCCACGGTAGTGGCGCTCACAGGTTCGTATCACAGCTTTGCACAGTATAAGACAATGATATTCATTGATCCTGCAAACATGGATAAATCTGTAACACCCGGTAACGATTTTTACACTTATGCGGGTGGAACTTGGGTCAAAAACAACCCTGTTCCTGCGAAAGAAACCAGTTGGGGAAGTTTTAACCAGCTGCGGAATTTTAATATAAATGCAGTAAAAAAAGTGTTGGAAACTGCTGTGGCAGATAAAAAAGCCGCTCCAGGGTCTGTTACCAAAAGGGTAGCAGATTTCTACAGCGCAGGCATGGATTCTCTTACGATTGAAAAAAGAGGATACACTCCAATTAAGAGCCTTTTAAAAGAAGTAGATAATGTAAATACAATAGCTGATGTTGAAAAAATGATGGCTCGTTTGAGAGTTGATGGCGCTGGTTCTCCATTGTATGGCTTTTCTGTTGGACAAGATCGTAAGAATGTAGAAGTTATGATTCCTCAATTAAGCCAGGGTGGTACAACTTTGCCGGATAGAGATTATTATCTAAAAAATGATAGCCGTAATTTGCAAATACAGGATGCATACAAAAAATATATGGAAACATTATTTTCACTTACGGGCCACACAACCTCGCAGGCACAGGCTCATGCACTCACGGTTTACAAAATAGAAAAACAATTGGCAGCAGCGCAAATGAGTAGAGTAGAAATGAGAGACCCTTATAAAACCTACAACAAATTTCAGCTGGAGGATTTAGGTAAAATAACAGAGGGAATAAACTGGCGGACTGTTTTATCTTATTTAAAAATTAAGAAAGAAGACAGCATTTTAGTAAACAACCCTGCCTTTTTTAAAGAAGTGGCCAGCATGATGAACACAGTCTCTCTTGAAGACTGGAAAACTTATCTACGCTGGAATATTTTAAAATCTGCAGCGCCATATTTGAGCAGCAAATTTGTAGATGCCGGTTTCGCATTTACTCAGGTACTTAGTGGTCAAAAAATTCAAACACCACGCTGGGAAAGGATGTCGTTACTTACAGACGGTTCAGTTGGTGAGTTACTGGGACAGTTATACGTAAAAGAATATTTTAAGCCCGAAGCTAAGGCACGCATGACTGAGCTTGTAAGTAATCTACGCAAAGCATTTGCAGTTAGAATAAACAATTTAGACTGGATGAGTCCTGCGACAAAAGTAAAAGCAATAGCAAAACTAGATGCCTTCCGTCCAAAAATTGGTTACCCTGACAAATGGAGAAACTACGAAGGTCTTGTAATCAACAGCAATACTTATTTTGAGAATATCAGAAATGTAGGTGAGTGGAATTATAACTATATGATTAACCAACTTGGCAAACCAGTAGATAGAGAACGCTGGGGAATGACACCGCCCACAGTGAATGCCTATTACAATCCTACTTTAAATGAGATCGTTTTTCCTGCAGGTATTTTACAGTTACCTTTCTTTGATGCGAAGGCTGATGATGCACTTAACTATGGCGGAATTGGTGCTGTTATCGGTCACGAAATGTCGCATGGTTTTGATGACAATGGCAGCAAATATGATGCTGATGGAACATTAAGAAACTGGTGGACAGAAGAAGACCGTACAAAGTTTGATGCAAAAACAAAAATGCTTGCAAAACAATATGACGATTACACGGTATTAGATACAATTCATGTAAATGGCAAACTTACGCTTGGCGAAAACATCGGTGACCTAGGTGGTTTAAACGTAGCATACGAAGCGTTTAAAATGACACCACAAGGCAAATCAACAGCTAATAACACTATTGATGGCTTTACACCTGACCAGCGTTTTTTCTTAGCTTGGGCGCAGGTTTGGCGTGGTAATATTTTACCACAAACAGAAGCTCAATTAATAGTTACAGATCCACATTCGCCGGGTCGGTACCGTACAATTGGTGCACCTGTAAATATGGATGCCTGGTACAACGCATTCAATGTAAAAGAAGGAGATAAATTGTACAAAAAACCAGGAGACAGAATTAGAATGTGGTAATAAATATTTAAATCCTAAAAAAGGCAGACTTATCTAAAGTCTGCCTTTTTTTATTTTCTATTGTTTTACTCAATTTAAATTCGCAAGCCTAAAATGTATATACAACTACCCAATATTTCAAGAAGAATGAATAAATACTTGCCTCTAAAGGTAAAATAATAGCAGGAGGAATTAACTTAAATGTTTTAAGAATGATACATCCACCCCACAACAAACTCGGGGTAAATACCAATAGCTATAATTAAAATTGCAGCAATGGTGAGCATTATTTTGAAAGATACAGTGATATCTTTTTCTTCTAGAACTACTGCACCCTGCTCTTTAAAATACATTGCTTGAATTACTTTAAAATAATAGTAAGCACTGATTGCTGCAAAAAGAACAGCTATAATAATAAGCCAGAATTTACCGGTATTTTCCGCAGCAGCCATCAGCATAAAAAATTTGCTCTGAAAGCCTGCCGTCAAAGGAATTCCTGTAAGCGATAATAAAAAAACTGTTGTACAAAGCGCCAGTAATGGATGCGTTTTACCGAGTCCGTTAAAACCTTCAATGGTGTAATCATTCATTTTTATAAGTACAGCAAATACACCAATTGTAGCAATGCTGTAAGCAGCTGCATATAGCAATAAACCTTCTTTAGCACGGTCGTTTAAAGCAAATACAGCCAGCATCATAAAGCCAGCCTGTGCAATGCTGGAGTAGGCAAGCATACGCTTTACACTCTGTTGAAATACCGCAGTTACATTACCGATCAACAACGTAAGCACTGTAATAAATATGATCAGGTTTTCCCATTGCCCATGTACCTTACCAAAAGCATTTTCAAACAACCTTACAAACGCAAAGAAGCCCGCAACTTTTACTATGGTACTCATAAAAGAAGTAAATACCGTTGGCGCACCGTCATAAACATCCGGCGTCCAAAAATGAAAAGGTGCTGCAGATACTTTAAATGATAAAGCAATGATCATAAATACCAGACCCACTGCTATCATAACAGGCATAGCACCTTCGCCCATTTGAATATTATTTATAAAGAAAGATCCGTTAGGATTACCACCATAAATAAACGCAATACCCATCAACATAATACCAGTTGAAAATGCACCCATTAAAAAATATTTTAACGATGCCTCGTTACTTTTTAAATTTCTTTTATCGCTGCCGGTAAGAATGTACAAGGGTATTGACATAATTTCAATACCAAGAAATAACAACAACAATGTATTGTATGTGGCAGATAAACATACACCACAAATCACAAAAAATATCAGTGCAAAATATTCGCCCACATGCTCGCCTACTTTTTCAATATCTCTTCCACTCAATAAGAAAAACAATAGTGTACAAGTCAAAATAACTGCAATAAATGTGAGGTTAAAACTGTTGATGTTCAACATCTGCTTCGTATCGATATTAAAATGCAGCGACCCGGTATTAAAAACATTTAATTCTACTGCATTGGCAATAAAAACCAGAATAATACCTGCAATAGCAAGATATTTCGGCGTAGTTTTACTTTTAATAAAAACACCGGAAAACATCATTATAATTCCCCAGATTGCAGATAATAAAATTGCGTTCATAATTTTTAATAGACTTGAGATATTAGACATCAGACACTAAACAAAACCCGTGCATTAATCAACTTCTCTATTTAAAATAAAATTCTATTTTTTGTTTACCAGCCAATTTTCATGATGGAACTTCATTGGCGACGCTCCATTCATCATTATGACCTTGTGGATCTTTTATCAACGATATTTAATTAAAAATAATGGTCATTACTTCAATAATTTATTCTTCTGTCAGCCCTTAAACTTTGCTTTTAAAAATTTAAAGATTAAAATTCTTTACGGCTTCTTTTGCCAAATCAATCATTGGCTGTGGATAAACACCAAATGTAAATATCATTACCACAATTAACCCAAGCCCGAATTTCTGCCCAAAAGAAATATCAGTAAAATTTCCTGTTACTGCATTTGTATTGCCGTAAAAAACTTTTTGTATCATATTGAGTGTGTACACTGCAGCAAGAATAATTGCAAGTCCCGCAACAGCCGCCATCCAAATGCTGTGTTGGTAAATACCTGCAAACATCATAAATTCTCCTACAAATGCATTGGTAAGTGGCAGCGCAATATTTGCAAATGCAATTATTACCAGCATTATGGTGAGCACCGGTGCTTTTTGTGCTATGCCTCCAAGTTCACTCATATTTTTTACGCCGGTTTGTTGCTCTATCATTTCAATAACAATCCACAGACCTATAATATTTATACCGTGGCTAAACATCTGTATCATCATTCCCTGCAGACTCATTTCATTCATGGCAAAAATGGCCGCACACATTAAACCAATGTGAGCGATAGAGGAATATGCAACCAGTTTTTTTAGGTTATTTTGTACCATAGCAATACAGCTTGCATATATTATTCCTGCTAAACAAAGTATCATTACAATATTGGTAAACCTGGGCACAGCCAAAGGAAATATAGGAATCAGCCATTTGATAACGCCAAACAAACCCATCTTAACCATAATGCCTGAAAGCACCATCGTTACAGTTGTTGGTGATTGGTCGTACGTGTCAGGCTGCCATGTATGAAATGGAAATACCGGCATTTTTATAGCAAATGCTACAAAGAATAACCAAAACAACCAGCTTTGTTGTCCTTCATTTAAATTTGAATTGTAAAAAGAAGTCAAAGAAAAAGAATGTAATGATTGTACACCGTCTTCAAAAAGTCTTGGCCCGGTATGCAGGTAAACATATATAATCCCTGTTAGCATTAATAAGGAACCCAGGAAAGTATAAACGAAAAATTTAAATGTAGCCTGTATTCTTTTTTCACCACCCCATTTACTGCATAGAAAATAAACAGGTATTAGTGCCAGTTCCCAAAAGAAATAAAATACCAACGCATCTCTTGCAACAAATACCCCCATTAATCCACATTCTGCAAGCATCATCAATCCAAAAAAAGCCCCTGCATTTTTATACCTATTTTGATAAGTACTAAGAAAAATAATTGGAAACGAAACAGCTGTGAGCAACGTAAGTATTCGTCCCGAACCATCTAAAGAAATATAAAAGCTGGTGCCTAAATTTCTAAGCCACAAGTAATTTACAGCATTGTAATTAAGATAC
>JAYUZL010000241.1:0-18749 GCA_043751875.1 Ferruginibacter sp.
CGCAAAGGATGGCTTTTTTTATATAACTTAGTTTTATAAACTTATTACTGCCTTTTCACAATTACGGCGAATGAATTACTTTCAAAAAAACGATTATATACAAACCGCCTGTTAAAAAAATTCAGAAATGAACGAACATTCCAGAATATTTGATTTTATGTATTATCAGCAGGAGCATTTTCCTAAAGATGATATGTTTGCTGCTAAAATAAACAATGTTTGGGAGCCGATCAGTACTGCGGAAACAGTTGTGCTGGTTAATAAACTTAGTGCAGGATTATTAAAAATTGGAGTAGGTGGCAACGATATGACAGTAGAGAAACAAGACAAGATTGCGCTCATTTCCCGCAACAGGCCTGAATGGTTGATGCTAGACCTAGCATGCCAGCAAATAGGTGCAATACTTTGCCCCATTTACCCTACTACCAATGTAAATGAGCTTGAATTTATTTTTAACGATGCTGAAATTAAGATCGCTTTTGTTAGTGGTAATGATATTTTACAAAAAGTGAATGACATAAGATTGAAAGTTCCATCATTATTAGATTTATATAATTTTGATGTAACAGAAGGTGTAAAGTTCTGGAAAGATTTACTTACCAACGTATCCGATCATGATCTACAAAAATTAGAACTTGTTAAAGAAACTATTAAAGCACATCATTGCGCAACCATTATTTATACCTCGGGCACTACAGGTTTTCCAAAGGGAGTAATGTTGAGCCACAGGAATATTGTGAGCAATGTAGAAAACGGCAAAATAAGTTTTCCTTTTAGTGACAATCCGCAGGGCCGAACCCTCAGTTTTTTACCGCTCAATCATATTTTTGAAAGACTGGCTTCCTATATTTTTATGAGCAGTGGACACTCCATTTACTTTGCAGAAAGTATGGAAACTATTGGCGATAATTTAAAAGAAGTGAAACCAACTGTTTTTTGCACAGTGCCGAGGTTACTGGAAAAAGTGTATGAAAAAATAATGGCAAAGGGTGCAGAATTAACAGGTGTAAAAAGACAACTTTTCTTTTGGGCAGTAGATCTTGCAAATAAATACGATAACTTAAAAAGTGGTGGATTAAGTTATGATCTGCAGCTTGCGTTAGCCAATAAACTTATTTTTAATAAATGGAGAGAAGCGCTTGGGAATAATATTTCCTACATTATTACCGGAGGTGCAGCCTGCCAGGTAAGGCTTTTACGAATATTTAATGCTGCACGTATTCCTATTTTTGAAGGCTATGGCCCAACGGAAAATAGCCCTGTAATAAGTGTGAACAGAAGAGAAAAAGACGGAATGAAATTTGGAACTGTTGGGCCGGTGATGGAAGGACAGGAAGTAAAATTATTAGATGACGGAGAAATATGTGTTAAGGGACCAAGTGTAATGATAGGATATTACAAACGCCCTGAATTGACCGCTGAAACAATAAAAAACGGTTGGTTGCTTACCGGAGATATTGGTGTTTTTGAAGGCAAATTTTTAAAGATTACAGACAGAAAAAAAGAACTTTTTAAAACGAGCGGTGGTAAATATGTAGCTCCCCAGCCAATTGAAAATAAAATGAAAGAGTCTCCCTTTGTTGAACAGATTATTATTATTGGTGCAGAAGAAAAATTTGTAGGTGCGCTGATTGTTCCATCAATGCCAAGTTTAAAAGAATGGATGCGCACACAGGATATACCTTTTACTACAAATGAAGATGCGGTGCACAACCCTAAAGTACGTGGGCTCTACAAAGAGTTGATAGAATCGTTCAATAAGTTTTTTAACCATGTAGAGCAGGTAAAAAAGTTTGAACTTTTACCCAATGAATGGACAATTGAAAGTGGTGAACTTACACCCACTTTAAAACTGAAGAGAAAAGTTATTATGGAAAAATTTAAACCTGCTGTTGAAAGGATTTATAAGTAATAATTTATATCAATAAAAAATTTTAAATAAGGTTAGGAATAGAATTTTTGCAAGTAAATTATTGTTACAGTAACTTATGCTCAATAGAATATAGCGTAAGCTCAGCATTATTTTTTAAGTTCATTTTCGCCATAATTCTGGAGCGGTAAGTACTTACAGTGGTTACACTCAAAAACAGCGTTTCAGCAATTTCAGAAACAGATCTGCCGGCTGCAAGCATTTTTAAAACATTAAACTCTCTGTCAGATAAAAATTCGTGCAGAGCCTTGTTATGATCCTGATCCAGTGTTGCGGCAAGTTTTTCAGCTACTGATGCCGAAATATATTTTTTACCCAGCATTACCTTCTTAACTGCATTGACCAATTCATCAGGTGCCATGTCTTTACTTAAATAACCGGATGCACCCGCTCTTAAAACCCTCAAGGCATATTGATCTTCCGGATGAATACTTAAAATAAGTACGGGTAATTGAGCGTTTATTTGTTTTATTTGTTGCAGTGCATCAAGCCCACTTCTGCCAGGCATACTCAAGTCGCTTATAACAACATCCCATGCTGATTTCACTACATTTTTTATAAGGTCTTCCGCATCTCCAACTTCTTCTACCAATGCACCGGGAAATCCTTCCAATAAAATTTGCCTCAAACCTCTTCTTACTACAGTATGGTCATCTGCCACTAAGATTCTGATCATAAAAAATAATATTATAGTCTATTTTAAAGGTACAGTAATTATTACAGAAGTTCCTTTACCGGCGTTACCGTTTATCTCATATTTGCCACTTATTAACTGTATTCTTTCTTTCATGCCAAGCAGGCCAAGTGTCTTTTTATTTTTAATTTCATGTGCCTTAAAACCTGTTCCATTATCTTCTATAAAGAGCGTAATAATATTATTTTCCAGCCTAAAGAATGAAATTACTTCCGTAGCTTTTGAATGACGCAATACATTGGTTAAACTTTCCTGAAAAATACGGAATACAGCCGTTGCTACATCTGCACTTACCTGTAACTGGCTTACGTTGCTGGTAAATATCGATTTAATTTCTGAACGCTTTTCAAACTCCTCACTTTGCCATTCCATAGCGGCAATTAATCCCAAATCATCAAGAATACTTGGCCGTAATTCAGTAGCAATACGCCTTACAGTAATTACTGTTTTATCAATGAGCGCAATGGCATCTTTCATTTTTACTTTAACTGCTTCATCTTCAGATTTTATTTTTCTACTTAGCCATGATATGTCCATCTTTAGACCGGTAAGCTGCTGCCCCAGTTCATCATGAATTTCACGGGCCATATGTATTCGTTCATTTTCCCTGATGGTTTCCAAATGCGAAGCTAGATCCCTCAGTGCATCGTTGGATTTCTGTAAACTTTCTTCGGCTTTAAATTTTGCTGTAATGTCATTTGCAAGCGATAGAATAGCCTGTTTACCTTCATAAATAATATCATGGGTAAGTATATCAACTTTAATTACCTGACCGTTCTTTTTCTTATGCTCATATACAATATCAATTTTTGTATTACCATTTTTTTCTATCGGAAAATGCTTTTTTAAACTGTTGTTAAATGAATCGAGATCCGATAACTTCATTCTAAGAAATTCCTTTTTACTGTATCCATAAGCAACCAACGCTGCATTGTTTACATCAATAAAATTATTATCTACCCGGCTGTTAATCCACATCGGTAAAGGGTTATCATTAAACAGCAACCGGTATTTTTTTTCAGATGCCCTTAAAGCATCTTCCGCTTGGGTACGTTCCGTAATATCTCTAAATATTCTTTGAAAACGCCCATCAGAAAGTTGTTTGGCGCTTACTTCTACATTGATCATTTTACCACCCTTTCTTCTGATAAAATGTTCTGATATTACTACCGCACCACTTGCCATAGCGTTATAACGTAAAGGCCGTTGAATACCTCCTTCTTCAAAAAATATATCATCGGTATTCATAGTATCAAGTTCGTGCTTTTGATACCCCGTTAATGAAGCAGCACTTTCATTTACCTCAATAAAATTACCCTCTTCGTCAGTAATGATAATACCGTCAGATGCCTGCTGCACGAGTGTTCTGAACTTCTGTTCACTTTCAAAGAGTTTCTTTTCTGATTTTATTTTTTCAGAAATATCAATTCCTACGCCTAGTATACAATCCTCCTCTTCGTACCTGATGTACATACCGGTAAAATAGTATGGAATAAGCGTACCGTCTTTTGTTTTAAAATTTCCTTCCATCTCATCACTACCATGTAATAAAGCATTTTTAAATTTCTCTTCTACCATATTTCTTTCATCAGGCTCAAAAAACTCCAATACATGAATTTTTTCTATTTCCTCAGTAGTATACCCTGTAACTGTTTCAAAATTTTTATTCCCTCTTAAACATTTACCATCTTTATTAAATAGATAAAATATGCCGGGCATACTGTTAATAATACTGTCCGATAATGCTTTTTCCCGAAATAATTTGTTTTCACTTTCTCTCATTAATGTAACATCCTGCATTGCTCCAAGCATTCTGAAAGCAGTACCGTTTTTATACAGTATATAACCACGATCGTAAATGAACTTAAAACTATTATTTTGATCTCTAAACCTAAATTCTTCTGTTAAAACTGATTTTTTTTCTCTTATTGCAGTTTTAAAATTCTGTATTAGGTTTTCTTTATCGGCGTCATGTATTCTTCCAAAAAAAGTATTGAAGTTTGAGACCTCATTTTCATTTTTACCCAGCATTTTATTAAACCTTTCATTGCCGGATAAAATATCATTTTCAATATCCCAATCCCACATTGCATCGTTTGTAGCTTGTGCTACGAGTTCAAAACGTTCGTTTGAAATTCTTAAAGCTTCATCGGCAAGCAAAAGATTATCTGCAGTGATTTTGCGTTCGGTGATATCTATTATATTACCAATTACTACATCTTCTCCGTTATAAGTTGTGGCAGATCCAAAAGCTTCTGTATAAATTAATTTACCGTTTTTATGTACTCCTATAAATTCGTAATTATGGGTGTCAATTTCATGTTCGGCATAAGCTCTGAAATTTTCTTTAGCTCTACCTCGTTCACCTTCTTCAATTAAATTCATAAAATTAAAGTCATTGTAAAGTTCTTCTTCCCCATAGCCAAATATATCTACGAACCTAGGGTTTACATACAGTAAGTTTTTCGCATTTCTTATATAAACACCCACCAAAGATTTCTCTACCAGCGCCCTAAACTTTCCTTCTGCATTTACAAGTTCCTGTTGTGCAACTGAAAGTTCTATTTCAGCTTTCTTTTTCCCCGTTATATTATGATAATGAACAGATATCCCATTTTGCGACGGATAAATTAAATAAGCATACCATCTATCTTCTCTAGAATAATACAGCTCGCAACGTTGCGGTTGCTGGGTTGATTTGGCTAGCTGTAAAGCATCGTAAAAGGGTTCTTTAACAAGCTCAGGATACTTTTGCCATATATTTTTACCTATTATATTTTCTTTAGTCTCACGGTGAAATTGCAGTGCTACTTTGTTTAAGTAGGTATAGTTCCAGTCATTATCAAAGGCAATAAAAGCATCTGCAATTCTTTCAAAAACTAAATTAAGTTCTGATGCCTTTAAGTTCACCTGATCCTGCAGATTTTCTGAGAGGTTCTTTAGATTTATTTCCAGTTGAACCCTACTCGTAATATCTCTTATCACACAAATGCAACCGCTCGTATCCCCATTAGCTGCTTTAACAGCTGTCTTACTAACATCTACATTTATAGGCATACCATTTTTATGATATTGGATTACCTCCCCTTTCCATATATCATTTGCAAAAATTAGCTCTTTTAATTTTTCAGTATCATGCTCATCTATTTTAAATAAACTTAGTAAAGATTTTCCTTTTGCCTCTTCAACACTGTACCCATAGAGGCTCTCCGCATGTACGTTCCAGTCTGTAATAACGAAGTGGCTATCCGTGGTAATAATAGCATCGTATATATTTTTTAAAAGAGTAGAATTGTGTAACAGTAACCTGTTTAAATTTTTTGCTTTTTTTAAATTTGCTTTTACATAGAAATAGGTAAAAAATAAACTTGTAAAAAATATAACAGCCAGCAGAAAATAAAGCAAAATTTGCTGGGTATTTTCCTTTTGCCGTTGGGCTGTGGTGTTTTTAAAAACATCCATTGCATCTTTTTTAAGCCTTCCCGAAATTATTATTACAGAGTCTTTTTGTCTGTTACCGAAACTCTCAAAAAAAGGAATTTCTGTCTGGCTACTATCATTGTATTTTTTTATATCCAGTATCGTATTATTGTTTGATATGTTGCGGGCTGCAATATTTGCCAGCAACAGGATGTCATCTTTTTTGTAATTATATTTTATGGAGTAATCGAGCAGCTCGTTTTTATTTTCTTTAATTTTTGATGAAACAACTGCATAGTCCTTTAAATAATTTTCATTGCCGGTTTTTAAATATACATTTTTTAAATGCACTAAATTCTCAACATTTAACTGTACGGCCTCTATATTATTTATCGTACGCAACACCAACGTCTCTTTATTGGAATCGGCAATGGTGATGCGCATATTTATAAATGCAAAAAGGAGCCCCACAACCAACAAAGCCATAGACGTTGCCAACGCAAAATTTATTTTTTTTTCAAAATCCATCAAAGCCATTTATTATTGTTATCAACACACACAGTTATTAAATTCAAAATTACCTGCGCTATAAAAATAAATTAATTAAATTAGATACGGTTGTAATTAACGGTTCTCTTATATTTAATAAATTTGTCTATATGCTGAATTATTTCAACATGAAAAGTTTTTTACTTATTGATAATCATCTGGTAATTAGATCGGGCATTAGGTTTTTGATTACAGATATGCAAAAAGATGCGTAAATTAGCCAAGGGGAAGATTGTGAAAGCGCTTTAGCACTTTTAAAAGAAGCCACTTATGATTTAATTACCATGTATGTGCAAATGCCAAATACTGACAGTTTTGCACTGATGGAATATGTCAATACAACATATCCAAAAGCCTGAGTGCTCATGTTTTCTATCAGCCCCGAAAGTATTTATGCTATTAGGTTTTTAAAAGCAGGTGCAAAAGTTTTCATAAGTAAATCTGCCCCACTGGAAGAAATGAAAATTGCCATTGAAAAAGTAATGAACGATAAAAAATATTTTAGTGCAGAGATGATGACGGAACTTACGGGAGGAAATGTCGGCGGCAGCAACAATTTGTTTGATTTGCTTTCTCCACGGGAATTTGAAATTGTGCAGATGCTGTTAAACGGAAAAATAATAAGTCATATAGCTGCAGGTCTGTCACTCAGTTTATCTACCATTGGCACACACGAAGGGCGCATATTTCAAAAATTAAAAGTTATAAATCTGCTGGAGCTAAAGGAATTTACTTATTCTTATTTATAAATAGTTTGTATTAAAACAGTTCCGCAAAAACTTTCCTAAATAAAAAAAATGGAGCCAATTAGAAAAGTAAATGTTACACGATATGTAACACCGTTGCGGGAAGGCGGCTCTATGCCTGCAATTGCAGCCGCAGACGATGAATTTTTATATGTCGTAAAATTTAGGGGAGCCGGACAGGGCGCAAAAGCTTTGATTGCAGAATTAATAAGCGGTGAAATAGCAAGAGCCTTACAATTACGCATTCCTGAAATTGTTTATGCAAATTTAGATGAAGCCTTTGGCAGAACAGAGGCAGATGAAGAAATACAGGATCTTTTACGATCAAGCGAAGGTTTGAATCTTGCATTACATTATTTATCAGGCGCTATTACCTATGACCCCGCGGTTACCACAATAGACACATTGCTTGCATCCAAAATTGTTTGGTTGGATTGTTTTATTACGAATGTAGACAGAACAGTGCGCAATACAAACATGCTCTTGTGGCAAAAAGAATTGTGGTTGATAGATCATGGTGCATCACTGTATTTTCACCACTCCTGGGATAATGCAACTGCACAAGCCATAAAGCCGTTTACTTATGTAAAGGACCATGTATTGCTACCTTTGGCAACTGAATTAAAAACGGTTAATACCCTTTTTAGCAACTTATTAAACCCACAGCTTTTAAAAGAAATTGTAGAATTGGTGCCGGAAGAATGGCTTTTGAAAGACTCTCCTTTTGCAACAGTAAGAGAACACAAAGATGCTTACTCAAATTTTTTAATAACCAGACTGGCACATGCAGAAATATTTGTAAACGAAGCTATACATGCAAGAGAGAAAGTTATATGAGTACGCAGTTATTAGAGTGATACCACGAGTAGAAAGAGAAGAATTTTTAAACGTAGGTGTGGTATTATACTGCAGCTCAATAAAATATTTGGAGGCCGTTTATGTGCTAAACCTCCAGCGTCTTAGTGCATTTTGCAACACCTGCGATGCCCAGGAAATAGAAACTTACTTAATTGCTTTTAAAAATATATGCATTGGTAATGGTAATGCCGGGCCTATAAGTTTATTACCTGCGGCAGCACGTTTTCGCTGGCTTACTGCCACCCGCAGCACTGTTGTGCAAACTTCTAAAACACACCCCGGGTTATGCATAGATCCGGCAGATATGTTACAAAAACTATTTAAAGAGCTCGTAGAATAATCTCTACTATATCTTTCTTTTAAGAACGGCGCTTTCATCTTTTTTTTACCGGCTATTTTTTATGGATACTATTAAATAAAAATTAATTACACTTGTGCAACTATTATGAATTTAAAAGAACTCGCCAAAGAACTTAATTTATCTATTTCATCTGTTTCAAGAGCACTTGGAGATAGTAAAGAAATAAGCATTTCTACGAAGAAGATTGTAATGGCAAAAGCTCAGGAATTAAATTACCAACCCAACCCATTTGCAAGCAATCTCCGTCGCCAAAAAAGTAAAACTATCGCTGTTGTAATACCGGAAATTGCCAACAACTTTTTTTCATTAGCCATTAATGGTGCAGAATCTTATGCTCAAAAAAAAGGTTACCATGTACTCATTTATCAAACCCACGAAGATTTACAGCAGGAATTGTCCATTTCAAAACATTTACAAAATGGCAGAGTAGATGGTATTTTAATTTCACTTTCCTGCCAAACAGCAAATACCGATCACTTAGAGGATATAAAAAATAAAGGTATACCGCTTGTTTTTTTTGATAGAGTTGCTGAAAATATTAATGCCCCAAAAATAACCACCAACGATTATGAAAGTGGTTTTAAGGCCACTGAACATTTAATTGAAAACGGCTGTAAAAAAATTGCTTTCCTGTCTATATCCAACAAGCTATCCATTGCAAACAAAAGAATGAATGGCTATATTGATGCTGCAAAAAAACATGGTATTGTTGTAGACGAAAAACACATCATCATGTGCGATACTGATAAAGAAGCAAATAAAATTTTAATAAAAAATTTATTGCTTCAACCTGACAGACCAGATGCAATTTTTGCCTGTGTGGAAGAGCTCGCCGTTTACAGCTATGTAATATGCCAGGAGCTAAACCTCAACATTCCCGGGGATATAAAGATTATGAGTTTCTCAAATTTACAAACTGCAGCAATCCTCAATCCGTCTCTAACAACAATTACACAGCCTGCATACGATATTGGCAGAGAAGCCGCCTCCGTCCTTTTTCAGTTAATGGAAAATAAAGGAACGTTGCAACGTAGTGGCGATGTAGTACTCAACTCAGAATTAATTGTAAGAAATTCAACAAAAATAGTTTAGCTTATGCTTCTATTTTAAAAACAGACAACCTTAATCTGCAACAATGGATGTATGGCCTGATTTTGTTTTCCCCGGTCAAAAAGGGTTTAAGGGCATTTTGCTGGATGAATATCTTGCGGCAGGTTATTACAGAATGCAGCACCTGTTATTTACTACTCACCATACGCAACTAGGCATTCAACAAAAAGCGCAGCCTGTTTTTTGGCTTCGCATTCCTGTTAAAAATATAAATGAAAACAGCACAGCCTGCGCTATCAGAAAAAGATGTGCTGCGTTTTCAGTGATTTTTAATAAAGCAAAAATAAATAACGAAATTAATGAATTGTACAACTGCTACATAAAAGGTATTGAATTTGAAGCTGCAGAAAGTTGCAATATATACCTGCACGATCCCTGTATAGAGAATCCCTTTCATGCAAAAATGCTGCAGTTAAAAGATGGCAATGCTCTAATAGCAGTAGGTTATTTTGATGTAGGGAAAACGAGTATGGCGGGTATTTTAAATTTCTATGATCCTGCATATAAAAAATACAGCCTCGGCAAATACCTGATGCTTAAAAAGCTGGACTATGCACGTGATAATAATATAGAATTTTATTATACCGGATATATAAGTACAGAAACCTGCAAATTTGATTATAAACTTTTCCCGGATAAAAAAACTATTGAAGTTTTTCTTCCCCTTGAAAAAATTTGGGTGCCCTTTCACCAAATGGGAAAAGAAAAACTGGCTGAATATTTTGATAAGAATATTAAATGAGCATACCGCATTACCAAAACCGATGTAAACAAATTTTATTATTTTCTATTTCAAGTTTTATACCGGATAGTTCCAACCTTAAAAATTATTAGATGGAATAATTAACTGAAGTATCATTATTTTCTGCCATTTCCTCTTTGTGATTTTTATAAAGCAACCTTAACATTGCCGGTAAAACAATCAGTAATAATGGCAAAGCAATAATGAACCCACCTATGACTGCAATGGCAAGTGGCTGGTGCAACTGTGCACCTGTACCAATACCTAAAGCGAGTGGCAGCAGCGCTATAATTGCACCCAAAGCGGTCATTAATTTTGGTCTTAACCTTGCTGAGATGGAATAAATTATTGAATCATCAACAGACTTTGTTGCAAGTGACTCTTTAAACTGTAAAAAAGTAAATATCGCATTTTCACCAATAATACCTACGATCATGATGAGCCCGGTGTAACTTCCTACGTTTAATGGCGTGCCCGTTAAAAATAAGGCAATATAACTTCCTGATATGCCGAGTACTGCTATAAATAAAATTGTAAATGCAATTTTAAAATCTTTAAATAAAAATAATATCACACCAAAAACCAGCAAGCTTGCTGTAAATAAAATCATCAATAATTCTTTAAATGATTGCTGCTGGTCAGCATAAGCACCACCATATTCAATGCTGTAACCTTGCGGTAATTTTACTTTCGATTTTATAGATGCCTGAATTTCTTTTATTGCGCTTCCAAGATCCCTGTTATCCAGCCTCGCAGTAACAACACCCATTATTTGCAAATTCTGTCTTTCAATTTCTGCATCGCCTGTATTTACTTTTACGGTAGCAAGGGCTGTTAAAGGTTTTAATTTACCCGATGGCAAAAAGATCTGCAGGCTGTTAAGTTCTGTTACAGTAAGGGTTCTGCTGCCTGGGTAAACCAAGCGTACATTGTTAATCTGCTCTTTCTCAAAAATATTTCCTGCTATATTTCCCTGCAGGGATGCCTGTAACTGGTTTTGTAAATTTGCCGGCGTTATACCAAACTGAGCAAGCTTTTTATAATCGGGCTCAATACTTATTGATGGACCGGCTATAACGATACCATCAAATACATCTGCAGTTCCTTTTACGCTGTCCACTACATTTTTTATCTGCACAGATAAATCCCGTAATTTTTTTGCATCGTTGCCAAAAACTTTAATCTCTACCGGCTGCACCGCACTTGTAAGATCACCTAATATATCACCAATTACCTGCCCAAATTCTATACGCAAGGCGGGTTGTGTACCTTCAATTTTTTTCCTGATTTCTGCAATAACTTCATCCGTTGTTTTCGATCTTTTCTTTTTTAACTGAATAAGATAATCCCCTCTGTTAGGCTCTGTAATAAAGAAGCCCATCTGTGTGCCTGTACGGCGGCTATACGCTTCTACTTCGGGTACTTTCGTTATTAATTTCTCTGCTTCTTTCAGCATCCTGTCTGTTTCTTCCAGAGAAGTACCCGGTGGCGAACTGTAGTCCAGTACAATACTTCCTTCATCCATCTCCGGCAAAAAACCTGTTTGCAGTTTTGGTAAAATAAGATAAATACACAAGGCAAGGAAAGCAATTAATATAAAACTGATATACGGTTTGGTAATAAAAAAGCCGACCCATTGCTGGTTTTTTACTTCGTGTACTGCCGCTTGCTTTTTTATTTCTTTAACAGATAATTGTTTTTGTGAATGACGCTTCTTTTTACTCAATAAAAGGTAGACAACCGGTAACCCTATCCAGGTAACAAAAAAAGAACAGATCAATGTAATGATCATTGTATTGGTAAGCACATTGAAATACGCACCTGCTACACCACTCATTAAAACAAAAGGAATAAAAATTACAATGGTACTTATAGACGAACCGATCATTGCAGGAAATAAATACTGTATTGCTTGTTTTACAACATTTGTATTTGTTTCTAATGGGTGTTCTTCATGCGTTCGGTGAATCTGCTCAACCACTACAATTGCATCATCAATTATAAGCCCAACTGCAGCTGCAATGGCCCCAAGTGTCATAATATTAAAATTGTAACCAATGGCATATAATACAATAACGGTAAGTGCCAGTGTAATAGGAATAACAATAAGTATGGTGGCACTTGCTTTTAAGGAGCGGAGAAATATAATGGCAACAATAATGGCCAAAAACAATCCTACAAGTAAACTATCACTCACGCTTTTAATAGATTCTTTTACAAAATCTGCCTGTATATAATATGGCTTTATAGTAACCCCTCCAGGTAAAATTCTTTGTAGCTCAATTATCTTTTTTTCAATAGCAGCAGATACTGCTACAAGGTTTGAATTGGGTTGTTTTATAATAGCAACCAAAATACCATCATGGCCATTGGCATTTATTTTTGTGTATTCAACCGCTTCCGTTATTTGTATGTTCGCAATATCTTTTAAATAGGTAATTCTTTTACCATCATTTTTAATTACAATATTTTCCAGGTCACTTTTTGAGTGTATAGTTGCATCAGTAACAGTTAAGTAAAGGTGCCTGTAATCTGCCAACAGCCCATTACTTTTTATAAAGTTTGTTGCATTAAGTGCATTGCTGATCGTATCCGGCGTTATAGAAAGCACACTCATTTTTTGAGCATCCATTTCTACCCGGTATTCTTTTGTTTTACCGCCAATTATTCTTACTTCTGCTACTCCATCTACCTGGCTTAAAAATGGTTTAATTGTATAAACAGCCAATTGTTTCAATTCTATTGGAGATTTATTGTGACTCTCGAGTGTGTAACCCATTACGGGCAAAATACTCGGGTTCATTTTTTCTACAGTTATAGAAACATCTGCAGGCAAGGTGTTTCGTATCTCACCTATTTTCGATTCAATCCTTTGCTGGCTGAGGTCTACATTAGCATTCCAATTAATAAACGCAGAAATTTCGCAACTGCCACGGCTGGTGGTGCTGCGTATCATTGTAAGATCCGGAATTTGTTTTACAGCATTTTCCAACGGTCTGGTAACAGTCACCATCATTTTATCTACCGGTTGTAAACCACCGTCAGCAATAATTTTTATTTTAGGAAAAGTGATCTCAGGAAAAAGAGATGACTGCATTTTGTTATACGTAAAAAACCCTCCTGCAATTATTAATAAAAGTAAAACCGATAGTGGATTTTTATAAGTGATAAAGAATCTTTGCATCGGTTATTCTTTAACTATTTGAACTTTAGCTGTATCGTTTAATCCAAAATTACCTGTAATTAAAACTTTATCTGCGGGATACAAAACCGGAGAAATAATTTCAATACGACCTGCTGTTTCAATCCCTTTTTTTACCGGAACTTTTGCGGCAACAGAATCGTTTAGCATTTTCATTATCCAGAATTCTGTTTGAGTTTCATTGGTGAGTACGGCAGCTTTTGGCAACGAATTTCCACTAGCAGAGAATGATTTTACAATACGAACTTTTGCGGTCAAATTTTCGGGCAAAGCATGGCTGCCGTTTACTTTTAAAATAATACGCTGCGTTTGCGACAGGGGATCCATAGATGGCAAAGTACCTGCAACAGAAGCCATCAGCAGCTCACCATCAGGCAACATCATTTGCAATTTTTTTTTATTTACTACATATGGCCTTAATTCGTATGGCATGTCCATCAAAAAAACAAAACTTTTGGTATCTGTTATAACTGCAAGCTGGTCACCATCCAGTACATAATCACCACTTTGATGATCTACCTGCGAAATAAAACCACTAACATTTGCAGCAATATTATTTATACCGGAGAATTTAAAAGATTTATCTAAGATATTTATAGAGTTGCCAATACTTTGTGCTTCTTTGGTTTTTACTGTAAACAAGATTTGCCCGCTACTTACAAATTTGTTTAATGTTGCATTGGCTGTATGAAGATAGCCTGTTGCATTTGAGCGCACGATCCATTTTTGTAAAAAACTGGCAGTTGCATTTAATTCTAAATATTCTGCAAGTTGCACATTGCTTATTGCTGCAACAGTTACAGGCGTTTTTGGCTCTGCAACTTCTACCTCATGCATATTTTTGCTCCCTTTGCAGGCAGTAAAAAATACAACAGGCAATAAAATAAAAAGCTTTCGCATAATATTATTTGATACGATAATTTAGTTGATTAATTAGTTGCAACTTGTTTATTTTATTTTGTGTGATAAGGTTTTTTGCATTGATATAATTATTTAAAGCAAGCACATAGTCTGTAATTTTTATTTCACCTGATGCAAGTAATTTTTCATTTACATCAATAAGTGTTTGTGTGTATTTCAACTGCGCATTTATATTTTTTATAATAGCATCTGCAGCATTTAGCTGTTGCACATACTGCATTGTTTGCTGCCTGTATTGGTTCAGGAAAAAACTTTTATTTACCTGCCTTGTTTTTTCCTGTATATCAATTTTGCTGTATTGCAATTTCTTTTGTCTGCCATCATAAATAGGTACTACAACACTCACCCCTATACTTGTTCCAAAATTTTTATAAGGCATTACAGCTAGTGAAGAGTTGTACCCCGCATCTGCCGATACCCCTATTTTTGGTCGGTAATTAATATCTGCCAGGCGTTTGCTGTTTACAAATTTTAAACTGTCAATAGTATATTGCTGTAAATAAATGGCAGCACTGCTGTCTAAAACAGCCGGCAAATGAATATCAGGATTATCAAGCATTATTGAGGAAGTATCTGCAATCCCCGCAATGTAATTAAGTATTGCAATGTCATTTTTATATTGAGCAGTTGATTGCTGTACAGTAAAGTCCTGCTGCTGAAGTGTTACAAGAAAAGTCAGGTAATCTGATTGTTTGTAAACATTACTTTGAGTAAGTTTTTTTAGAATAACTTCTTCTTTGGTAAGCAGTAATTTTATTTCGTTGCCAAAGTTTACCTGCAATAAGGTACCATACGCATTGATGTATTGGTTAATGATGCTGCGTTTCAGATCTTGCTCCGTTATTTTTACATTGTTGTAAATACTGCGGCTAAGCAAATTTAAATTACCAAATTGTGCACCTAAGTTTTTTTTATTTACAAATTGTTTGTTTACCCCAACAAGAGCAGCAACATTTGCGCCATTGGTTATGGCACCGTCGTAACCAAAACCCTTTATCACCGGCGCATAAGAATTTGTACTTATAAAATTGACCTGGGGTTTTAAACCGGCTCTTATAAGCAGGCTATCGAAAGTATTTATCTGTAACTGGTTCTTATAATCATTTAAAAGCGGACTGTTTTGCAATGCATTATCAACATAATATTGCAGTTTATTTTGCTGGCAATAGCAAAACAAAACTGGAAAAAGTACCAATAAAAGTGTAGTAATTTTTTTCACTGCTGCTGTTTTATTTACCATAAACCAATACCTGAAAACTTCCCGGTATCATTTTCGGACGCCCTTTTACATTCGGATCTGCCGATTCAAAATCTGCAGTTGGTAAATACAGTAAATGAGTTTTTGTATCCAGAGAAATTGTCCTTGCCCCTTTTTTTGTAATGACGGTTTCTGTTAAGTTGAACTTATTTTTATTATCCTCGTGTATCACACTAATCGTTCCTTCACCATTTGCTGTAAAAATATTTTTTGTTTCAGCGTCAAAAACCACACCATCGCACCCATCACCAATAGTAATTTTATTAATAATCTTGCCCGTATTTGCGTCCATTACAATCAATAATTTTTCGCAGCCGGCAAAAAGTCTTTTTGTTTTTGTATCAATTGCCAGACCCGTTGGGCTTTCTCCGGGTTTAAGGCTCCACCTGTTTATAACTTTAAAAGTTTTAACATCAATTACCGCAATTTCGTTTTTGTCCTCAATGTTCACATAAATTTTTCCTTGATCATCGCTTACAGCAGTTTCGGGTTTGCCTCCCACACTTACACTATCTACCAACATATTTTTTATTGGATCTATGAATGACAATGTTTTGCTGCGGCCATTGCAGGTAATTATTTTTTTAGAAAAAGGTTCATACATAATTGCATCAGGATTTTGGCCAGTAGCAATTTGGGTTATTACTTTATTAGTTTTAGTATTAAATACAGAAACATTATTTGATCTACCATTGCTTGTAAAGCCTTTACCTTGGGCTACATCAAAAGCAATACCGTGTACTCCGTTTGTGTTTGCAATAAAATCAGAAGAATCACCATTGCTTTTATTTAAAATATTTACCTGCGAACCATGCGTTACATAAATTTTATTACCAAAATCAGCTTCTATATAATCCCAGCCACCACCACTTGCAACATGGTAGGTATTAAGTAAATGAATACCTGTGGTTTTTTGGGCGAATGTTATCGCTGCCAAAAAAAGAAGCCCCGTACAGAGAAGATATTTATGCATGGTTAAAAGTTTATTGAGCATTATTTAAATAAAAAGGAGCGGTCGTTAAACCACTCCTGTAAAATACTGACTTAATTTTTCATTTCTTTAATGAACTTTCCGTAGGCGTCAAAAATTACATCTTTACCGTTTACTTCTGCCTCAAAAAATTTGGTGCCATTAGCTTTTGTAATCATAGCAGCTTCTTTAATTATTTTGCCCTTGTAATTTGCTTTTACGTAAGCAAGTACTGTTGCAGGCAAAGCCGTTACTTTAATATCCATTTCACTTTCCGCCATGGTTCCGTTGGCTTCGTATAAAGCAGACATTACATTACCATCTTTTTTAAAGCCAGCCTCATATTTACCTGCTTCTTTTTCCCATTTAACTTCTGTGCCGGGGTATTGTTTAGCAAAAGATATTTTTACCTTGGCAGGAACCTGATCAGCTTTTATTTTTTGTGCACATGCTGCAAAGCCAATGGAAGAAACCGCAAATGCCATCATCATAATTTTTTTCATAACTGTGGTTTTTTTGAAAAGTAAAATTCAAATATAATTCTGTGGAAAAATTGAATTTTATACAGAATACCAAGTTGTAAATGTTAAAAAAATATTTGAAGTATACAGCTTACCATTTAAGATAGGCAACAGTTTGAATATAGTAGTAATCAATAAATTAAAATTACAAGGTACAATAACAGCGAATAGGTAGCTGCTAATTGGAAAAGAAATAGAGCCGAAACCAGCAGCAGAAAAAATTTTTTTTAATTAGCTTAAAGTGGCTAGATGTTTAATTGATTTTTATACAGTTCATGTTGGTTGTTTCATATCCTGTCCAAAACATATTTTGTCAATTCGCCTTCTGCGTCACCGGTATTTAAAGTTGTAGCTGGTTCAAAAAGCATTATTGAAACTTCTTCATCTGCAACAGGTCTATGTTCAACTCCTTTAGGAACAATCAAAAATTCATTTTCATTTATAACAACAGTTTTATCCCTGTACTCCATTTTAAAACTACCTTTAATCACAAAAAATAATTCGTCTTCGTTTTCGTGTTTATGCCAAACAAATTCTCCTTTCAGTTTAACAAGTTTAACGTGTTGTCCATTCAATTCTCCAACTATTTTAGGACTCCAATAGTCGGAGAATAAAGATAATTTTTGGGCAATATTTACTTTTTCCATTTTTATAATAACTTATTAATTTCTAAATTTTTATAACAGCTTGGGTCATCAGTTAAACATACCCAACTTATTAAAAAGTTGCTTCGTATTTATTTATAAGCCATAAATTTTGATAAACAATAAACCAGCATGCCTATAATTGCTGCGAAGTAAAAGCGTTTTTTTAAAATAGGAGCGTATATTTCGTAATACAAATAGTTTTAATAATAATAAAAGATTATTCTCAATCTTTTAAAAAACTTTATCTGTCAATTGGTATCAACCTAAATACATACCCTGGGTTTTCCACTGTTATATAAATATATCCATCGGGCCCCATTCTTACATCTCTCATTCTCCCAATATTTTTTAACAACATTTCTTCCCCTATTATTTTTCCATTTTTTATTTTGCATCGGTTCAAATAATTAAAACGCAAAGAACCTACCAACAAATCACCCTTCCAGCCTTTATACCTGTTGCCTTCCACAATAGCTGTTCCGCTTGGTGCAATTGATGGTATCCAATACAGCAATGGTTGCTCCATACCAGGTAAGGAGGTTTTATCAGTAATAATTTTGCCATTGTAATTTATGCCGTACGATATAGCCGGCCAGCCATAATTTTTACCGGCTTCAATAATATTTACCTCATCACCACCACGTGGACCATGTTCTGTTTCCCAAATTTTGCCGGTTTCTTTATCCATTGTAAGGCCTTGTGGGTTTCTGTTGCCATAGCTATAAATAGTTCTTTTTGCGGAAGCCGATTGTGCAAAAGGATTATCAGCTGGTACGCCACCATCATCTGTAATGCGATGTATTTTACCAAGGTCGTTTGC
>JAYUZL010000242.1:0-15510 GCA_043751875.1 Ferruginibacter sp.
CTTCCCAGAAAAAATTCATAATACAATTTATTAAATGAACAGTTACAATGTGCCACTCGATTCGTGGAATACTTAATAACATTAGCAAAAAAAAATGAAATTGAAGAGCCCCAATCTTTTGTAAAGAAATATTTTACCCCAGATCTAAACTTTAATGAAATTGGAAAAGATATTGATTAAATAAAAAAGTAGCATACCTGCAGAAGTTTATAAAAATGATAATATATACTTTCAGATTGACGATTATATCTCTTCCAAAATCCTGAAGGTGTCTTATGATATACAACGTATAAAAATAAGAAAGAGCATTTACTAGACTTTAAAAAATTTAGGGGTGAAGCGATAACTTTTAATTGTCTTGATTTTTCTTTTTACGAAGCCTTTGTCGATTTTCTATTTACGATTATATTCAGAAAAGAAGCAGAGATAAAGTTATTGGGCTTAAAATAAATGCAGTAGGCAAAACTATAAAACAGCTGCGCTTATTTTTGCGAAAGAGGATTCGTAAACAAATTATACAAACTGTAAACATCGATGGTTGGATTATACTTGAGGAAGAAGCTAACGCAATTTATCTCTCCAGAAAATGAAAAAAGATGTACAGCATGTAAATTTATCACATCTCCTACACCTAAATGATTAAAGGAATGATTTTGTTTTGGGATGTTTAAGAGGTCTTCAATTTTCAGATTTTTTCAAACTCAATGAAAATGATATACGGGGAGATATGCTTTACAAGAAACAGCAAAAGTCTGACTATTGGGTGGAAATTTTACTTCGCAAAGAAGCTAAAATAATTTTAGATAACAGGTTTAAAAAGAATATTTCTCCACTTACTAATGCTGAATTTAAACGACACTTTAAAACGATAGTAAAAATTGCAGGTATAAATAATCCAATAAAACATTCATACAAAAAGGGTACTAAAAATATTGCTATAATTAAATTAAAGGATGATTGGCTTACCTCGCATTCGGTCAGAAGGTCTTTTTGCACCAATAAATTTCTTGATGTTACTCCGGTAAAACTTATTATGAAAATATGCGGACACAAAAGCGTAAAAAACTTTTATAAATATGTACGAATAACTCCGTAAAAAACTTTTATAAATATGTACGAATATCTCCGTAAAAACTGCCTTTAAGATTAGAGAAATTTGGGTAACACGTGATAAAACTTTGATGGAAAATTGTGTTTAAGTATTATTCCTCACGCCGTGTAAGGGGCTTAATAAATTTGAATCAATTTGGGTATTTAGTTGTCAAAGGGAGTAAATAACTTCTCTTTTGGCTGAATTTAAAAAGCCAAATTAAATTTCCTAATAATTTTTACAAAACCTTAACCGATACATTAAAGCCATCTGCCTTGCAGATATTTAAAGATGAAAACCTGCCGGATTTTATTTCTATTGAAGAAGTTGATATGAAACGGAATTGAAAAGCAAGTTGTGGTAAAAAATAAGAGATTTCATTTTACATACGGGCAAAGCTTTTCCCATTATAGTTAAGCATAACCGGATCGAAATTTATGGTGAAGATTTTTTTATTGACCTCCAATTTTAACCGTTACCTGCAATGCCTTTTTGCCTTTGAATTAAAGAAAGGAAAGTTTGAACCTGAGTATACAGGGCAACATAATTTTTATCAAAACATACTGGACTAAAAAAAACTACCCCACAAAAATTCCAGCATCGCCATTGTGCTTTGCAAAAGGAAAAATAATGCGGTGGTCGAATTTTCTGTAAAGAGGATTAATAAGGCAATAGGTGTGGCAACATTTAAAACCACAGGAAAAATATTAAATGAAATAAAAATGGTATTGCCTGATTCTTATGAGTTAAAAAAATTATTGTACTTTTTACAAATACTGACTTTAGTATTTTATGGCAGAATCTTTAATTAACATTCATTTCATCGGTTAATTATGTTGGCTGCCGGAAAAAACGCAGAGGCTTAGCTTTGCTTATGAAGATTTTGAAGACAGACTTTGAAAACACTCCATGATTATTGCATTTCAAGTACCTGTAAAAATCTTGTATAATGTTATTGGTGAACAAACCTTGGTAAATATAATACTCGATAGATTGGTTCATTAATTCATTTGCATAGATCTAATAGGAGAATCGCTTTAAAAAATAAGAACGCTAATAAAACTATTTTAAAATAATCGGACATCATTTAAATATTACTTTTACCCAAAAAAAACAATAAAGTTTTTTCTAACTTTTAGATCAAAACAGACAAATCCCACTACTTTTTTTGAGATGTAATTTGAAATGGCAGACAGGTTATCTTTGGTGGTATTTACAGCCACCTCAAAAGGTTATTTGGCGGGCATCATTGGTGGGGTATTGCTGGCAGTTTTCTTTGATAAATTTTTAACCGGCATAACTGGTAGCGAAACGTTTTTACACAAAGCATACCTCAATGCGGCGGGTATATTTGAAATAATTTTTTTAATTTAGATGGTTGGGTATTTTTCTTTATCGTTTTTTTGATTGCAGCAGTAAGCCTGCTTGCTAAAAAATTGAAGAGAAAAATACATGCTTTAAAAGCAGATTGCAACATGTTTAAAATATCAACAAATTATTGGGTCAAGATCATTATCATTTTATTGCCGGTGGCAGCATTTTATGCAAGGTTCTGGTAAAAACAAAATATGAACAAAGCGTTAATAAAAAATAAGCAATCATTATGTCATCAGTTCAATTAATCAGCGAAGTAAAGTACCATAACAAAACAATTGCAGTATATGAATTAAAAGAAAAAGAAGGTACAACTGCCATCATCAGTAATTATGGTTGTATACTTATGAGCCTAGTAGTGAAAGATAAAAATGGAAATGCCCGTGATGTTGTTTTAGGCTTTGATAAGATTGAAGATTACTTGGATGAAAAATATTTAGAAGGGTATCCTTACTTCGGTGCCATTATTGGAAGGTATGCAAACCGGATAAAGGATGGAAGTTTTTCATTAAATGGAAAATATATTCAGCTTGCTCAAAATAATGGAACAAGTACATTGCACGGCGGGGCAGAAGGGTTTGATAAAAAAATATGGGATATTGTGCAAATAAAATCAACACCATATCCATCGCTTGTAATGGAATACAAAAGTAAAGATGGCGAGGAAGGTTTTCCGGGTACGCTTACGACCACCATCAGCTTCCGGCTGCTGCAAAATGAATTGCAGTATGAAATCACTGCGTTTACAGATGCCACCACAATAATTAATTTTACGCACCACAGTTATTTTAATTTAGATAAAAATCATTCATCTGTACATGAGCAGCATGTGAGAATAAATGCAAATAATTGGCTACAGCAGGATGATGAATTCTGTGTAACGGGGCATTTAAATCCTGTTGAAAATTCTCCCTATGATTTCAACAGCTGGCAACCCGTTTCGCAACCATGGAATAAGCAAGATGGATATGATCAAACTTTTGTGATCAGTAAATCGGGGGATTTATTAAGGCTTGCTGCAGAAGCAAAGAGTAGTGATGAAAGCCTGCACATGAAGGTCTTTACTACTTTACCGGTAGTTCATTTTTATACAGGTAAATGGATTCCTGAAATAAAGGGCAAGAAGGGGTCTTTATACAAACCCTTTTGTGCGTATTGTTTTGAAACACAGCATTACCCCAATGCTGTCAATATACCTCATTTTCCAAATACTTTATTGAACCCGGGAGAGGTATATCTGCAAAAAAATTGTTACCGGTTTCTATAAAATAACAGGCTTCAAATGGTTTATAGAACCCAAGTATATTAATGAAACATTACCTAATCAGTATATGGTAGAAAATACTTTTAAGTGGAAAGATATCTAAGAAGAAATTTAAAAATATATTAAATTATTAATTTAATCAGGCATACGATTTATGTGCGCTTTTTTAAGCAGTATTTTTCAGGGTTTAAGTAATTTAAGATGTTGCATTGGCTTATAATTAAAAACGACAGTTAAAAATAACACTAACGATTACATATCAAAAACTAGTTTGTATTTTATTATACTACAGGTTAAATTATGAAAAATACCTTCAAATGGTTTTATTCTATTAAATCACTTATCAGATAAGTTTGGAGACCTGTTATGGTTTTAAAAGAAAAATAATGATAGCTATGGTAATTAGCGGTTACAAAAAATTTAAAGTAAAGTATAGTAGATAAATTTTTTGTATTACGTTGTGAAAAAGGAAAAGCAGGAAGTAAAAAGGCTAAAAAGCAAGTGGTATAGCGTATTAAGATGGAAAAGAAATAAATTGTGCAATATCAGGCATTACAAATAGCCAACTGCGGTTTTAAGCAATTAAAACTATTTTTTGAAAAGCATATTGATAAGGAAGAAAATTTAAGAACGGATATGTGGAAAGAATATATTCCATTAAAAAAGTAGCATAAAAATTTGAAATAGGAGTAAAGTAATCCAAAGCAAAACTTTAAATTATTTCATTGGCAAGCGATAATGATTAAAGCTTGGAGATTAGCTATTTTATTTAGCAAATATATCCATAGGTAATAAAATTAATTTTTGGTGTGGGTGTTAAAAAGTAACAATATAAAAAGGTGTTGCAATTTGTTGCATGCCAGGTAATGACTAATAAATTCAGCGTAAGTAACTTATGAAAATGAGCAATTTTTGAAGCTAATTTAAAACCTTGTAGTTGTAAGAAATAACTGATAGAAGTACCAATATAGTTTACAGTATGTTACAACAGAAAGAGGGGGAGTTCCTCAAAAAGCATTTGGCATTAATTCTATTACCTGCATAAAATAATCCATTCTTATCATTAATAAATCCATTTCTAAGTAGAACGTCTTGTTTATTATTGTGTATTATTTTTTATAAACCAACGACTGCTATAATGACTTCCACAAACCAACAATTCAACACAGGGTATATCATATCTATTTCTTTTATTTCTGCCTTGGGCGGCTATTTATTTGGTTTTGACTTTGCTGTTATATCAGGAGCATTACCATTTTTAAAAGAACAGTTTGGCTTGAATGAATATTGGGAAGGCTTTACCACCGGTTGCCTCGCTTTGGGTGCTATTGCTGGTTGTCTTGTTGCAGGATGGGTGGCTGAAAAATATGGCCGCCGCCCGGGTCTATTAACTGCTGCATCTTTATTTACTCTTTCTTCTATAGCTATGGCAATGGCTCCTACAAGAGATATTTTTATTCTAGCAAGATTTTTTGCAGGTGCTGGAGTGGGTATGGCATCCATGTTATCTCCTTTATATATTGCAGAAATTTCGCCTGCGCATATACGTGGTCGCATGGTAGCTATTAATCAGTTGACAATTGTTATAGGTATTCTTGTAACCAACCTGGTGAATTACTCTTTAAGAAACAATGGTACAGATGCTTGGCGGTGGATGTTTGGCCTTGGATCTGTGCCTTCAATTTTATTTATTTTTGGTGTACTTTGGTTACCGGAAAGCCCACGCTGGCTTATGCAGGCAGGCAGGCAAGCAAAGGCACAAAAAATATTAATGAAGATTGGTGGTGAAAATTATGCCGGAGAATCATTATCCATTATAAGTAAAAATATTTCAGCTGTTACCAAAGTAAATTATAAGGCTGTTTTTGAAAAAGCTGTTCTACCTGCTGTACTTATTGGTATAGGATTGGCAGTGTTTCAGCAACTGTGTGGTATTAATGTAGTATTTAATTATACTTCAGTTTTATTTGAAAGTATTGGCTTTTCAAAAGATGATCAATTATTACAAACGGTATTTATTGGCGGAATAAATTTAGTTTTTACTTTGTTGGCAATGTTGCTGGTAGATAAAGTGGGTAGGAAACCTTTGATGCTTGCAGGCGCCGGTGGGTTAACAATTTTATACATCATTATTTCTATTTTGCTTGGCACAAAATCTGCCAGTGTTTCCTGGTTTTTACTGGCGGCAATTGGTTTATATGCCACATCCTTAGCGCCTGTTACATGGGTACTGATATCTGAAATATTCCCTAATAAAATAAGGATTGCTGCCACCACTGTAGCGGTGTTGTGTTTGTGGGCAGCCTATTTTATTCTTACGTTTACCTTTCCAATTTTGTATGAAAGATTACAGGATAAAACATTTTATATCTATGCCGGTATCTGTTTAATTGGATTACTTTTTATATGGCTTAAAGTAAAAGAAACAAAAGGCAAAACATTAGAAGAGATGGAAGATTTCTTTACTGTTCACTAATTAAAATCCTGTTAACTTATTCTTTTTGTTCTGTAAGCAACCGGCGAGATTCCCATCAATTTGGTAAACATTCTCGAAAAATAATACTGGTCTTCTATACCCAGTTTATCAGCTATTTCTTTTATCCTCAAATCGGTGAATAATAAATACTGGCAGGCTTTCTGTATTTTTAGGTGATTAAAATATTCTATGGGAGGGAAGCCTGTTTTTTTTTTGAATAAAAAAGAAAAATGCGATGCTGATAAATGAACCGCCTGCGCCATTACCTGTAACGGAATCATTTCATATATATGCTGTTGCATGTAAATAATAGAAGAATTGATGGTGCTAATACTTTGTTTTTTATCAGCCAGGTTGTAATTATCATTAAAAATAAAAGACGTTAAAAAATGCTGCAGGCACATATTGGCATAGCATAAATTATCATTGCTATAGCCCATTTCAAGGTTGGAATACATGTCTTCAAATAAACGGATACGACTGTCCTGGTAGTCAACAAAACCTTTATAACTGTTGTTTTTTAATTGAAATGTTTTCAAAATACTGTTGGTAATATTCCCCTTAAAATGTATCCAGTAAATAGTCCATGGAGTTGTTTCGTCTGCTGAATAGTTGTGAGCAACACCCTGGGGGATAATAATAAAATCGCCGGGGTTAAGTTGGTATAATTCTTTTTTTATTTGTAAGGAGCCCTTTCCTTCACAGCAATAAATTAATATATGTTGGTCACAGCCATGTACTCTTTCCCTGTAATGAAACTTAGCTTTTGGATAATAACCAATGTCAGTAATGTATGCACCTGCAATCAAAGCATTGGAGCTGCAATATTTTGCCAATATTGTTCTTGGCAGTACAATTGCCCGCTGCCCGGCAAATCCTTCTTTCTTTCTAAGCATAGTGCAATAATAATATAATCCATCATAACAAACAATTATTCCATTAAACAAAAGGTAGTCTATCATTATTTTTGTTTTCGATTGTTTATTAACTTGTTATTATGAAAAATTTTGCTTCTGCATGGCATGAAAAAATATTGATTCCTACTTATGGTGTTGGTGAACCGGAGAAAAATCCAATTTTTTTAGAGAAAAGAATTTATCAGGGAAGTAGTGGTGTAGTATATCCTCATCCGGTAATCGAAACCATTTCAGATGTAAAATCTGACAAAGAGTATGATGCCATTTTTTTGGAAAATGAATTCGTGAAAATAATGATTTTACCTGAACTTGGCGGAAGGGTTCATCGGGCTTACGATAAAATCCGTAAAAGAGATTTCATTTATTATAATCAGGTAATCAAGCCGGCACTGGTTGGTTTAACAGGTCCATGGATTAGTGGCGGTATTGAATTTAACTGGCCGCAGCACCACCGCCCATCTACTTATGAGCCGATTGATTTTACCATTGAAGAAAATGCAGACGGTAGCAAAACAGTATGGGTAAATGAAGTAGAAAAAATGTTCAGGACAAAGGGGATGGCTGGTTTTACATTATATCCTGACAAAGCATACCTTGAAATAAAAGTACGTTTATACAATAAAACACCTTTTCCTCAAACCTTTCTTTGGTGGGCTAATCCTGCGGTTAAGGTGAATGATTTTTATCAATCCGTTTTTCCACCGGATGTACATGCAGTATTTGATCATGGCAAAAGAGATGTGATTGATTTCCCCATAGCAACCGGTACTTATTATAAAGTAAATTATGCACCGGGTACAGATATCTCTAGATACAAAAATATACCGGTGCCTACTTCTTATATGGCGGTGCATTCCAATTATAATTTTGTTGGCAGCTACGAACATGATACGCAGGCTGGTATGTTGCATGTTGCCAATCATCATGTATCCACAGGCAAAAAACAGTGGACCTGGGGCAACGGCGATTTTGGCAAAGCCTGGGACAGAAATCTTACTGATGATGACGGACCATACATCGAATTGATGTGCGGTGTTTTTACTGACAACCAGCCGGACTTTGCCTGGATACAACCCAACGAAGAAAAAAGTTTTGAGCAATATTTTATGCCCTATGCGGAAATAGGAATGGTTAAAAATGCCACTAAAGAAGCCGCACTTAATGTTGATTTTAATGGCAATGAAATACAATTAAAAGTTTATGCTACGGCGGTATATCCAAATGCAGTTATACAGCTTTTTAAAAATAATGAACAGCTGAATAAATTTACTACTGATTTATCTCCACATAATAGTTACCAGCAATTGGTGCAGTTAAATAGTTCATTTTTATTAGAAGAAATAAAAGTAATTGTAAGCGATAACAAAGAAAATATACTGGTAAGTTATCAGCCTGCACAAAAAATTGAAAAGGAAATACCCCAACCTGCAAAAGCTGCAAAACATCCTTCTGAAATTGAAACAAATGAATTATTATTTTTAAACGGCTTGCATTTAGAGCAATACCGCCATGCAACATTTTCTCCGGCTTCGTATTATGAAGAGGCACTAAAAAGAGATGCATCAGATATTCGCTGCAACAATGCAATGGGCTTACTTTATTTAAGGAATGGGCAGTTTGAAAAAGCTGAGCCTTATTTTAAAAAAGCGGTTAAAAGCATAACCCAACGAAACCCAAATCCTAATGATGGTATTGTTTTATATAATCTTGGGTTGTGTTTGAAAATGCGAAAACTAAATGAAGAAGCCTATGATGTTTTTTATAAATCTACTTGGAATGATGAAAGCCAGCACAATTCTTTTTTCCAACTGGCAAGGCTTGCAGCAATCAAAGGTGATTATACTAATGCACTATATTTAATTGATAAATCAATTATTAAAAATAGCCATAGTCATAATGCTAGGCATTTAAAAACGGCACTATTAAGAAAAACAGTAAAAACAGCAGAAGCAAGAATTTTAATCAATGAGTCACTTGCCATTGATCCTTTTAATTATGGCTGTTTATTTGAACAATATTTAATTGCAGCAGCTGCTAATATACAATCCGACACAAATACATTATTAGCTGATTTTACAAAGCTGATAAGAAACAGTTTTAATAATTACCTGGAATATGCGCTGGATTATGTGCATGCAGGCATGTATGAAGAAGCAAAAGATTTATTAAAATTATATGAGCAAAACCATGTAAAGGCTACTCCTTTGCTTTACTATTATTTAGGCTGGTTAAATATCCAGTTGAATAATCAAACCATAGCGGATGCCTATTTTAATAAGGCAGCAATGGCATCACCGGGTTATTGTTTTCCTCACAAGATTGAAGATATGATAGTGCTAGAATCTGCAATTAATAACAATTCAGGGGACGCTAAAGCATATTATTACTTGGGCAACTATTGGTATGCAAGACGACAATATACAGAGGCAATAGGTTGTTGGGAAAAATCAATGCAGTTAGATGACAGTTTTCCTACGGTACTTCGGAACCTTTCCCTTGCGTATCACAATAAATTAAATGACCCGACGGCAAGTTTACGACTATTAAAAAAAGCATTTGAACTGGATTCGTCTGATGCAAGGGTATTAATGGAATTAGACCAGTCTTATAAAATTCAAAACTATCCTTCAGCTCTAAGACTGGAGTTACTTGAAAAGAATTTGTCTCTGGTAGCCATGAGGGATGATCTTTATTTAGAGAGGATATCAATTTACAACCAGTTGGGCAATTATGAAAAAGCAAAAGAACTGATTGAAGCAAGAAAATTTCATCCATGGGAGGGTGGTGAAGGAAAAGTGGTAAACCAGTTTTTGATTTGCCATATTGAACTGGCGAAGAAAGCATTAAATGAAGAAAGAAATGAGAATGCTTTACAATTGCTAAACGTAATAGATATTTATCCTTACAATTTAGGCGAAGGTAAATTATATGACAATCAGGAAAATGATATTAATTATCTGAAGGGCTGTGCTTATGAAGCAATAGGGTTAATGCAAGAGGCAAGAGAAAAATTTGCACTTGCCACAAAGGGAATCAGCGAACCTGCCCAAGCAATTTTTTCCAACGACCCTCAACCCGATAAAATATTTTACCAAGGTTTGGCATGGTTGAAATTGGGCAAAGAAAATAGTGCAAAGGAAATTTTCAATAAACTTATCAGTTTTGGTAAGCAACATTTGTATGATAAAATTGCAATGGATTATTTTGCTGTATCACTGCCCGATTTATTGGTGTTCGATCAGGACCTTGATATGAAGAATACACTCCATTGCCATTACCTTATCGGCCTAGGATTGCTGGGTTTAGGTAAAATTGAAGAAGCAAAAAATAATTTACAAAAAGTATTAAATAGTAATATCAATCATCAGGGAGCTGCTATACATCTCGATATGATTAAGTTTTTAGCGCAACTTAATAAAGTTGCTCAAGGTTCATTTTTTAAAATAAGTTGTTAATGACTGCTGTAAAAAAAATATTTCTTTTTGTATTAACAGGTTTTGCATTAAATGTGGTTGCACAAACCAATGCAAATATCTCACTTGCTGGAAACTGGGCTTTTAAAATTGATTCATTAAGGGAAGGAGAAACATCAGAATGGTACAACAAACCGGTTTCGTTCTTCAATCAACAAATAAAATTACCCGGCACTATGGATGATGCAGGCTTTGGCAAACTTGTTAACACCAAGCCTGAATTAACTAGAGCGGTCATGCTGCACTTATTGCGCAAGGTTACTTACACTGGTGCAGCCTGGTATCAAAAAGAAATTACTATACCTACCGGATGGGATAAAAAGCACATAGAACTTTTTTTAGAACGGGTGATATGGCAAACTAATATTTGGGTGGATGGAAAAAAAATAAATGAAATGGGGGAGAGCCTTGTTGCGCCACATACTTTTAATTTATCCAATTATTTAAGGCCTGGCAAGCACATCCTGACTTTGAGAATTGATAACAGCCGGAAGTATGACATTAGCCTCGGCACATTTAATTTTGCTCAGGCGTATACAGATGATACACAAATAATCTGGAATGGTGTGATTGGCAAAATCGAGATTCGTTCCACTTCAAAGATCTATATAGAAAACGTGCAGGTATTCCCTGAAACCAAAGAAAATAGCATAAAAGTTGTCAGCATCATTAACAATAGCCTGAATAAAGCTACTAAGTGTTCTCTTTATTTATCTGCTGCAAATGGGGCTGTAAAATTCACTGCATTCCGATTAAATGTTAACCTTAATCCTGGTGCAAATGAAATTACTTCCTTCATAAAAACAACCGGCGCTTTAAAAAAATGGGACGAATTTAATCCTGCTTTATACAGCCTGAATGTATCTGTAAAGTCTGCTGAAGGAAATGATGTATCAACTACTTCCTTTGGTGTAAGAACAATCAGTGCGACCAATGCACATTTGCAAATAAATAATAGATCATTATTTTTAAGGGGTACTTTAGAGTGTAGTATTTTTCCAAAGTTGGGCCATGCGCCAATGGAAAAAAACGGCTGGATAAAAGTATTTCAAACCGCAAAAAATTATGGTTTAAATCATCTTCGCTTTCATAGCTGGTGCCCGCCTGCTGCAGCTTTTGAGGTGGCAGATGAAATGGGGTTTTATCTACAAATTGAATTACCTGCCTGGTCATTAAAAATAGGACAGGATAAATTAGCCGATGATTTTTTAAAAGCAGAAGCGAAAAGAATGATTAAATATTATGGTAATCATCCGTCTTTTTGTTTTTGGAGCATGGGCAACGAAATGCAGGGAAACATGCAATGGCTTTCTGATGAAGTAATGGCATTGAAGGCAATTGATAAAAGAAGATTATATACCACTACTACTTTTACTTTTGAAGAAGGTTTTGGCAAATGGCCCGTGCCAGCCGATGACTATTTTGTTACCCAATATACCAAGAAAGGTTGGGTACGTGGGCAGGGAATTTTTGATACAGAGGCACCATCTTTCAATAAAGATTATACTACCGAGGTTGATAGTTTGCCAGTGCCATTAATTTTGCATGAAGTGGGACAGTACGCTGTGTATCCAAATATAAAGGAGGTTTCAAAATACACCGGTGTGTTAAAACCTGTCAATTTTATTGCCGTGAAAAATGATTTGATAAAAAAGAATTTACTTGAACTGGCAAATGATTTTACAAAGGCAAGTGGGAAACTCGCCGTACTCTTATACAAAGAAGAAATTGAAAGAGCTTTAAAAACAAATGGGGCCAGCGGTTTTCAGCTATTGGATTTACATGATTTCCCAGGTCAGGGAACGGCATTGGTTGGCATACTAGATGCGTTTTGGGAAAGTAAAGGTTTGATAACCCCTGAGGAATTTAGAAAATTTTGCTCCCCTGTGGTTCCGCTGGTAAGATTCGAAAAAGCAACATATACCAATGAGGAAATTTTTTCTGCATCTTTTGAAGTAGCAAATTTTAGTAAAGCCGCTATTAAACAGGCGTCTGTAAACTGGCAAATTACTACAACCGATAAACAGATTATAGCAAAAGGAAAAAGCAACCCATTAACCATTGAAATTGGTAATGGAATAAAGCTCGGGAATATTACTGCAGCACTAAATAAAATTTCAACCGCACAAAAGTTAACCCTCACCGTAAGTATTGATAATACTAATTACAGTAACAATTGGAATATTTGGGTGTATCCAAAAAAATTACCCAAAGTAAATGCTGAGGTAGTTTTTACGACAGATTACACAGCAGCAATTAACGCATTAAATCAAGGTAGAACTGTTTTACTAAATCCTGCGAAAGAAAAAATAAATGGGGTAGAAGGAAAATTTGTGCAGGTATTTTGGAGTCCTGTTCATTTTCCTAATCAGCCTGGTACGATGGGATTGTTGATTAATCCTGCTCATTCTGCTTTCGTTAATTTTCCTACGGATGAATATACCAACTGGCAATGGTGGGACTTGTGTAAAAATTCTACAACATTGGTTTTAGACAGCATAGGAATCAATCCTTCTGCTATTGTGTTAAGAGACATAGATAATTTTTTCAAGAACCGCAATATGGCCAGTATTATTGAAGCTAAAGTGGGTAAAGGAAAATTACTTTTATGCACAATGGATATTCAGCATGATTTAGAAAAGCGGCCCGTAGCTGCCCAGTTGAAATATAGTTTGCTGCAATACATGGGGGGAAATAAATTTAATCCTGTAACCAATCTGAATGAAAATAATTTGAAAAAGATAATAAAACAATGATTTCTTAAACGATAAAAACTACTATGATGAAAAAACGATTGCTCCCCATTTTGACGGGTCTTCTGCTGGTGTCAATAATAATGGTACAATGCAAAAAAACCAATGATGGTGTATTTGTGTTAAAAGCTCCTTCACAATCAATCACCTTTGCTAACGTGTCTGATTTTATAATTGACAGCACGGGTAAAACAATCAATTTACAAGCTAAAGTTTCATCGCCGGATGGCTTACAAAAAATTGAAATTATTTATCAGCCATGGAATATTTCAAAAACAATTCCTGTGTCTGGTAATGACTATACCGTGAACGAGCCGCTGCTTATTCCCACCAATGCGGCATTGCAAATACATTCTATTACTTTAAAAGCTACAGATGGAAAAGGTGGCACCAATTCCACTGAAATTAAAATTGGTCTGCAGGATCTGAATTTTAATAAGGTTTATTTGTCAGATGTGGCAAATGCTTCCAGCCTTGCAGGCAATTTATATGGTGTGCCGGCACCAATGAATAAAATAGCCTCCCACACTTTTGAAATGATTTATTATGCAAAAACTTCCGGTGTTAAAGTAAGGTTCATACCCAACAAAACAAGTTTTACGCCCATTGCAATTGGCACAGACCCAAACAATGTTTTAAAATTAATAACTGATGGTACTAAATCTTTACCGGTTACGCTAGGGGTAGCAGGTTATTATAAAATCACCATTAACACGTTACTGTTAAATTATACCGTGAAGCCATACACGCCAATAGGTACAGCACCAGCACAAGTGGCTTTTGTAGGCAGAGGGTTTTATGATTATCCCAATATGAACTGGCAGAATGCTTTACCCGATATTATTTTACTGGATAAAGACCCTGTAAATCCTTTTCTTTTTACAAAGAATCTTAAGTTGGGAACCCCTCCCGGCAGCACCTATGGCTCCGCCCAGTTTATTATGACCACCAATAATGGCTGGACAGATTTCTGGCGGTTTGATGATGGCACAGCACCAGTATCAGCAGTGTTCAATGGTGGTGTAAATACAGAAATACCCATTACCACTACGCCCGTAACTTATCTTTTTGTATTTGATGCTCAAACCAATCTTGTGCAGGCAATAAAACAATAACTACTAAATTAATTTTATGAGAAAATATATTTTCAATTCCGCAATGTTTTGCCTGGTTGTATTTATTTCAACAGTCAGCAGTTGTAAAAAAAGTGACAGCATACCAAGCGCCGCAAACCCACCCAAAATTGTAATGAGCAATGACGTAATTATATCCACACTGGGTGCTGATTTTTTTATGGAAGCAGACCTTACTGACGATGTTGGTTTAAAATCTTTTACTCTCCGGTATGATGACTGGTATTTATACAATGTTGTTTCTCTGGTAGATTCAGGTAATCCTAAAAGCTACCATGTTAAGTATAAATTTAAAATGCCTGATACCGCATCAAATAAAATACATAGCATTACACTAACAGCAACAAACGTTGGAAATAATGCAACATCAAACCAATTTAAAGTTTTATTGAATTCAGATTTCCCAAAAATGTATCTGATAGAAAGTACCGACCCTTCAAAACTAACAAGTGATTTATTTGGTGTGCCAATGCTTGCAACAAAAACTTCTTCTTATAATTATGAGGTTACTTATTATTCGGCAGTGCCTAATTCACAAGTGTGGTTTATCCCGAGTAAAACAACCCTAAAACCATTTATGTATGGAAAAGACCCTGCTAATCCCTTAAAATTAACCGGTGATTTTACAAAGGCTCTGCCGATTGTGTTACCCAATAAAGGTTATTACAAAATTTCATTTAATACTTTGAATCTTACTTTCACTACAACAGCTTTTCCTGCTCCAAATCCGTCAGGCGCTTTTGCAGAGGTAGCTTTAGTAGGCAGGGGTTTTTATGATTATCCTAATATGAACTGGCAAAATTCTTTGCCCGATATTATTCTACTTGATAAAGACCCTGTAAACCCATATCTCTTTACTAAAATACTCAAGTTAGGTACACCTCCTGGTAGTACTTATAATTCTGCGCAGTTTATCTTAACCACCAATAATGGCTGGACAGATTTCTGGCGGTTTGATAACGCCAGTGACCCTGACAATACCGTATTTAGCGGAGGTGTAAATGCCGAAATCCCAATTTCTACCACACCT
>JAYUZL010000243.1:0-3867 GCA_043751875.1 Ferruginibacter sp.
CTTGAAAATGTGTTAACCGGAGCTCCACCCAGCAGGATAGATGAAAGAACAGCAAGCTATATGAAAAGATATAGAACAGACCATCAACGCAAAGAAGACAATATTCAACAAACTAAAAATTATTTTAACGGGCTTATTAAACCTTATGATGATATCGGGAAGAACCTTAATCAAAATGAATTAAATGAACCGGCTATTGTTGATAGAGCTGACTGGACATCGTCTTTTAAAGGATTTACTACCCAGGAAAAAGGAGGAAGAATGATCGTATTCATTAACAACGATTATTTCAATTTAAAATTGCCAAGGTATGTTCCCCAGTTTATTGCTTTATACTGGGAATGGGACACAAATTCTCCTGCAATAAATTTTAAAAAACAATTAGAAGAAAATTTTTCTGTAGATAAATTAAAAGCAATGATTGATAAATAATAATGGTGTACCCCAGAAAATTATTTTAAATAATTTGAAAAGAATGTTGATTGTAATATTTTAAAAAATATGCAGGACTTATAAATTTTTAATTATGAAAAAGGTCATCAGTATTTTATTTCTTTCTATGATAATGCAGCAGGCAATTGGGCAAACCGAAACATTTGATATTGCTACTTTCTCCCCGCCTAAAGGCTGGCAAAAAGAAGATAAGCAGAGCGGTATGGTTTATTCGCATGTTGACAGTACTGGTAAATTTTCCGTCATTATCATTTTTGCCAGTACCACAGGAACGGGAGATGTGGCAAAGGATTTTAAATCGGAATGGAATGAACTGGCTGTAAAAAAATATGCTGCTGATGCCAATCCAACAACAGAGAAAGCACAAACATCCGATGGATGGAAAACCCTTACCGGCGCTTCACTTATAAAAATAGAAGGAACAGATGCCTATATAGTTCTGACAGTATTTAATGGATTTGGAAGGAGGATTAGTGTGCTGTCCACTCTTAATGACAAGGCCTATCTTGCTCAAATAGATACTTTTTTGGGATCAGTAAAATTGGATAAAACAAAATCAATAGTGCAAAAAAAGGATACTCAAAAAGTAAATCCGATAAACGCAAATGTATCAGAAATCGGTATGGCTAAATTCGGACATCTGGTCTACACGCCTATAGTTGGCTGGAAGCAAACGATATTTACCAATGCAGTCTCCTTTATACCAAATGGCCTGCCGGCTGACCGCTATATTGAAACAAGGATCATGGAATCAAAAGTCTTTTCAGGAACCATGCAGCAGGCATTGGAAGAAAGCTGGAATGATGTTTTGGAGCAATTTCAATTAACTTATCATCTAAATACCAAACCTCCTGCAATCATCACAGAAAAAATTTCTTATAAAGGATGGCAGTACATCCAGGGTGAGGGAACAGCAAGAAGTAATGATGACAAAAGAGAAACGAATTATGACGTATTTTATGTCAATCTTTTTGTTATCAAAGTAAATAACCGGATAGAAAGAATTGTAACAGTTAGCCTGAAAAATATCAAAGGCAATGAATACAGCCTTTATAATAATTATTTATGGCAGGGTCCGATAACAGAATTCTGCTTTAATGTAAAATTTGATGATTTAGCAGAAAAGCCGTTAGGCTCTTTGAAAGGAAATACGCTTTCTGGTATGTATGAAGGTTTCAAATTTGGAAGCGGTAGCCTGAATGCGAGTTATGCATTATTCTTCCCAAACGGGCAGGTATTTTTTGGAAATAAATTTCCGACAAATGGTTTTGAAGGAAATAACACCTGGTTATCTGCAGAACTATATTCCAGGAATTGGGGTACTTATATCTTAAAGGACGGAAAGGGGGCCATTAGCTTAACTTATGGTACTGTCCCACTTAAAGTAGTGGGAGATAACCTGGTACTTACTACTCAAAATACAGAACATATATATGTAAGTCTTCCTTCAGTAGATGGCGCTGTATTTAGTGGTAAATATACTTTTGATGGCGACTGGGATAGCAAAACGCCCTCTGTTATTTTCACGCCAGACGGAAAATTTACTGACCTGGGAGCTTTAAATATATTAAACCACCAAACTTTAGATCCTGATGAATTTAATATTACAGCAAGCCCTGGTAACGGGACTTACAAAATAAAAAACTATACACTAATATGCAACTATTCTGATGGAAGAAAATTTCAAACCGTGTTTATAGGCAGAGAGTATAACCGGAAAAACCTTAGTCCAGCTTCACTTACGCTGAGCTTCAATAATGACATATTGTATAGACAATAATTATTTCATTCATAAAAACGCTTCAACCATTTGCTCTCAACATAAAAAGAAGCGGGTTTAAAGATTTTCATTTTTAATCATAATACAACTAAGCCGAATTTTTTAAAGATTTAAATCAACCGCTTATCGTTTCGGGTGATTTTATGAATCAATTGTAAAATCACTGTTTGGGGTGATAGCTTTCGTTTTTCATTCTTATATATTTGGCTTCACATCCATTAGGTGATACACGGTATCCATAAAAGTTTAAAACTTATTATCAAACTAAAATTTATAAAAATGAAAAAAATTATCTGTTACCTTTTAGCATTAATACCAAGCGTCACATTCGCCCAAATAGGAATTAAGGCAGGTCTAAATTTTGCTAACATTTCAAAATCCGAGGATATTAAAAACAGTAGTAAATCCGGATTCAATATTGGCGTTTTTCTTGCTCCGGCTTCCAAAAAAGTTCTTAGCTCCCGTACAGAACTAACCTATTCGCGGCAGGGATATAATTATAAAACTGCTTCAAATACCGGGAATGTAAATTTGGATTATATACAGTTTGCCCAATTTGCATCAATAAATATCTCCAAATATTTTTCGTTGCTGTTTGGTGCGCAGAGTGCCTACCTGCTTAATGCATCTGTGGACAGTACCAGTAATGGTGCAACAGGTTCCGAAAACGCAATCATGGCTCTTTATAATAAGATTGATTATGGCTATGCGATTGGTGCGGAGGTTCATCCTGTTTTGGGCCTAATAATAGGCGCAAAATACAATGTGAGCTTAGCGAAAATTTATAAAGATGTCCAAAGTGGCCATGCGCCATCTTTCACCAGTGCTGATGCAAAAAATAATGTAGTTCAATTGTATGTTGGTTGGCGATTTGGTAAAATCGAAAAGAAAAGTTCAAATCCAAATAACTAATAAAATTCTTTTTATGAAGACAGCTCTTTTAATTACGATAATCTTTTTTAATGCCGCTTCGTTGTGGGCTCAGTCCAACCTGGTAAAATATCCTGAACCCGAATTCAGCAATGAAGTGTATTACCTGAAGAAGGACACAGCCTGCTTAGCAATCAGGTTGGAAAAAGAATCTTCGCAAATGGAAACCAAACTAAAATTTGGTGGCCTGGGCGGAATGGAAAATGGCTACACCATTAATGATACAAAGTCAAAAGTGCGTATCAGAAGTGGAAATAATTTATCGTTTGTATTTTCTACCGGAGCCTCAGTAAAAGTTACCTCGCCATCTTCAGATTCTTTAATGAATGCCAATGGTATGGATGCTAATATGCAAAACATGATGAGCGGCATCAATAATCCTCTGGACAATATCATACTTTATAAACTGGAAAGTGAAAAAGGGAAAAGAAAAATTTTAACGCAAAAAAGTGGTGGCGCCTTTATTCCAAATAGTAAGAAAATAAAGACGAGTGAAAAATACAGTTTCAGTATTAAAAAAATAAGAGAAGGTTACGCTGAATTGGTAATAGATAAAACGTTAGCTGCAGGAGAATATGCATTTAGTATGATGAACCTCGGGATGGGAGCAACAGGCTTAGATATGACCTTGTTTGCATTTGGTGTTGATTAAGCTGGCTTTTATTAAAATGAAAATTTATAGTAAAATTATTATTCCTGCGACT
>JAYUZL010000244.1:0-5976 GCA_043751875.1 Ferruginibacter sp.
AATCACACCACCTTGTGTATCATTTAGATCAAGAATTTTTGTTAACAACACCGGACCAAACTCACTAACTGTTGCTCTTAACTTAATACCATTTTTACCTGTAAGTGAAAGTAATTCTGACGGGAATTCTCCAGGGGCATACGCTAAATTTAATTTCTGGTAACGGTCTGTAACTTTATCGTTTACAGCACCCATTGCTGCAATACCGCTAAGGTCGCCTTTAATATCCATCAGTAGAACCGGCACACTTGCATCGCTTAAATATTCGCTGATCATTTGCAGGGTTTTTGTTTTGCCAGTTCCTGTCGCTCCTGCAATTAACCCATGGCGGTTCATTGTTTTAAGAGGTAAAAGTATTTTTGCTTCGGGTATTACTTCACCATTTAAAACAGCTGCGCCAATTTGTACTGCTTCCCCCTTAAATGTATAACCGGTATTTATAGCCTGTATAAATTCTTCTTTAGTAGGCATATTTAGTTTTTTTTAAAGTTACTAACTTGATTGAATATTTTAAAAGAATATACTTTAAGAAATGCGTTTATCTTATTTAAATGATAAACGAAATTACACAAGAATGGAATTTTTTATACTCCCGAAAAAGTATACAGATTTTATAATAACCTTAAAGGTTTTTTCCCACATCAAATAAATATAGACAGCACTTTTAATACGCCGCTAAGTTTAACCGATAGCGAGCCAGCTAATATTACCAGCTTTCTTAAAACACTGACCCACAAGACATACATAAAGAAATAGGTTAACAAAAAATTAGGCATTATATTAGCAGTATTGATTATCAATTAATTTTATTTGTAAATAAATTATACCATTATGGAAGCAATTAAACCTAAGATTTTGTTATGCGAAGATGATACCAACCTTGGTATGGTTCTTAAAAATTATCTTGAATTAAACGATTACGAAGTAATACTTGAAAGAGACGGAAGACTTGGTCTTGCTGCATTTCAGCGTGAAAAATTTGATATTTGTCTACTCGACGTAATGATGCCAAATATGGATGGTTTTACTGTTGCAGAAGAAATAAGAGATATTAATCCTGATGTTCCATTGTTTTTCCTGAGCGCTAAAACAATGAAAGATGATATTATACAGGGATATAAACTTGGTGCTGATGATTATATAACCAAACCATTTGACAGTGATGTATTGTTGCTAAAAATAAAAGCAATTCTTAAACGCAACGAAGAGCTTCACAAAGAAGAAGCCAATGCAGAATTTGATTTGGGCAAATATCATTTTAACCCAAGGCTTAGAGAGTTGATAGTAAACGGTAAAACGCAAACACTTTCTCCCAAAGAAAATGAATTGCTTAAAATGTTGAGCGAATATAAAAATGATTTGTTACCAAGAGAAGCTGCCCTTAAAAAAATATGGGGAAGTGATACATATTTTAATGGCAGAAGCATGGATGTGTACATTGCCAAACTCCGCAAATATTTAAAAGAAGATGCAAAGTTAGAGATTGTAAATATTCATGGTAACGGTTTTAGATTAGTAGAAACAGAGTAAGATTAAAGACAAAAGATATGAATAGGGCTTCGATTATTTCGAGGCCCTTTCTTTTTATAAATATTTTGGAGCATCAACTTTGAAATCGTTAATCAACATTTGCATCCCGCTATACAGTACTGCCGCTCAAAGGCAGCGGCATTCCTTTCTATCGGGGCTATTGGGAGCTATAGAACATTTTTCAACCGTTACCCATTACAGTGGTTAAAGTTGAAAAAAGATTATCTGCTGAAGGGCTGGCGGATAGCAGTGGATATCCTTTTTGCTTCCGCAGGAGCAAAGAGATAGAAACGTATAGCCGCTTCAAATGCTGAGTAATGACTTAACTAAATACAGCCCCAAATTTTTTTATGTAGATACCTTTTTACACAAACAACATTCCATCTCCCATATTTGAACGAGGGGTTCTTTTTAAATGTTTGTAAGCTTTTTCAGTAGCTTCTCTGCCTCTTGCGGTACGCATAATAAAACCCTCTTTTATTAAGAAAGGTTCATACACTTCTTCAAGTGTTCCCGGTTCTTCGCCTACTGCAGTTGCAATAGTGGTAATACCAACCGGGCCACCTTTAAATTTGTCAATAATGGTACTTAAAATTCGGTTGTCCATTTCATCCAATCCATAAGCATCTACATTCAAAGCATTCAAAGCATGCTCTGTAATATTCATATCAATAATACCATTGCCAAGTACCTGAGCAAAATCTCTTACTCGGCGCAGCAACCCGTTCGCAATCCTTGGTGTACCTCGGCTTCTCCCTGCAATTTCTGCAGCTGCGTCGCTGGTTATTTTTGTATTTAAAATACCTGAGCTGCGCAATAAAATATTTGTTAGTGTGGCAGCATCATAATATTCCAGCCGGCTTTTTATACCAAAACGAGAGAGCAATGGGGCTGTAAGCAAACCACTTCTTGTGGTGGCACCTATTAAAGTAAATGGGTTAATATCTATCTGTATGCTTCTTGCGGCTGGGCCACTGTCAATCATAATATCAATCCTATAATCTTCCATAGCAGCATACAAATACTCTTCCACCACATTGCTCAGGCGATGAATTTCATCTATAAAAAGCACATCATTTGTTTCGAGATTTGTAAGGAGACCTGCAAGGTCGCCGGGCTTTTCTATAACCGGACCGCTGGTTTCTTTTATACTTACATTTAATTCGTTTGCAACAATTCTGCTTAAAGTTGTTTTACCCAAACCCGGCGGGCCATGAAATAAAATATGGTCTAACGCTTCGCCACGCAGTTTTGCTGCTTTAATAAAAATACGCAGGTTTTCTATGGTTTGCGGTTGCCCAGCAAAATCTGCAATTTCGCTTGGCCTTATGTTATTTTCAAATTCTTTTTCTACAGCAGTTTGTTTATTAGCATCGCTGTTTAAATTCGGGTTAGCCATATTGTAAAAATAGCGAAATATAAAATCTTCTAAAAAATCATCTACCTTAAAAGACTGCTTAGAATATCTGAAACATTAAATTGAGTATTTAAGCCTTTTAAACCTATATATTACCAGTAATAAAAGTAAGAAAGTGCATTGTAGTACTGAGAAGATAAATTTGTAACGCATGAAAAGAACGACCAGATATTGGATTTGCCAAATTGCAGGCTGGGGAGGCTTACTACTGCTTCAGCTAGTAATGGCTTATCAGTTTGCACGGGAGTCAATATTGACTCCAGAAATAAAAAGAAACCTTTTTTTCTATTCGCTATTGGTGGATTTTGTATGTTTTATTGCAGTTACGCATTTATTAAGGTTTGTTTTAAAAAGATTAAAATGGTTGAGTTTTTCTCCGGAAAAAATCTTTCTCACATTTGTAGTCGGCATACTGATCACTGCGGTACTGTCATTTTACAGCTCTCAACTTTTATTGGAATTACCCGGGACTACTTATGAAAAATACGAAATTAAAGAGCGCAGAGAAAGAGCTATATTGATGGAGAAAGACAATAAGGTTGCAGGGACTAATTATTATTTGTATGAAAGTAATGGAGTACTAGATTCATCGAAATATTCAGCTGTTATAAAAATAAAAAAAGCCACAGGCTGGTACAGAGATAAAAATAATAACTGGAAATTTGAAGAACAAAGGAGAGGAAGAAATTTTGGGGGAATGGTCGCTAATATCATTCTATTATCAATGTGGCTGCTTATTTATGTAGTGTGGCATTTTGTAGATAAAAACAGAAAAGACCAACTTGACAAACTTCGCCTGGAAGGAATGGTTAAATCTTTGGAATTAAAAACAATTAAATCTCACATAAATCCTCATTTTATTTTTAATGCCTTAAACAGTATTAGAGCATTGGTTGATGAAAACCCTACAAGAGCAAGAACTGCCATTACTGAATTAAGCAATATTTTAAGGAGCAGTTTGCAGGCAGATAAACAGGAAACCGTGCCTCTGCAACAGGAGCTTGATATTGTAAATGATTACCTGGCACTTGAACATATGCGTTTTGAAGAAAGATTAAAAATAAAACTTGATATAGACGAGAATACACTTACACAACCAATACCCCCGATGATGTTACAGACCCTTGTTGAAAATGCCATTAAACACGGCATCAGTAGAGATATTAACGGTGGGCTTATACAAATATGTTCACATTTTGTTGACAACCACCATGAACTTACAGTAAAAAATACCGGCAGTTTAAAAATAATTGAAATTAAAAACTCCGTAGGTTTTGGCATAAAAAGTACGCAGGACAGACTGAATTTATTGTACAACAAAAAAGCCCATTTCGAAATAAAAAATATTGAAAACAACATGGTAGAATCGAAAATAATAATGCCGGTTGCTGAAATTTTATAATAACCAAAACTTAATAATTATGTACAAAGCAGTAATTATAGATGATGAAAGACTTGCAAGGAATGAATTAAAAAAACTTTTGAATGATTTTCCTGAAATTGAAATTATTGGTGAAGCTGCAAATGCCAAAGAAGGAATAGAAAAAATAGAAAGTTTAATGCCGGATCTAATTTTTTTAGACATACAAATGCCCGGTAAAACCGGGTTTGATATGCTGCAGGAACTGGACCGAGCGCCTCATGTAATATTTACAACTGCCTACGATGAATTTGCCCTTAAAGCATTTGAAGTAAATGCGCTGGATTACCTGATGAAGCCTGTTGAACCGAAAAGACTTGCAGATGCCTTGCACAAATTACAACTGGCCGAAGAAAAAGAAATAGCTACCTCTTTAAGCGGTATAAACAGAGGGATTTTAAGAGAGCATGACCAGGTATTTGTGAAGGATGGTGAACGTTGCTGGTTTGTAAAACTTGCCGAAGTAAGGCTTTTTGAAAGCGTAGGAAATTATGCAAAAGTATTTTTTGGAACCAACAAGCCGCTTATTTTAAAATCGTTGAATGCACTCGAAGAAAGACTGGATGAAAAAGTATTTTTTAGAGCAAACCGAAAACACATTATTAATTTACGGATGATTGAAAAAGTAGAAACATTTTTTAATGGTGGTCTGCTCATTGATTTGAAAGGGGGAGAAAAAATTGAAGTAAGCAGAAGACAAGCTGTAAGGTTTAAAGAAATGATGAGTTTGTAAAAGCTTCCTCAATCCCCTGAAGTGTGAAGTTTAGACTTTAATAATTTAATAGAATTTCTTTTGATAAAGACTGAAATAAAATGAAAAAAATATTTTTGTTTATCCCTCTTATTCTTATTGCTATATGCTCTTTTGCCCAGCAGGTAGATAAAATTATTAACGCAACAGAGGCGTTGCGTATAGAAACCTTTCTTGCAGCTGACGAATTGAGAGGCAGAAGACCTGGCACACCCGAAATAGATAAAGCTGCAGACTTTATTGCAAATGAATTTAAAAAAGCTGGTTTAAAAAATTTTGATGGGCTTACAGATTACAAACAAAAGTTCACCAACATCCGCTGCAGGTTTTTAAATGCAGTTGGCAGCATAGATGAAGATAAAATTGATGAGAATAACATCATAGTTATTACCACAGACTCTATTATAAAAATAAATGAAACATCCGGTTATAAGAAAGTAATAATAGGTAGTACAGATAATCTACTGCAACGTGCAGAAGAAATAATAAGTGCAAAAAGCAACCAACTGGTATTGGTAAACAGTTTCTTTGTAAATGATTTTAAAAAATTAAAACGGTATAAAAAAGACGGTATAAAAACTGATTTTTCGGTTGTATTTGTACTAACAAATAATACCCCTGTTAAATATGATATTGAAATAAAACATAAGATCACATCTACTAATTACAGTAATGTGTTGGCAGTATTACCCGGCAAAAGCAGAAAGAATGAAATAGTGGTCTTCTCAGGGCATTACGACCATTTAGGAGTTGGTAAACCCAATGCTATAGGCGATTCTATCTACAATGGCGCTAATGATGATGCAGCCGGAACTACCGCAGTGATAATGCTTGGTAATTATTTTGCAAAACTAAAAA
>JAYUZL010000245.1:0-7977 GCA_043751875.1 Ferruginibacter sp.
TGGAAGAAAAATGGAGATTTCTAAAAGCCCCGATGGAGATATGAGCTTGGTACAGTACAAACCAAATAAAGATATTTGTGTAGATCCGTGGCCATTTAAGAGCACTTCTTTTAATGTATATTATGAGTACAAAATTTTAGAGCAACTACAATTTAAATCCATAGAAAATTTTAATGAAGTTTACAAAGCTGCCAAAGTAAACCAAGCCGTATTTACTTTTTCCAAATAAGTATACGTGGCAATGTTTATACCTAATTATTTACTATAAATAATTGTATGGTATAATGCTGAATAAATTTCTTTTTAGTTGAGCTAACATGCTCCGCTTTGCTTATAACTTAAATACGGTCATACAAGGCAGGTGGTCAATTTTCTTCAACGAAGCGTAAAGGTTTGTAAAAAGAAGAATGCCAAATAACATTTTCGCTTAATGTAAACTCACAACCCGTTTTATTTTCCATTCTTCGTTTTTATTTTCCCACACAATCAAAAAGCGTCCAACTTTTGAAAGTGTTCCGATTGGTTCTTGATTATTATGAAACTTATGTAAACCAATTTCAATTGCTCCAAAGTTTTTAACAGGATAAACTTCTATACTTCCTTTAACAAGTTCTCTTGTTACCCTTCCACAAATATTTTTTTGAGTAGCCACAATGATGTCTTGCTTTGAAGTCATTAAACCTCCTTTGTCGTGATAAAATTCTATGTTTTCTGAAAAGAAAGCGCCATACTTTTCAAGATTCAAATTACACGTGTTGTAAGCACCAAAAAATATACTGTCTAGTTTAACGATGGTATTGAAAAGCTGTCGGTCGTCGGGCTTATAGTTTTTTGATAAACAATACATTGAGTTTTTTGATGTACTACAACTCGTAAATAAAGTTATAAGCATCAACAGAGATAAAATTTTATTCTTAAAATATTTCATTGCTTTTATATCAATTTAATTTACTGTTAAGTGTTGGGTAAAGCCCGCAGCCAATACAATGATACAAGCAACTCCTAATTTTTCCTAATTGCCAACCACCAAATCTCTGTCATTTAATATTACTTAATTAATCCCCACCATATTTATCTCTTTTATTAGTTTGATCATTACGGCAAGTGAAACAAATATTTTTTGATAATGCAAAAGAATATTTCTTTTACTAAGAAAGGATATTGGAATAACCAACGCTTTGTGATCTGTGGGGATACGCTGCTTCTAAGGAGAGAATTGATGCGAAAACCAATTGCAACCTGAATGATAACATAAGCCGGGTTAAGTACAATACCTATAATAAAAGTCTTACTGATATTGGCTTAATGGTACTACTTTAAAGTGATTATGCCCTTCGTGAGAATGACCATGGCTGTGTGATTCGTGGTTCTGTTCGAGTGCAAATTTTAAATAAATTATTTTTTATTAAAATTGAATATGTCCTCTCATACCAAAGACATGAACAGGGCCCCGGTCTTTATTATAAGCAGGATTTTTTACAAACTGATAATCTAACGTAACCCAAAAATATTTTGATAAATGTGCATTGTAATAAGTTTCAATTACTGTTTCATGACCATAATTTAATCTACCATCACCAATGATAAAACCATCACCTCCTGCTTTTAAAAAATCTTTGTGGTCGTGGGAAATATCATTTATTACAGTCGCTAAGCCACATACATCTTCAGGGCGTTTCCATTTGTTTCCTTTTACTGATATGCCAAGGCTGAACGATTGGTCAATTTCTGTAAATGCCCAAGTGGCATGTTTTCCATCGTTCCAGCCTGCACGGTTAAATACAGCTATTTCATTTGTCAACTCCTGTTCAAAACTATATCCTACACCAAATTTTTTTCCCTCATAGTTAGTACCTTCCTGTTTACCGGCGATTACATCTAAAAGAAAGGTATTGTTGTTTGTAATTGCTTTTAATCCATCAATATAAGAAGGGGCTTTTGATAATGTATTTGATATAAGGAAACGGACAACACCTTTACGTTTATTAATATTTAATTTTCTCTCCAGCTCCAATGTTTCAGAATGAGCTTTAGAAATTTTATATTCCATTTTAGGTGCATTGGCAATACGTGGTACTGCCACACTTGAAATTCTCACTGCCCATGTTGGCTTTATTAATTCAACCACCAAACCCGAAGTATAGCCTCTTGTATTGGCAGGATAATCCCATGCACCGTTGCCCATTAATGACCAGTTCAGGAATTGTGTACGTGGGTCGTGGCTGTATTTATTATTATCAAAGAAATCGCCCATAGCGAATTTTCCTGCACTAATAGTTATTCTGTTTGTTGGTATTTTAACTTCCAGTTTATTTATATCGTCTTCAACATTTTCATAAGCAGTATTACCCAATGCAATATGTTGCTGCAAATATCCTCTCGCTACAAATATTGCAGGTGTAGGATTACCCACTCTGTAACTTTCTCCGTTTAATGCACCTGCAACTCCTAATACAGAACTTAATCCCTTGCCACCGGAAAGTTCAGGATTAAAAAATATTGCTGCACCTTTCCATAATTTATGACCTAAAAAAAGCGTGGCTGTTACTGTAGTAGCCCCAACTTCTACAGTATCTGCCAAACTATTATCACCCTTATATAACGCTTTAAAACCTGCATGGCCTTGTACAACGGAAGTAAACTGAAAATGGTTTGTCCAGTTGGTTTTATTTATTGAATCTCTATTTATTTGTGCAACCACAATTTGTGTTATAGCAATACAAATAAATAAGGCTATTATAACTTTATTTCTAATCACTTTTAATTTTATTGATAGTCAGTTAATTGTATAATTACATGCTATTTTATCTAAATAAATATATATATACTTTCTATTTGAATTAGCAAACAATTATTTATTTGCTTTATGTAATCTATAACCTACTATACATTTTAGAATAGATTTATCCGTAGCATTGGTAAAACCTACGCCATAACCAACATTAAATTCCCAGTCTTTGATAATATCAAGATCAATTGCAAAAAAGAGTTGTTGTTGTTGTTGTTGAAAAGAGCTAAACTTACTTAACGGCCCTATGCTACCATAGTACTCGAAACCCGCAGCTATAACTTTAGTAAATGCATAACTCATCTTGGCATTTGGTGAAAAAACAAGACCTTGATCTGTATTTAACCCATGAAGAACTTTTCCAAAAACTGGATTGAGAGAGAGGTATAAGTGCTTAATGGTTTTATCAATTATAGGTCTTAGCTCAAGTGTCCAATCGTCTTCACTGTACTCTTTTTTCTGGTATCCTATTTCTGCAGAAAAACTAAGACCGACGGGAAAGTGGTATTTAATCGGTAGCATCACTCTTGGTCTTATATGACTGCCCACATAAGCTGTTCTTCCACTATTCCCAAGAGTGTTAAATAAATAAAAACCGGTTTCAAACCAATCGGTAAAGCCGTGTGTAATTTCGATTGTTTCATGAAATACATGATTGGTGGGTAACACACCGTTAACTTTATCCTTATTTCCATTGAAGGTAAAATTACTGTGCAACTCTAACATAGTGGAATGCTTCGGAACAGTTTCGGATCCATAAACCTGTATCTCGTAATTATCTTGTGCAAAGCTTACTTTTCCAAAAAAAATACACATGCAAACCAAACAGTAACCTCTTTTTATATTATTCATAACCATTGATTAAATTTTTTAATAAACCACGTTTTTACTAACTGTGTAAGCATGCAATAGCTCACCAATATTGCTAATATCCAAGGAAAAAAACTTATCGGCAATGCAACCATTTTAAAGGATGCTGCCAATGGTGAAAAAGGAATCGCAATGGCAATTAACATGATGACAGATGTAAGTGCCACCACTGGTGCAGTTGCCCAGCTTTGTATAAAAGGAATTTTTCGTGTCCTTATCATGTGAACAATCAAAGTTTGCGATAATAAACTTTCAACAAACCATGCAGTCTGAAACAGACTCTGATGTGCGGGGGCATTAGCTTTAAAGACAAACCACATTAAAGCAAAAGTTGCGTAGTCAAAAATAGAGCTTATGGGCCCGATATATACCATGAATTTTGCTATCCCACCTGCATTCCATTTTTTTGGTTGTTCTAAATATTCTGCATCCATACTATCCCAAGGGATGGATACCTGCGAAATATCATACAAAAGATTATTTACTAAAATTTGAATAGGAAGCATGGGCAAAAATGGTAGAAATGCGCTTGCACCCAACATGCTGAACATATTGCCAAAATTGCTGCTCGCAGTCATTTTTATATACTTGATAATATTGCCAAATGTTCGCCTGCCATAAATTACTCCCTTGCGAAGCACCATTAAATCTTTTTCAAGCAAAATAATATCTGCACTTTCTTTAGCAATATCTGTTGCAGTATCTACACTGATACCAACATCTGCATCACGCAAAGCACCCGCATCGTTAATGCCATCACCCATAAAACCAACAGTATGCCCTTTTGCCTGCAACACTTTTACAACCCTACTTTTTTGTGCAGGGCTTAGCTTGGCAAATATGCTTATATCGTCTATTCTCGCTGTAAGTTCTTCATCTGTTATTTTTTCCATTTCATTCCCAATCATAATATTGGTAATAGGAATGCCTACATCTTTGCATATTTTTTTGGTTACAATTTCGTTGTCTCCGGTTAACACTTTTAAGGAAACGCCTAATTTATGCAAGGCTTCGATAGATGGTTTTGCAGATGGCTTTGCAGGATCTAAAAAACCGATAAAACCAGTTAATACCATGTCACTTTCATCTGCAACGGAATAAGTTAAAGCACGGTTATCAAACTCTTTGATAGCCACCAATAAAACCCTTAACCCTTCTGCATTTAATTTTTTGGATGTTTCTAAAATACGGTTACGCATTTTTTCATCCATGTTAATTATTTTATCATTTTCTATGTGCAGTTGCTTGTCTTCCCCTGGGTCAAAAGCATAACTACATAAATCCAGCATTTCTTCTACCGCGCCTTTGCAGATCAATAAATGTTTTCCGTTGCGTTGCTTTAAAATAACCGACATCCTGCGTCTTTGAAAATCGAAAGGAATTTCATCCACCTTTAAAAAATATTCTTCGGCTTTTAAGTGGTCATGCACTTCAATATGTTCTAAAACGGCAACATCCAATAAGTTTTTTAAACCTGTTTGGTGATAGCTGTTGAGGTATGCCCATTTAAGTACTTCCTCGTCCTGATCGCCAAAAATATTGAGGTGTCTTTCCAAAACAATTTTATCCATTGTTAATGTACCTGTTTTATCGGTACACAAAATATCCATTGCTCCAATATTTTGAATGGCATTCAAACGTTTTACAATCACCTTTCTCTTGCTCATGTTCAATGCACCTTTGGCCAGGTTGGCGGTAACAATCATTGGGAGCATTTCGGGTGTTAAGCCCACTGCAACAGCTATTGCAAACAACAAAGCTTCCAGCCAATCGTGTTTTACAAAACCATTTATTAAAAAGATCAGCGGCACCATTATCAGCATAAACCGAATCAATAACCAACTCACGCTGTTTACACCTTTATCAAAGCTTGTTTCTGCCCGCTTGCCCGTAAGTGATTTACTGATTGATCCAAAATATGTTTGGTTGCCTGTAGTAACCGCAATTGCCATAGCCGAACCACTAACCACATTTGTTCCCATAAAACAAATATTTTCTAGTTCCAATGGTGATTTTGTATCTGCATTATCAATTTTAAATTCTCTTTTTTCAACCGGCAAAGCTTCTCCTGTAAGCATTGATTGGCTTACAAACAAATCCTTTGATTGTATAATTCTGCAGTCGGCAGGGATCATATCGCCGGCTGATAAAAAAACAATATCTCCCGGAACAATTTCTTTTATGTCAATTTCTTTTTTGCCGATGGCTTGACGCAAAATCAAAGCAGTTGTTTTTACCATACTTTTTAATTGCTCGGCAGCTTTATTGCTTCTGAACTCTTGCCAAAACCGCAAAAACGAACTAAGAAAAACCATAATACCAACAACGGTAATGGTTTTATAATCCCTGTCTTTGGGGGAGATGATGAGCACATCAGTTATTAAAGAAATAATCGCAATAACAATTAACACCCCAATAAAAGGGTTTAAAAATGCCTGAAGAAACTGTAGGTACCAAGCGGGTGCTTTTTCGTGTGCAATTTCATTGAGTCCAAATTGCTTCTGTTTGTTTTGCACTTCAATAATAGAAAGACCGGTTTCTTTACTAGCCAACATGGTCAGGTAAGCGTCCTTATCAGCTTTTGCAGCATTTTTTAGTTTTGTTTCTGCATTGGTATTAAACTCATTTGAAGTTGTATCGATGGAGAAACTCTTCATTATTTTTTGTGCGGCCACTTTTATCATCTCAATTATTTTTATTTTCTTTTTCTAAAAAAAATGTTTGCCAGCATTATTGAAAGGACAATGGGTACAGCAATTATGCTATACCTTAAAACCGGAATCGTATTATTCTTAATATGAAACCCGCTAACATTGAGATCTATTAAATAAACTACTATTGCTACTATCACTATGGCACTAAGCCAATTCAAATTTTTCTTCATAAATAAACATGTGGGTATAAAGTTAAAATAGCCCCATCAAAGGGGCTATTAGAGATACTTTAGAATGTTATTAGAAAATCATTAGAATCATTAAATGTGTAAAAATTCAATGGTAAAGGTTGTGCCAATGTTCTCTTTTGAATCAACAGTGATATTGCCTTTGTGCAATTTTATTATTTTTTGTGTGAGGGATAAACCAATACCATTACCATCAGCATATTGTTTGTTTAAGCCACGATAAAAAGGCGTAAAAATATTGGGCAAATCTTCTTTGCCAATACCAATGCCATTATCTGAAAATTGTAATACTGCCAATGGATGTTTATGTGAAATGGTAACAGTAGAAGTATTGTTTGATGAAAATTTACAGCCATTTTCAATCAGGTTTATAAAAGCCACTTTTAGTAAATACTCGTTGCCATTAATGGAAATATAATCATCATCTTCCGCTTCTTCATCAATAAAATTTATTACGATTTTATAGCTGCTGTTTGATTTAATTACCTGTTGCCTGGCATCGAGCAGCATTTCATCTAAGCGAATTTCTTTAAAAGCAATTTCGGTTTGGTCATAATTGGCTTTTGCAAAATCAAGCAGGCCGTTTGATAATTTCGCTACTCGTTTTGCATCCTGCAAAGCAAAAGAAATAACTTCTTTATATTCCTGCATACTCCTTTCCTTGCTTGTTGCAAGTTCCAATTCAGAAATAATAATGGCTAGTGGTGTCCTTAATTCGTGAGAGATATTTGATACAAACATTTTTTGTGCATCAAAAGAGTTTTCAAGTTGATTAAGCATTTCATTAAATGTGATAGCCAGCGCCGCAATTTCGTCTTTCCTGTTCCCTTCATCTACCCTCAAATCTAAATTGGTAGCTGTAATTTTTTTCAGCTTATCAACTAAAACTAAAACAGGTTTTAAGGACTGCATGGCTAAAAATCGCCCTACAAAAAATATAATGACGACGCTGATAAGAAAAGATATTATTAATGTGTTGCGAAGAGTAGCAAGTTTTTTAAATCCATAATCGTCCCTTGCTGCAGCGGTTATAACGTAATGTTTATTTTGATGTTCATACAAAAATCCTATTGCCTGAAGATTATTTACATAAAATCTTTTTTCTTTTGTGGAAACAATGCTGTCAATCATACCCCTTGTTTCTTTTACTTTATCAATTTCAACGGCATCGTGATAAAGCAAGTGAAATGCAGTATCATAAATAGCTACTTCTTCTTGAAATAAAGTACTTGGAGCATTTTTATAAATCAACTGTAAAACATTGGGTGCAACTTTTGTATCAAAAAATAAATTTGCTTTTGTAGAGGCTTGTTGTTGTAGCCGCTTAAAATATTCATCTTCCCTTGTGTTTGATGAGGATATATAAATTGTAAAAGCAAAAGCTAATAATATTAAAGCTGTTAAAGTTGTAAATAGA
>JAYUZL010000246.1:0-2314 GCA_043751875.1 Ferruginibacter sp.
TTGAAATTACTGTATAGTTTGTAAAAAATTAATCATTTTCAAAATAGCTTTTTTCCTGTGACTAAAAGAGTTTTTTTCTTCCAAATGCATTTCTGCAAAAGTCTTATTGCTTCCATCAGGCGTAAAAACAGAATCGTAACCAAAACCGTTTATACCTCTTCTTTCTTTTAAAATTATTCCTTCACAAATCCCTTCAAACTGTTTTTCTTCACCATTCAGTATCAAAGAAATTATGGTTCTAAAACGGGCAGTTCTGTTTACCGAAGTTTTCAAGTTTTCTAATAGTTTATCAATATTAGCTTCAAATGATCTTTCCTCGCCTGCATACCTTGCACTTTTTACACCGGGTTCACCACGTAACGCATATACTTCCAGTCCGGTATCTTCGCTAAAACAGTTTTGTTGGGTTAGTGTAAAAATGGTAAAAGATTTCTCGCTTGCATTGGCTTCTAAAGTATCGTGCGGCTCAGCTATGTTAATATTAATACCGGCTCCCCGAAGCGTAATAATATCAAAAACATTACCAAGTACAATCCGTACTTCCTCAACCTTATGTTGGTTATTGGTTGCAAAAATTAACTTGTTCATAATTTTTTAGAAAATTTGTTTCAAACAATTCCAAAGTTTTGTTTTTTCAACTTTATCATTCTGAATTTGGGATAAAATTGTTGCCATAATATATGTTTGGTTGTTATACGGCTGAACTTGATAGAGAGGGAATTCCAAAGGCAATTCAATTTGGGAAGGAGAAACTCCAAATAGTATGATTTTTTCCGCTTTTAAATTCAGTTCAATTGCTTTATAACTAATAGCTTTATTTTTCTTTAGGTTGATAATAGCCACGTCGTCCATTGTTAATTTACAGGCTGATAAAATGCACAATAAAAAACTTAGCTGGTCATCCGGCAAATATAATGTGTCATCATTTTCAACAATAATGATTATTTTTTTTTTATTATTGCCCAAGATATTAAAAGACGGAACAGGTAAGATACTCTCACTCAATTTTTTAACTTCAAGTTCTACGAGGCAATTTTTATATAATTCATGTATTAATAATGGAGCTAATGCAATATTATCTAAACTCATAGAACTTTACTCTGTAATTTTTTTTGTTTCTTTGTTGTAAAATTAAGGATTATGATAGTTACCGCTGGTTTTAATATCACTAAAATAAAACAAAGCAAACTGGAAGGTATTAGTTTGGATAATGTACCATTTGGCAAATATTTTTCAGATTACATGCTGGAAGTCGATTATGAAAATGGGGAATGGCAGATACCATCCATTAAACCGTATCAACCATTATCTCTTGCGCCTTCTTTAGCTGCTTTACACTACGGGCAAGCTATTTTTGAAGGCATAAAGGCTTATAAAGATGCAGAAGGCAATGCTTTAATCTTTAGACCGTATGATAATTTCAAACGGTTTAACCTGTCTGCGCAAAGAATGGAAATGCCAAGTGTACCGGAAGAAATATTTATTGAAGGGTTGCGCCAGCTTATAGAAATTGATAAGGATTGGATACCGGCAAAACCAAACCATTCTTTATATATCAGACCATTTATGTTTGGTAGCGATGAAGCTATAGGAGTTAGGCCAAGCGATAAATATAAATTCTTAATTATACTCAGTCCTACAGGTCCATATTATACTGCTCCTATGCGGATTTATGTAGAAGAAAAATATGTTCGTGCAGTACAGGGAGGGTATGGATATGCAAAAGCGGCAGGTAATTATGGGGGAGCATTACATGCATCTGCAGAAGCCCAAAAACAAGGATATGATCAGGTTTTATGGATGGATGCTTTTGAACATAAATACGTGCAGGAATGCGGCACTATGAATGCTTTTTTTATCATAGATAATAAAGTTATAACCCCCGGTTTAGAAGATGGAACTATTTTGGCAGGTGTTACAAGAGATAGCACAATGACAATTTTGAAAGAAATGGGGTATATAGTAGAGGAAAGAAAGTTAGGTATTGACGAGATAATGGATGCTTACAAATCAGGGAATTTAAACGAAATTTTCGGAACGGGGACTGCAGCAACTATTTCGTTAATCAAGGAATTGAAGTACAAAGATTTTGTAATGACATTAGATGTGGATAAATGCACCATTGCACCTGAAATAAAGTTGAGGATGGATGCAATTAAATATGGCGAAGCTCCCGATAATCACCAATGGATGTTAAGGCTTTAAAAATTTCTTTAAAGAAAAACTGCAATTTTAATAATTAGATGAAAGTTACATAAATTAATCTTGAAAATTTTTACAAGGTTTATGATCCGATACAGAATTGCATGTTTGG
>JAYUZL010000247.1:0-2350 GCA_043751875.1 Ferruginibacter sp.
AATAAAAAATTGCACGCTTTATGTGTCGTTAGAGCCTTGTGCTCACTTTGGAAAAACGCCCCCATGTGCAGATCTAATTATAAAACAACAGATACAACACGTTGTAATTGGTTGTAGAGATACTTTTGAAAAAGTAAATGGTGCAGGTATCAGTAAACTGATTGCCGCAGGTATAAAAGTTGAAGTTGGTATATTAGAGGATGAATGTATAGAATTAAATAAAAGATTTTTTACTTTCCATCAAAAGAAGCGCCCATATATAATACTTAAATGGGCGCAAAGTAGTGATGGTTTTATTGCAGGCGAAGATCTTAAAAAATCTAAAATAAGCAATCCTTATACAGATAGATTGACTCATAAATGGCGTTCGCAGGAAGGAGCTATTTTAGTCGGTTCTAATACAATTAAAACTGACAACCCAAATTTAACCACTCGTAACTGGATTGGGAAAAATCCTGTAAGAATCGTAATTGATGAGACTCTTAAAATGGCAGTAGATGCAAACGTTTTTAATCTGGATGCCGATACAATAATTATAAACAGAATTCTAAGTGCTGTTGAGGGCAATGTTGAATTTTATAAAATTAATAAGCAGCAATCTGCTGTAGAGGCAGTGTTAGCATGTTTATACAAAAGGCAGATAAATTCGGTCATCATTGAAGGGGGAACTAAAACATTGCAATTTTTCATCGATACAGGTTTCTGGGATGAAGCAAGAATTATAACAAATAATGCTCTATTTATATACAAAGGTGTAAATGCACCTTTATTCCAAGACAATAAAATATTATCATCTAATAATATTTTTAACGATAGAATAGATTTTTTTCTAAACAATAATAATGACTCATTATAACACAATTGACCAACAGGGGGAAGCATCTTTTAAGGATAGAGGTAGTACTTTTATTGGCTTTTCTTTTCCATTAGATAATGTGGAAGATTTCAAACCCATCATTCAAAAATTAAAGAAAGAACATACAAAAGCTGCCCATTTTTGTTTTGCCTATAAGGTTGGTATAGACGGAAATAAATTCAGATCAAGTGACGATGGAGAACCATCCGGCAGTGCAGGTAAACCAATTCTGGGTCAAATAGAAAGCAAGGGATTAACCGATGTTTTTATTGTAGTTGTAAGATATTTTGGAGGTTCGCTGCTGGGAGTTCCCGGGTTAATAAATGCCTATAAATCTACTGCAGCAATGGCTTTGCAGGTAGTTCCAATAAGGAGAAAGCCACTTCTTTTTAAAATCAAAATAGAATTTGATTATACCAACATCAATGAAATCTCTACAATTATTAAACACTACAAATGCCAAATTATATCCCAAGAGAATTTTCTTTTTTCTACTTACACTATTGGAATTCCTCTGGATATTAAAGAAGAGGTAATGTTCAAGCTTAAACAACTTCGAAATGTTGAGATATCTTAAATAGCCGGTAAACTAGATTTTTCTTATATTTATTATGCCCAAAAATAACCCTCAGTTTTTATAACGGCGATTCTCAACAACACAAAAGATATCTTTAAATTTGATATAGGAAAAAAATTAGTGATGCCATCTGAAAAAAAATACCAATCCTTTAAAACCTTCTATCCTTTTTATTTAAAGGAGCATGCTGATTACAAAAACAGACGGTTACATTTTATTGGCACTTTGCTGTTAATATCTTTCTTAGTTGCAGGTATTATAACCGAAAAGTGGTGGTTTTTTGCACTCATACCCTTTACAGGTTATGGCTTTGCATGGATAGGTCATTTTTTTATAGAGAAAAACAGACCTGCTACTTTTACTTATCCGTTTTATAGCCTTGCGGGTGATTTTGTTATGTTTTGGGATATACTAACAGGTCAAATAAATAAAAAAATTGGTGTTATAGATGATCAATCTGGTGAAACTTAACAAGCAATTATGTTTAGATAAATATTTTTAAAAAAAATATAACAACGCCTCCCAAATTATAACAGGAGGCTTTGTATTTTTAGGGAGTATGAACGCTGAAGAAATTAGAAATTACGTTTTAGAAAAGAGTGGTGTTACTGAAAGTTTTCCTTTTGGGAATGCTGTCTTAGTTTTTAAAGTAAACAGTAAAATGTTTTTGCTCCTTACTTTAAATGAAGAGTCTGTGAGTATGAATGTAAAATGCGATCCTGATAAAGCGGTTGAATTAAGAGAAGAACATCCGGAGTTAATATTGCCGGGTTATCATATGAATAAAACGCACTGGAATACGGTATTTCCCGTAAGTTTAAAAAAAGCCTTTGATTATAGAAATAATAGACGATAGTTACGACCTTGTGTAAAAAAAGAAAAGATAATAAAAATGAAAAGTTCTGTTCTAATAGTAT
>JAYUZL010000248.1:0-14267 GCA_043751875.1 Ferruginibacter sp.
CGGTATTGCCTTTTCATGGCTTAATCTTTCCAAAGATGGCAAAGTATATTGTGGAGATTCAATAACTCTTTTTCCTTCTATCTGTTTATAGGCTATGAAGGTTTATAATCTAAAACGCACTTAAGTTCTACCAATTAGCATAGCAGAAGCCTGAGAATTCTTCTCAACACCAAAGAACCTATCAAAAATCACACCTGAACATATGGGCTTTCGAATTCTTTACAGTTCTGGTGGATCGAAAATGTATTCTGGTCAAATTATACAATACATTGTCTATGGATTGCCGGAGATTCCGATGAAGTGGACCACCGAAATCACGCATGTACAGGAGCCCAACTATTTTGTTGATGAGCAACGTTTTGGCCCTTACTCACTTTGCCAACAAACAACCAGTGAGCACAGCGACCCAGCAGCCCTAGCGGAATGGCATAGTTTACTTCATCAGTTATTTCCACACCACTTGCTACTTCTTTGAAGTGATGTTGGTGGTAAGGGCCAAAACGTTGCTCATCTACAAAATATTTATGGTACTGCACATGTGTAATCTCCGTCATCCAATACAAAGGAATGCCTAATAATGGGTGCACTTTATATTCAATAACCTGCCCCGGATACATTGCACCTAAATTTTTTGAAAGTATTTTAAAATTTAAATTATCAGGCGTTATTTCTGCAAGGTTTGCAGGGTTACTAAAAAACTCCCAGGCTTTATCCAAAGAGCATGGTATAAATTGTACGGTACTTAAATTATATACTTTGCTCATTTATTTTTATTTTCTGTAAACGTAAAAATTAATTTTTGATAGATTGTTTTTTATTACTTTTCAGCAGGATATTTTACTACAAAATTTATTACATGCAGGCATATCGTCAACAACTTCAAAACAAATTTAACGAAGAGTATCGCAAACTAAACAAGCAACAACAACTTGCGGTAGATACTACACAAGGCCCTGTTATGGTAATTGCAGGCCCGGGCACAGGTAAAACGCAAATACTTGCAGCACGTATAGGCAAGATATTATTAGAGCCTGATAATGCGCCGGAAAACATACTCTGCCTAACTTATACCGATGCTGGAGCAATCGCAATGCGCCGCCGTTTGCAACAGTTTATAGGGGCAGATGCCTACAAAGTAAACATCTACACTTTTCACGCTTTTTGCAACGATGTTATACAGGATAATTTATCGCTTTTCGAAAAAAACTCGCTGGATGCAATTTCAGAATTGGAGAACATACAATTATTTAAAGCCCTCGTAGATAATTTTCCTAAAAACCATCCTTTAAAAAGATACAGGGGTGATGTATATTTTGAAATAAACAACCTGCGTAATTTATTCTCTACCATGAAACGGGAAGGCTGGACCGCCAGTTTTATAAATGAAAACATAGACGAATACATTGTAGACCTACCATTACGGGATGAATACATTGCCAAGCGTGCCACCAAGGAATTCAAAAAGGGGGATGTGCGGCAGGATAAAATTGATGAAGAAATAGAGAAAAAAGAAAAGCTACGGGCAGCCGTAGATGAATTTGAAAATTACCGTCAGTTAATGCGGGACCGCAATCGATACGATTTTGATGATATGATTAACTGGGTAATAAAAGCATTTGAAGAAAACCCTGATGTACTCGCAAATTACCAGGAACGTTTTCAATATGTATTGGTAGATGAATACCAGGATACAAGTGGCACACAAAACAAACTTGTACAGCAGCTCATTGGTTATTGGGATGTGCCAAACATTTTTGTAGTGGGCGATGATGACCAGAGTATTTACCGTTTTCAGGGGGCAAATGTGGAGAACATGCTCGGGTTTGCAAACAATTATACGGCAGATTTAATAACCGTAGTACTCACTAATAATTACAGAAGCACGCAGCCCATTTTAGATATTTCTAAAACACTTATCAGCAAAAATACAGAGCGGCTTGTTACACAAATACCCGGTTTAAGCAAAGATTTAGTTGCGACACATGTAGAAAAGAAATTGCTCACCAACCATCCTCAAATTAAAGAATACAATTCGGTAAAAGAAGAGATGGCGGGCATTACAGCTTCCATTCATCAGCTTTTACAAGATGGAATACCCGCAGGGGAAATTGCCGTTATTTACAAGGAAAACAATTACGGAGAAGCGCTTGCACAATATTGCAGGCTGAAACAAATTCCCATTTACAGCAAAAGAAGCGTGAATATTTTACAGGATGCTTTTATAAATAAGGTGCTTACGATTATGCGCTACTTAAATGCGGAGCACGATACTTCTTATGGTGGCGATGAATTACTGTTTGAAATATTGCATTATGATTTCTATAAAATTCCACCAATAGAAACGGCAAAGCTTGCAGTGGAAGTAAGTGGCAAAAAATATGGTGATAATGCTGTTTCTATCAGAAGACTATTATACGATAAAGCCAACCAACCGGCACGGGATCTTTTTGATACCGGGATCAATTCAAAACTAAAAACGGTAAGTGCCATTATTGAAAACTTACTGAGCGATGCGGCAAATGTTTCCTTGCAACAGTTGCTCGATAATATTATCCGCAATGCAGGTGTGCTGCCATACATTATGCAACACCCACAAAAATTAAAACTGCTGCAGTTGCTTACAGCGTTGTTTGATTTTGTAAAGGAGGAAACAAGCCGCAACCCTTATTTAGATTTGAAAGGTTTTATTGATATCATAGATTTGATGGAGAATGAGGCACTTCCATTGCCGTTAACGGAAGTATCCGGCAATGAAAAAGCAGTGAATTTATTAACGGCTCACGGCTCAAAAGGTTTAGAATTTCAATACGTGTTTTTTGCAGGTGTAAATGCATCTTCTTGGGAGAAAAAAAGGAAACCGGGAGGTGGCTATAAATTTCCTGATACTATGTTTACCTCAGCACCCACAGCTGCGGCCGCAGAAGGCGAAGAATTACGCAGGTTATTTTATGTAGCACTCACAAGAGCTGAAAAACATTTGTACATTTCTTATGCTAAATTCAGCAACGATGCAAAAGGATTGGAGCCATCTGTTTTTATTGCAGAAATTCAGGAAACTCATCAGTTACCTGTGGATCATATAACTATATCAGCAGAGGAAATGGCGGAATTTAATTTGTTACAATTTACCGCACAGGCACCGGAAATTGCACATGATGAAGATGACTTTATTGATGGCTTATTGAGCAAATTTGTAATGAATGTTACAGCACTAAACAATTATTTAAAATGTCCACTACAGTTTTATTACAACAACCTCATTCGCATTCCATCAGGTAAAAATGAAGCAACGGAATTTGGCAGTGCAGTGCATTACGCCATTGAAAAACTGTTTAAAAAAATGCAGGATGGCGGGCAGGAAAGATTTGGAAGTAAAGATGATATGCTGGCAGATTTTGAATGGTATATGCGCAGGCACAGAGAAAACTTTACCAAAGAATCGTTTGCAAGGCGAATGGAATACGGTGAAGAAGTACTCTCTAATTATTATACTAAGTACATTAATACCTGGACGAAAGTTGTGGCAATTGAAAGAAATATAAAAGGCGTTGTAGTGGATGGTGTGCCGCTAAAAGGTAAAATGGATAAACTGGAGTTTGATGGCAAAAATATAAATGTGGTAGATTATAAAACAGGTGATATTGACAAAGCCCTGCCATCTTTAAAAGGACCGAACGACAAAAAACCCGAAGGTGGAAACTATTGGCGGCAGGCCGTTTTCTATAAAATATTAATTGATAATTATCACTTAAAAGATTGGAAAGTTATCAGTACTGAGTTTGATTTTGTAGAGCCCGATAAAAAGAAAGAATACCGAAAAGAAAAAATTGTAATTACCCCTGAAGACACCAATTTAGTAAGAGAACAAATTGCAGATACCTGGGACAAAATACAGGCAAAAGATTTTTATACAGGCTGTGGTAAAGAAGATTGCCATTGGTGCAACTTTGTAAAAAACAATGACCTCGCAATAGAGCTACATGATATGGAAGAAATAGAAGATTAAAATTTATAATGGAGTCTGTTTTGTAACAAAATTAATAGCCGCAGATTCGCAGATTATTCTGCGAATCTGCGGCTATTTTCATCAAGCCAAAACAGTTTACTTTTTTAAAAAATTATTATGGAATAATATTGAGATAAGAGAAAATTTAGTTTCCTGTGCCTGTTTTCTTTGTTTTAAAAGCATCCAATACTTCTTGTTGCTTAGTAATCTGTTTTTGCAAATCATCTTGTTCCCTTGCATTTTTCTTCAGGTCATCCTGCAGGTTCCGAACTTTTCTTTCCATAGACGATTGATCGTCCTGCAAATTTTTTAATTTCTTTTGAGACTTTACAACTGCATTAAATTGTTCATTCACCATAAAGTCTATATTCACCGCCTCAATAAAAGGAATAAGATCAGTGAGAAAGCTTTTCAAACCTGCAGTATTTTCAGCTGTGGCATTCACTCCATTTTCAATCATGACTGCGGAGAGTACGGCAACATCTTTTTCTTTCTTACTTTTTCTATCCACTTTAAAGGCATATTCCATTGGCTTGCTGCTTATGTTGCTCAAAGTGGCGTTAGATATTACCAAAAATCCTCTAGAGCTTCTAATTTTGTTGCCCATATGTTCAAGTTTATCCCGCAACGTTTTTTCAACAATTTGTTCGGGATAATTATACTCACTTACTACAGCGGCCTGTTGTGTTCTGTTGTAGTCAACTTTACTTTCGTACATCTGGCTATAAGACTTTTGTACAGCAATGCATAATAGTAACATTAAAAAGTTTTTCATTTATTTAATTTTTTTTCGTGAAATTATTTAGGTAGATAATATTTGTAGGTAGATAATATTTATAACTTTTTGTTTTGATATTAATTAAAGGGTTAAATAATATCGGGTTATTTTTGGTTAAAATCTGCATTCAAAAATAATGAAATTACGATCAATTATATTTTCCTTTTTTATACTTCATTTAATAATCATTTCCTCTGTCTTATCTACAGGCTGTGCCCAAATTGGAATTCCAACCGGTGGAGTAAAGGATACGCTGGCGCCAAAATTAATTAGAGCAATTCCTGCTGCAGGAAGCCGAAACGTAACAGGCAATAAAATCACACTCGAGTTTGATGAATATATTGATGTTACAGACCTTCAGCAAAACCTGCTTATTTCTCCACTGCAAAATAGAAATCCATCCATTGTTGCAGGGCCACGCAGCATCACTTTAAAATTTAGGGACACACTTTTACCCAACACAACATATAATATTAATTTTGGCAACGCCGTAAGAGACATCAATGAAAACAATGTATTAAAAAATCTTACCTATGTTTTTTCTACCGGCAGTTCTTTAGATTCTTTAACCCTTAAAGGAAAAGTAATACTTGCAGAAACGGGAGCAACAGACAGCACACTACTTGTAATGCTTTATAAAAATGCTGTTGACAGTACCGTAAAAACAAAGAAGCCAAATTATATTGCAAAAGTAAACAGAGATGGAACTTTTAGTTTTACAAATTTACCCGCAGCATCTTTTAAAATATATGCTCTAAAAGATGGCGATGGTGGTAAAACTTACAATTCACTTTCAGAAATATTTGCGTTTGCAAATGAAGAGGTTTCAACATTAAATCAGGAAAATATTACCTTATTTGCCTATGCTCAGGAACTACCAAAAGACAATAAAGCTTTTAGCTCCACAAAGCCGGTATTGGAGAGAAAATTGAAAGTGAACAATAATATACAAGGCTCAAAAGATTTGTTAGAGCCCCTGGAGATAAGCTTCAACAACCCCCTTAAAAGTTTTGATACCACAAAAATTTACATAACGGATACACTTTATAAAAAGATAACAGCTTTGCAGTACTCAGCTGACAGTACAGCAAAAAAAATAAAAATTACGACCAACTGGAAACCAGATAATGCCCTTGTTTTAATAATTGAAAAAGATGCTGTACAGGATTCTGCCGGCACAAAACTGCTTAAAAGTGATACTGTTAGATTTATAACAAAACGGGTAGAAGAATATGGAAAACTAACGCTTCGCTTTAATGATATTGATCTCACAAAAAACCCGGTAATACAATTTGTATTGGGAGAAAATATAAAATACTCTTATCCCATTGTTTCATCAACATACACAAATTCAATGTTTCCTCCGGGAGAATATATTGTTAGAATTTTATACGATAAAGATAAAAACGGGAAATGGACACCTGGAAATTATTCTAAAAAATTACAGCCCGAAATAGTTGTAGCGTTGCCTCAAAAATTAACTATACGTGCAGACTGGGACAATGAACGGGAAATAAATTTGTAACAACATTTCAATAAAAAATTTACAAAATAGTTATTTTTACAGTCATGCAATTTTCCTCTCAACTTTTAGAAAATGCGGTAAATGAGTTTGCCAAACTTCCGGGCATTGGTAAAAAATCAGCACTTCGTCTGGTTTTACATCTGCTGAAAAAAGAAACGGCAGAGGTAGAACAGTTTAGCCATATACTAAGTAAAATGCGCAACGAAATTAAATTTTGTAACCGCTGTTACAATGTGTCTGATACTGTTGTATGCAACATCTGCATTAACCCAATGCGTCAGCAACATTTATTGTGTGTTGTTGAAAATATTAGGGATGTAATTGCAATAGAAAGCACCCAGCAGTTTAACGGGTTATACCACGTGCTTGGTGGCATCATTTCTCCGCTTGACGGTGTTGGTCCTGAGCAATTAACAATAGATGCTTTGGTTGAACGAATTAAAACGGCAGAAGTGGAAGAAGTTATTTTTGCGCTAAGTCCAAACATACAGGGCGATACAACGATTTATTATATTGGCAGAAAACTGAAAGAGGTAAAAGTAAAAATAACAACAATTGCAAGAGGTATTGCTTTTGGAGGAGAGCTGGAATATGCAGATGAAATGACGCTGGCAAAAAGCATCAGTAACCGCATTGCGGTGGAGCATTATATTACAACTTCCTAAAATTTTCCCTTTTGCATTTTGCTGTATTGCTTTGTTAGCATAAATTTACAATGTAAGAAGCAGGATTTGTTTATTGTTCACCCACTTACATTTTAAAACAACTGAACTAATAAACGACTACATTTCCTATAATTCTTCTCAGCCTGCGGATCTGCAAATCGTTTAAGCATCAGTTTTATTTTTTAATTGCTCAGCATTCAGCTATGTTGTATTAATAGATAATTATGGATATTAAAGAAATTTTAAAACAACGAATTCTTATTATAGACGGTGCTATGGGTACCATGATACAACGCCATAAACTGGAAGAAGCAGAATACCGTGGCGAGCGCTTTAAAGACTGGCACACTGATGTAAAAGGCAACAACGATTTACTGAGCATTACGCAGCCACAAATAATTGAAGAAATTCACGAATTGTATCTGGAAGCCGGTGCAGACATAATTGAAACAAACACTTTTAGCAGTACAACCATTGCACAGGCAGATTATGATATGCAGGCCTTGGCTTATGAATTGAATGTTGCATCGGCCAAATGTGCTAGAGCAGCCGCAGACAAATACAGCACTTTAAATCCTGCTAAACCTCGCTTTGTAGCAGGCGCAATCGGACCTCTTAATAAGACACTGTCGCTATCGCCGGATGTAAATAATCCTGGTTTTAGAGCCGTAACTTTCGACGAAGTTGTAACTGCTTATACTGAACAGATTAGTGGCTTGGTAGATGGCGGTGTAGATATAATTTTAGTGGAAACTATTTTTGATACATTAAATGCCAAGGCAGCCATTTATGCTATAAAAAATTATTTTAGAAAGAACCCCCTTTCCGGGGGCAGGGGGGCCGAATTGCCGATCATGATTTCCGGAACCATAACAGATGCCTCCGGCAGAACATTGAGCGGACAAACGCTTGAAGCTTTTTATAATTCTGTTGCGCATGCAAATCCATTAAGCGTGGGCCTTAATTGTGCTTTGGGTGCACTGGAGATGCGACCGCATGTAGAGGAGCTTTCTTCTATTGCAGCCTGCTACACATCAGCTTATCCCAATGCAGGTCTGCCCAATGCTTTTGGGGAATACGATGAGCAACCGCACGAAACAGCACATATTATAGAAGAATGGGCAGCAAACGGATGGTTAAATATTGTGGGTGGATGTTGTGGCACTACGCCAGATCATATAAAACATATAGCAGATGCTGTGGGCAAGTTTGAAACGAGAAGGTTGCCGATAGTGGAGTTAATTTAACCACAGAGGCACAAAGCTTTTCACAAAGAACACAAAGTAAATATGACAGAAAATGAATTATCAAAGATTGTATTTAAATCAGGACTTAAGGTTCATAGATCGTTAGGTCCATAATTGTTGGAGAGTGCCTATGAATAATGTTTATTTTATGAACTTGACAAAGTTGGGGTCATAGTTGAGAAGCAAAAAACATTGCCTTTTATTTATGAAGAAGTTAAAATGGATATAGGTTACCGAATTGATTTAATTTTAGAAAATAAATCAATCGTTGAAGTAAAATCTATCGATGCCTTAAATGATATTCATCTAGCTCAGGTTCTTACTTATTTAAAGTTATCTAACTGTAAACTTGGATTATTAATAAATTTTAATGTTTTATTATTTAAAAATGGGGTAAAGAGGGTTATAAATGGTTCTCTGTGACCTTTGTGTAATTCTTTGTGCTCTTCGTGGTAAAAAATACAAATGAATACTATCAAACCATATTTAAGATTATCGGGCCTTGAACCCTTAACCGTACGCCCCGAAACTAATTTTGTAAACGTAGGCGAACGCACAAACGTAACCGGCAGTAAAAAATTTGCACGCCTTATAAAAGATGGCTTGTATGAAGAGGCTTTGTCTGTTGCACGCCAACAGGTGGAAGGCGGTGCACAGATAATTGACATCAACATGGATGACGCCATGCTCGAAGGAGTAGAAGCCATGATAACTTTTTTAAACCTGGTGCAGGCCGAGCCTGATATTGCCAAGATTCCTATAATGATTGATTCCTCTAAATTTGAAATTATAGAAGCGGGGTTAAAATGCGTGCAGGGAAAATGCATTGTGAATTCTATTTCGATGAAGGAAGGCGAAGAAAAATTTATACAGCAGGCAATTATTTGCAGGGATTATGGCGCATCTGTAATTGTGATGGCTTTTGATGAAAAAGGACAGGCAGATACTAAAGAACGTAAAGTAGAAATTTGCCATAGAGCCTATAAAATACTTACAGAGAAAGTTGGCTATGCGCCACAGGATATTATTTTTGACCCAAATATTTTTGCTGTTGCAACCGGCATAGAAGAACACAATAATTATGCGGTAGATTTTATAGAAGGTACCAGAGAAATAAAAAAATTGATGCCGCTTACAAAAGTCAGTGGTGGTGTAAGCAACGTTTCCTTTTCGTTTAGAGGAAATGACCATGTAAGAGAAGCGATACACAGCGTTTTTTTGTTTCATGCTATACGTGCAGGAATGGGTATGGGGATTGTTAATGCAGGACAGCTTGTAATTTATGATGAGATAGAGCCACAGCTAAAAAAGCTTTGCGAAGATGTGTTGCTTAACAGAAACAATGATAACAACGAAGCTACAGAAGCCTTGATCATTTTTGCAGATACCGTAAAAGCGAAAGGAAAAGAAACTATTAAAGATGAAAAATGGCGGGAAGAAAGTGTACAGAAAAGACTTGCGCACTCTTTGGTAAATGGCATTACAGATTATATAGATGTTGATACAGAAGAAGCGAGACTTACATACAGTCGTCCGCTGGAGGTAATTGAAGGGCCATTAATGGATGGTATGAATATAGTGGGAGATTTGTTTGGTGCAGGAAAAATGTTCTTACCGCAGGTGGTAAAAAGTGCTAGGGTTATGAAAAAAGCTGTGGCCGTTCTTACTCCATTTATTGAACAGGAAAAACTTGACAGACAAAATGCTCATTTAGCAGCTGGTACGGTAAATGAAGAAACCAGCGGCGCTGCAAAAATATTATTGGCAACGGTAAAAGGCGACGTGCATGATATAGGGAAAAATATTGTAGGCGTTGTTCTTGGTTGTAACGGTTATGATATTATTGATTTGGGTGTGATGGTTTCGGCAGATAAAATATTATCAGAAGCAAAAAAACACAATGTAGATATTATTGGTCTGAGTGGATTGATAACACCTTCACTGGATGAAATGGTACATATTGGAAAAGAAATGACCAGGCTTAAAATGGATATTCCGTTATTGATTGGCGGCGCCACCACCAGCAGAATGCACACTGCCGTTAAAATTGCACCTGAGTATAATTATGGAGTGGTACATGTGTTAGATGCAAGCAGAAGCGTAACCGTTGCAGGAAGTTTATTAAACAAAGAGAACAAAATTACTTTTTTAGAAAATTTAAAAATTGAATACGATACACTTAAAGCAGATTTTGCAAACAGAAGAACAGCAAAGCAATTTCAAAAATATGATGTTGCTAAAAACAACAGCGTAAAAATAGATTGGGAAAATTACAACCCCGTGCAGCCAACATTTACAGGTACTAAAATTTTTAATAATTATGATTTAGCAGAAATTGCAACTTATATAGATTGGAAACCATTTTTTATTGCGTGGGAATTGCACGGTAATTTTCCACAAATATTAACGGATGAAATAGTCGGTAAACAGGCAACAGAATTATACCACGATGCAAAAGGTTTACTGAAACAAATTATAGAAGAAAAATGGTTGAATGCAAAAGGGGTTATTGGTTTTTGGGAAGCATTTAAATCGGCACCGGATAGTGTTATTATCAACAAAAATATTAATCTTCAATTTTTAAGGCAGCAAATAAAAAAAGCAGCAGGACAACCAAATTTATCGTTGGCAGATTTTATAAAGCCAAACAGCCAATCCCAGAATGATTTCATGGGTGCATTCTCTGTAACAATTGAAGGTATAGAACCTCATATTAAAAAGTTTGAAGAAAACTTAGATGATTACAGCAAAATAATGTTGCAGGCATTGGCAGATAGATTTGCAGAAGCATTTGCAGAAGTATTACACAAAAAAACAAGAACAGATTATTGGGGTTACGAAAAAGATGAGCAACTGACAAATGACCAGTTAATAAAAGAAGAATACTCGGGAATTCGTCCGGCGCCTGGTTACCCTGCCTGCCCGGACCATACAGAAAAATATAAATTATTTGAATTGCTGGGAGGAAGAGAAGCCACAGGTATTTACTTAACTGAATCATTGGCAATGTATCCTGCATCATCGGTATGCGGTTGGTATTTTGCGCATCCTGATAGTAAATATTTTGGTGTGGGTAAAATTGAAAAAGATCAGTTTGATGATTATACGCTTCGCAAAAATATGCCTGTGGAAGAAATGGAAAGATGGTTAAGGCCCATATTGGAATAATAAATTTTTAATTATATTTTGGTTTTTACATTTACAAAAATATTTTCATGCGCATTATTTCTTACAACCTTAATGGCATACGTGCAGCCATAAAAAAGGGATTTATCGATTGGCTTGCAACTAACCCTGCCGATGTTATTTGCATACAGGAAACCAAAGCTGCTCACACAGATATTGATGTAAAAATGCTGGAAGATCTTGGCTTTCACCACCATTGGTTTAGTGCACAAAAAAAGGGATACAGCGGAGTGGCCGTATTTACAAAAATTAAGCCCGATACAGTAAAAATTGGTTGTGGTTATGAAATGAGTGATTTTGAAGGACGGGTAATTGAACTTCAGTTCGGAGATATAAAGTTAATCAACGCATACTTTCCATCGGGTACATCGGGAGATGAAAGACAGGCATACAAATATGTTTGGCTAAAAGAAATGCAGGGATATTTAGAAGAAGTAAAAAAGACAAATCCTAAAATTATTCTTTGTGGCGATTACAATATTGCACACAACGAAATAGATATTCACGACCCAAAAGGCAACAAAAAATCATCCGGTTTTTTACCCGAAGAAAGAGAATGGATGACACAGTTTTTAGGCAGCGGATGGATAGATACTTTTAGAGAATTTAATAAAGAACCGCACCATTACAGCTGGTGGAGCCAGCGTTTTCCAAGTGTGCGTTTAAACAACAAAGGATGGCGCATTGATTATATAATTGTAACAGAACCTTTGCGCAAACAACTTGTAGGTGCAGCTATCTATCCCGATATAAAACACAGCGACCATTGCCCTGTTTTTTTAGAAATTAAAATATCATGATCATATATAACGTAACAACGAAAGTGCATCATAGCATTGCTACAGAATGGTTGCAATGGATGAAAGATGTACATGTAAAAGAAATATTAGATACAGGCTGTTTTACAGAATTTAAAATAGTAAAATTGCTGGAAACAGATGAGGAAGATGGACCGACGTTTGCATTGCAATTATATGCAGACAGTAAATCAATGTATAACCAATATATTGAAAAGTTTGCAGGTAAAATGCGGCAGCAGGCATTTGATAAATGGGTCGATAAATTCATTTCAATTAGGTCGGTTATGCAGATTGTGCACTAAATGTGCAAAACCCCAAAAGTAATTTCTTAAGATATATATTTTCTCGAAAACCTTACAGCCATTGGCTTTTAAGGTTATAATCATGCTGAAAACCAACGCAGTATTACATTTCGGCTTTACTGTTTTTTTAATTTAATGTTCTGCTTACGTAAAATTACTTCTGTAATACACACGCACAGTGCATTGCAGCCATTTTTAATTCCTTCAAAAAAACAGCAAAAAAAATTTGTTTCATTCAAAAACCTTATATATTTGTCTTACTATAAATTTTCAAAAAACTCATTATGAACAAAGCAGAATTAATTGCAAAAATTGCAGAAGACGCAGGTATCACTAAAACGCAGGCTAACTTAACTGTTGATGCATTTGTAGATGCTGTTACAAAAACTTTAAAGAAAGGCGATAAAGTTACCTTAGTAGGCTTTGGTACTTTTTCTGTTTCTAAAAGAGCTGCACGTAACGGCCGTAACCCACAGACCGGTGCGGTTATTAAAATCAAAGCAAAAAAAGTTGCTAAGTTTAAAGCAGGTAAAGAATTGTCTTCTAAAATCTAGTTTTAAAAAAAACATTTTAAAAGCAAGATGCAGCAGTATCTTGCTTTTTTTATAACTTTAATAAATAATAAAAATACAAATTATGGGACGTGGTGATATTAAAACAAAAAAAGGAAAAACCAAAGCAGGATCTTTCGGAAAATCAAGACCTGCAAAAGTTGCAACAAAAGTAGCAGCGCCAAAAGCTGCAGCAAAAGTAGCAGCACCAAAAGCTGTTGAAGAAAAAAAACCAGCTACAAAAAAAGCAAAATAATTAAAAAAGGCGAATGAGAACATTCGCCTTTTTATTAGATACTATTTTACGGGGCCAATCGCCTTTTAATCCATCTTTTTTCATTTTTTAAATATTCAATTCTATCATGTAATCTGTTGGAGCGGCCCTGCCAAAATTCAAATAAAACAGGTTCAACAATATAACCACCCCAAAATTCGGGCCTTGTGATTTCTTTGCCTTCAAACTTTGCTTTGTTTGCTATAACATTCTCCTCTAAAATATCTCTTGAAGGTATAATTTTACTTTGCGGCGAAGACCATGCGCCAATTCTACTATCTTCAGGTCGACTATTAAAGTAAATATCACTTACATTTTCCGGAGTTTTTTTAACTGTACCTTCTATCCTTATCTGGCGCTCCAGTTCCTTCCAAAAAAATACAAGCGCAACGTTATTGTTGGTTGAAATTTCTTTGGCTTTATCACTTTCGTAATTTGTATAAAACTCATATCCTTCTTCGCTCAGGCCTTTTAATAAAACAATTCTTGCAGATGGTTTCCCATCTGCATTAACCGTAGCTAAAGTCATTGCATTTACTTCATCTATATTGCTTGCCAGTGCATCGTTCCACCAAACGGTAAATTGGGCAAACGGATTTGTTGCCGCATCTTCTTCTAAAAATGAGCGGAGTTTATAATCCTTTCTAATATCTGCTATTGTATTCATTGGAGTATTTTTTTGATTAGCATTTTGTAATCAGGAAAGTCTTTTAATTTTTAAAAATTCAATCAATTCTCTTTGTTCTGCTATTTCTTTTTTTAAATCCTCGTTTTCTATTTCTTTAAGCGAAGCAATGCTATTGGCTTCCGATAATTTTTCTTTTAATGACTGTAACATTTTATACAATGCGGCGGCTTCATTCAATTCTTCTGTAACTATTTCAAAATTTGCTTTTACTGAACCCATTTCTTTGAGCAATTTCTGTTCTTTTT
>JAYUZL010000249.1:0-4716 GCA_043751875.1 Ferruginibacter sp.
TTGCAAGTGTGTATGCACTGGCTTCATCCAAAGCCACAAGTCCTCTTAAAGCAGCACCTGCTACAGAGTAAGAAGAATCATTTACTGCAGCCTGGTAAAGAGATAAATACTTTTTATTGCCGTTATTTACAAGGTAGGTTATGGCTGCAGCTTTTACTTTTTTGTTCTCGCTTTTTGTAAGTGCTTCCACTTGCTCCAATACTACTGCATCGGCTTTGTAAGGCGATGCAGCAAGCTTTTGCATAGTAAGTATTTTCAAGCCGCCAAACTTATCACTCAATCCTTTTGCCAGTTCAGGCATAACTTTCTTTGCAAAGAAATCAAGTGCCTCTCTGCGGTCCATATAATTTCTTGCATTTTTAAACTGTGCAATATAATTGGCTTCTGTTTTATTGTCTGTCTTTTCTGCAAGAAGTAATTTATCTGCATCCACATTTATAAGATCGGGTCGTGTTTTGTAAGAAAAGACAAGCGTATCTACTTTATTTTCAACACTTACATTATATCTTTTTCTTTCTGCGCCTGTGTACACATCAACAGACATAGGAAGTTTAAAAAATTTATCTCCTTTTTGAGTCTGCTCTATAATAACTGAGGCTTTGCCTGCAGCATCATCATATGAATAATCTATTTTTAATTTTGGGTGGCCGCTGCCATAATACCATTGGTTCCAGAACCAGTTCATATCCATACCCGTAGTCTCTTCAAATGCAAGGCGCAATTGTCCCGCTTCTCCTGCTTTAAATTTATTGGTAGTAAGATAATTGTTCAACGATTTAAAAAAAGCGTCATCACCTACATAATTTCTCAGCATATTTAATATTCTTCCACCTTTGTTATAGCTCACAGCATCAAACATATCCTCTTTGTCTGCATAGTGAAAACGCACAAGATCTTTACTTTCACTGCCACTTTGTAAATAGCCCTGCATATCACTGTTGTTGTGTTCATAAGCTGCATCCAGTCCTTCTTTGTGTTCCAGCCACAAGTACTCGCTGTAGTTAGCAAAGCTTTCATTTACGGTTAGGTGGCTCCAGCTTTCAGCGGTAACTAAATCTCCAAACCATTGGTGAAAAAGCTCATGTGCAATAGTTTCTTCCCATGCATTACCGTCAGCCAGTTGGCGGTTATTTTGGTAAGCACTTTCCTGATGCAGCGTAGCTGTTGTATTCTCCATCGCCCCACTTACATAATCTCTTCCCACTATCTGAGCATACTTCTGCCAAGGAAATTCAACACCCAGCTTTTCTGAATAAAACTTGATCATTGCAGGTGTATTGCCAAAAACTTTTCTTGCATATTGCTCTTGATTCTTTTCTGTATAATAACTTACCTCTTTGCCTTTGTAACTGTCTTTTGTAATGGCAAAATCCCCCACACCCATAAAAAATAAATAAGGTGCATGTGGCAGGTCCATTCTCCAGTTATCCGTTCTTGTACCGTCAGTATTTTTCTTTTCACTAATTTTTAACCCATTGCTCAGCGTAACATATTTAGCAGGCACTGTCATAGCAATTTCGTCTGTGCTTTTTTGGTTTGGCTTGTCTATAGTAATCATCCATACACTGTTGGCTTCGGTTTCGCCCTGTGTCCAGATTTGTGTTGGTTTATTTTTATCTTCTCCTTTTGGGTTAATAAAATACAATCCTTTTGCATCAGTTATTGCCTGGCTTCCTTTTACTTGTAGTGCATTTGGCTTGCTCACATAATCAAAATAGAGGGTATATTTTTCATCTTCCTTATAAGTTTTATCCAGTTTAATATTTAGCTGCATACCATCATAAATATATTTTAACGGCATTTTTGCCGTGCCTTTCATAATGGCAACTTCTTTTATTTCCATACCCTTTGCATCCAATAAAACAGAGTCCACAGCATAAAAATGGGGTTTTAATGTAAGCCATTCCTTTCCATACATAAACGCTTTGTCATAGTCAAAACGTACATCCAGCTTGGTGTGTACGAGTTCATTTGTTTTCGGATAACTTTCCCTCAATATCTTTTTCCACGCAGTATCGTCAGTTTCTTCCCGCATTTGAGCATACATACTAAAAGGTAAAATAGCGATGCAAACCAGCATTAAAAATTTTTTCATGAAATTGTTATGTTTAAAATTGAAAGGTCATAGCTTCTTTAAAATGCTTAATTATGTTAAGCTAATCAAAAGCGCTTAATTTAAAAATGATGGTAAAAGTAAAGGGTCGCTTGAAAAAAATATCATAATATTTTATAAATGGCAAATGGGTAGGAATCTTTAATTTTGTATTTCAAAGCACCGCTTTTATGAAAATTTTTCTACAATTGTCAATACTCCTGCTCCTTAACACAGCACTAAAGGCACAACAGTATTATTTTGCTTATGTTCAAACTGACAATAAACAACCTTTTTACTTAAAAATAAATGACAAGTTGTTGAGTTCTTCTGCATCCGGTTATGTGGTAATTCCAAAATTATCCACAGGCAATTATACTGTTACATTTGGGTTTCCTAAAGAGCAGTTTCCTCACCAAACTATTGGTTTAAATATTGCGGCTGCAGATGCCGGTTTTCTTTTAAAAGATTTTGGTGCAAAAGGATGGGGGCTTTTTAATCTGGAAACTTTGCAGGTTGCGATGAATAATTCAGCAGGTAATTCCATATCTACTGCTGTTGCTACCAATACTGATGTATTTAGTAATACCCTTGCAGGAGCAGCTAATACAGATCTTTCTGTTCCAAAAAAGCCTACAATAATTGTTGCTGCAGAACCTAAACCGATTATGGCTGTTGAATCTAAGCCTGTTGTTGCTGTAGAAACAAAGTCGATAGTTGCTGTAGAACCAAAGCCTGTTGTGGTAAAGGATGAACCAATAGTTTATAAACCAGCCACAGAAAATGCAATAAAGAAAATAAACACATCCAGCGATGTTGATGGTAAATCTTACATTTATGTAGATCATACGGGCGCCCAAAACGATACAATCAATGTTTTTATTGCAGCAAATAAATCAACATTTTCTGCCGAACCCCTAAAAGAAATGGTGGTTATAAAAGAAGAAAAACAAGACCCCAAAGAAGTAAAACAAACAAAGTTTTTAGATATTGATATGGCTAATCCGGCAGCCAAGAGTAATCCGTCCGAAATTACTCCTAAACCAAAACTTATAGCAACATCTATCACCACAGCCAATTCGGTAGCAGTATCAAAAGACAAACCTGTTGTAAGCTTTAATTCTGATTGTAAAGCAATGGCCAATGACAATGATTTTCTTAAAATAAGAAAAAAAATGGCAGCTTCCGGTTCAGATGATGAAATGGTAGATGCTGCAAAAAAGGCCTTTAAACCAACTTGTTATTCTGTAGAGCAAATAAAGAATTTAAGCACCTTGTTTTTAAATGATGCAGGTAAGTACAATTTCTTTGACGCTGCTTATCCTCATATTTACGACAGTCAAAATTTTGGCACATTACAAACCCAGCTTTCAGATCAGTATTATATCAGCCGTTTTAAAGCCATGATACGTGATTAATTTTATGGCAAGGTATTTCATAGAACTAGCCTACAGAGGCACAGCTTATGCAGGTTTTCAGGTTCAGGAGAATGCCAATACCATACAGGGCGAAGTTGAAAAAGCTCTCCATACTTATTTTAGAGTACTAATAAAACTTACAGGGTCTTCTCGAACGGACGCTGGAGTGCATGCGTTTCAAAATTTCTTTCATTTTGATGCTGACATAATAATAGAATTAGATGCTGTTGCAAAAGTCATCTATCATTTAAATGCCATACTCCCGCTTGATATTGTAATAAAAGATATAAAGAAAGTGGGTGATACAGCGCACTGTAGGTTCGATGCAACTTCCCGGAGTTATTCCTATTCAATTTACAACCAAAAGAATCCTTTTTTGTTCGATAATGCCTATTACTACCCTTATCCATTAAATATAGAAGCACTTCAAAAAGCTGCTGAATTGCTGCTTACCCATACAGAATTCAAGAGTTTTGCCAAGAAAAATACCCAGGTCTTTACTTACAACTGTCAGATTACATATAGTAACTGGGTTTTAAAAGATGATGTTTTGCTGTACAATGTAACCGGTAACCGTTTTTTAAGAGGGATGGTGAGAGGATTAGTAGGTACCATGTTGTTAGTTGGTAAAGGAAAATATGGTCTTGCAGATTTTAAAGCAATCTTATGCAGTAACAGCAGTTCAAAAACAGATTTTTCTGTACCAGCAAAAGGTCTTGTGCTTAAAGGAGTTCAATTTCTTTATTAATAAAACAAGTAGAGAATTCAGCAAAAGCAATCTAAATTCTAATATTTAGCTTCATTATTTTCAATAGTTTTTATTCATTGTATTCCTGAAGAATTAGACTTAAGTAAAAAATATAAAAATTAATTGTAAAAAGTTTGCTTGGGGAAATATATCCCCTTATCTTTACTCTCCGCTTTAAGAAAAAAAGCAATAGTTCTTTTCAAAATTACACCACTTTATATTTCTTACACCGTTTGTTATTTTATTGATATATTATCAAATTAATTACCAAAAATATTTTGTCGAATGCATTGGCTTTCATACCTTTATAATCCGAAAAAAGAATTGTTAGGAATAAATAAAAGTGAAATAAGAAGTAATAATAAATTAGGTAAATAAAAAATAGTTTTATACTTTTGCAGCCGCTTCAGAAAAGTGGAAATAAAAAAGAGAAACATAAGTTCTTTGAAAGTTTGGAA
>JAYUZL010000250.1:0-4871 GCA_043751875.1 Ferruginibacter sp.
TGAAGATGCTTTTCAGTATCTCTTAAAGAGGCGGCTTCTTCAAACTTCTGGCTTTTTACGACTTTATTTTTCTCGAGCTTTATATCTTCAATTTTCTTCTCCAGCTCTATAATATTTCCCGGAACGTTTATGTTCTTGATATGCTTTCTTGCACCAACTTCATCCAACACATCAATTGCTTTATCGGGTAACAAACGGTCTGTCATATAACGGTCACTCAACTTAACACAAGCTTCAATTGCTTCTTGACTGTAAGTTACGTTATGGTAATCTTCGTATTTGCTTTTTATATTTGTAAGAATTTCAATGGCTTCATCTACACTTGGCTGTTCAACCAATACCTTTTGAAAACGACGATCCAGTGCACCATCTTTTTCAATATGCTGTCGGTATTCATCCAGTGTAGTTGCACCAATACATTGCAATTCGCCACGGGCAAGTGCCGGTTTAAAAATGTTGCTTGCATCCAAACTTCCACTTGCGCCACCTGCACCAACAATGGTATGTATTTCATCAATAAATAAAATTACATCCTTGTTCTTTTCAAGCTCATTCATAATTGCTTTCATGCGCTCTTCAAACTGACCACGGTATTTTGTACCTGCAACCAATGCAGCAAGGTCAAGGCTTACAACTCTCTTATCAAATAAAACCCTGCTTACTTTTCTTTGTACAATGCGCAATGCCAAACCTTCAACAATGGCGGTTTTGCCCACACCAGGTTCACCAATTAATATGGGATTATTTTTCTTTCTGCGGGAAAGTATTTGCGATACTCTTTCAATTTCATTTTCACGACCTACAATAGGATCCAGCGATCCACTTTCTGCCAGACGGGTAATATCTCTGCCAAAATTATCGAGCACCGGCGTTTTTGTTTTAGGCAAATTAGCAGCACCGGGTTTGGCAGGTTTTTGTGCTCCAAACTTTTTACCGTCATCATCAAAATCATCTTCTTCATTAAATTCGGCACGGGGCAAATCGCTAGCTACAAAGCCAAGTTCTGTTTTAAAAATATCGTAATCCACATCAAACTGATTTAAAATTTGGGTGGCAATGTTTTCTTTGTTTTTTAAAATAGATAACATCAAATGCTCACTTTCTACGTTGACACTTTTTACAGCTTTCGCTTCTAAAACAGTTATACGAATAACTTTTTCTGCTTGTTTGGTAAGGGGCAATGAATTTATGTTGGCAATATTTTTACCTGTTTTATCTTTTACAGCAAGTTCAATTTCCTTGCGTAATTCATATACATCTACATGCAATGTTTTAAGAATTTTTACAGCCGTGTTTTCACCGTCTCTTATTAAACCTAATACCAGATGTTCTGTTCCTATAAAATCGTTTCCCAACCTTAAAGCCTCTTCTCTGCTGTAGGAAATTATTTCTTTTACCTGTGTACTAAAATTATTGTCCATGATCTTAAATTTTTACTGATACAATGTTAACGAAAAAAAGAAGCGGTTAAGTGCTAAAGAAATCAAAAATGTTGATATGTGTACAATATGATTATTACTAATTACGGAAAGAAAACAAACACATATTTATAGATCGGATTATTATATCTTAGATTATTAATCGCATGTTATGAAACTCAAAATAGATACCAAAGAAAAATTTAGGGTTTTAACGCCAGAAGATTTCATTATTTCTGCTAATATGACAGAAGATATTGAGAAAATATGTGGATATGCCAGTTCTGATATTCCTCATATAATAATTAATATGAAAATGGTAACAGAAATAGATGAACAGGCAGCAGAAAAATTTTCATTTATTCAACAACAATTTTATGAACTAAATAAATCTATGGTAATTTGTGAAATGCAACCCCCTGTTGAAGCTGTTTTTGAGAAACTGGATCTTACGGATGTAATGAATATAACACCAACAGAAAGCGAAGCCTGGGATATTGTGCAAATGGAAGAAATAGAGAGAGAATTATTGAGCGATTTTGAAGAAGAAGATAAATAGAGGGCGGAAAGCAGCCTTTTTAATTAAAATATAGTCTTGGAATAAAATGTTTTAAATTTTTTAAATTGCTTGCACTTACAATTTTAGGAAATAATTCTGCTATATCTGCACATGGGCGCAATCCAACTTCGCAGGTGTTACAAACCAACGATGAAAATTATTTAATTGACTGCGGTGAAGGAACACAAAACCAACTTACCAAATACAAAATCAAGCGGAGTAAAATAAACAAAATATTTATTTCACACTTACATGGAGATCATTATTTTGGCCTGATCGGTTTACTAACCAGCATGGGTTTATTGGGCCGTACAAACGAGTTACATGTGTATGCTCCGGCTTTGCTTCCTCAAATTATACAATTGCATCTTGACGCTGCAAATACCACTTTACCTTACCCGCTTTATTTTCATATTTTAAATGAAGAAGGTGAAATTGCCAATGATAAAAAAATAATCGTTTCAGCTTTTAAAGTAAGCCACCGCATTGATTGTTTTGGTTTTTTATTTAAAGAAAAGAAAAACCCAAGAAGCATACTTCCTGATAAAGTAAAGATGTATGAAATACCTGAGGCTTTTTATGGAGAGCTACAAAAAGGGAGTAATTATCACACAAAAAAAGGGGCTATTATTGCTAATGAAGATGTAACTGTACCCGCAACTGCTGCAAGAAGTTATGCATATTGTGCAGATACAATTTACGATGAAAGTATTGCTGAAAAAATTAAAGGGGCTGATCTTGTTTACCACGAAACAACATATTTGAAAGACCTTGAAGAACGTGCCGCTGCAAGGTATCACTGTACTACAACACAGGCAGCAAATATTGCAAAACTTGCAGGTGCTAAAAAATTATTGATAGGTCATTTTTCATCTAAATATGAGGAGCTGGATGAATTTTTATGTGAAACAAAAGAGGTGTTTGAAAATACGGAGATTGCTCATGAAGGAGCATGTTTTAAGATTTAATCCTCATCACCAATAATGTAATTATTGCCCTCTACAGATAACCAATTATAAGCTTCTTCAAAAACTTTGGAAGACCCAAGACTACTAAATTGATCAAATTTATAAAGAACTAAAGATGAATTGAGCGTTAAACCTTTTGCCAAAGAATCAGCGAACTTGTCTTCTTTGTTTTGATGATTTACATACAAATACAATTTGCCTTTTAGTTTCTTTGCATCAGCCTCGCTAACATTAATTACATGTGCTGTATTTTCAACATTATTAAAAAACAAAGCTGTCTTATTTATTTTTTGAGGATTATTTGTTGCAGCAAATAATGCCACGGCAGCAAAAAAATCAACTCCTGAAACAATAACATTATGAGTTCTTATCTGAGGATATTTTTTTTGAACATCATTTAATATAAACTTCGAAAATTCTTCTGCGTATAATTTGATCTTTTTATCCGGAACTGCATTTACAACATCATAGAAATTGATTTTTATTATTGGATAATTTAATGTTGAAATATTTACAAATTTTTTGAAAAGACTATCAGAAACATTGTTGTAAATGGTATCGACACTGTTTAGATAAAAAATACAAAAGGATTTATTTGTATGTTGTAATCCGTAAATTTCTATAGATGCAGTAATGTTAGTAGTTTTATTTTTCCAGATATATTTTAATGTACTATCTAAAGATTGAGCCGCAGAATTAAAAAAAATAATAATAGTTAATATAATACTGACAAAGTGTTTCACAAAGGTTTATTTGAAGCTACATATTTTTTTACCTGTTCTTGTAATTCATTACTTAGAGGAACACCTGGTAAACGAAGCGTATTTTCTATTAACATCATTTCATATAAAAATGCTTTTACACCGGCAGGGTTATTTTCAATAAACAATAATTTGTAGACCTCCAATAATTGGTTATTTATTTTTACAGCATTTGTAAAATTGTATTCCAAACCATGGTTTACCATAGTGGTGAACAGCTTTGGAAATGCGTTTGCAGCAACACTTATAACACCATCAATTCCACAGGCAAGTTCAGGTAAAACAAGGTCATCATCACCGCTTATTACGGCAAAATTTTCTGGTCTTTTCTTTAAAATTTCTATTATCTGTTGTATATCGTTGCCGGCCTCTTTTATACCAGCAATATTTTCAATCTGAGCAAGCCTTAATGTTGTAGCAGCCGTCATATTTCTACCAGTACGACCGGGCACATTATATAGGATTATAGGTTTTGGCGATGCTGATGCAATTGCTTTGTAATGCTCGTATATACCTTCTTGCGATGGTTTATTGTAGTACGGACTAGCACTTAAAACAGCAACTGCTTTGTCTAAAGGATATGTTTGTAAATCTTTGATTACAGTGGCTGTATCATTTCCGCCCATACCTATTACCATTGGCACTCGCCCATCAATATGTTTTTGTGTAAAATGTATAATTTCTTTTTTCTCATCTGAAGAAAGTACTGGGGTTTCTCCGGTAGTCCCCAACGTAACAATATAATTCACACCATTCTTTAGATTGTAATCAATAACATTACCTAGTGCAGTATAATCAATAGAAAGATCTTTTGCAAAAGGAGTAACAATAGCAACACCTGTTCCTCTTAAAATTTTACGCAAACTCATTTATATATATTTTTAATGAAGTTACGAAATAGAAATTTGCTAATGCAGGAGGAATAAATTGTATTCAAAGACAATACCTATCCAAAATAAAACGCTGATGAAAAGCCACATAAATATTTTTTCTTAGCAAAAAACAACTACGCTTGCCATGAAATTTTTTATGACATATTAAAATTCAATTGTAAGGAGTAAATAGGAATTTAATGAAACATGGATTTCAAATAAAGAAGTTTAATGTTAGCATTAAACTTTTTAATATTAAGAATGAGAAAACCTAACTATTCAAAATTTTGGAT
>JAYUZL010000251.1:0-2576 GCA_043751875.1 Ferruginibacter sp.
ATCATTTGTGCACTTCTTCCTTCTATATTGTGCCTTTCAATAAAATGAACGAGCTGGCCATTTTTAAATAAAGCAATAGATGGAGATGATGGAGGATAAGGTAACAGATGCTCCCTTATTTTTTTTACCGCATCAACATCAAAACCTGCAAAGCTTGTTGTTAAATTATCTGGCTTTTTTGCACTATTATGCACAGCCATTAAAACACCCGGCCTTGCCGTGCCTGCACTGCAACCACAAACAGAATTAATTACTACAAGCGTAGTTCCTGTATCTGTTAATTTTGTATCTACATCAGCAGCGGTTAGCATTTCAGCAAATCCATTTTCAGTTAACTCTTCCTTCATTGGTATTACTATTTCTTCCGGATACATAATTTATATTGTTTAGGACACAAATTTACAACCTTAGTTTCATTTAACATGGAAGCTCGTAAATATGTTTAGAAAACAGTTGCCTTAGAAAGAAGTCATTTCGTCATAAGTTTTTCAATAAGCAGACATAATGGCGCAAATAAATTTAACCTTTGTCAAATTTTCAATCAAAATCTGTTTGGAATATATTTTGACACTTTAATGATGAATAAAAATTTAAAAACTTAAATAATAAAACTATGACATTCGTAAAAGTAAACAATCCCATCAGCAAAAATTTTGATGGTTTAATGAAGGATATCTTCAATGAAATTCCTGCTTCATTTGGGAAAACGTTCAGGGAGGATTTATTTGGGTTTCCACCCGTTAACATTGCAGAAAATGTAAGTTCCTACCAACTGGAAGTAGCCGCACCCGGAATGGAAAAAACTGATTTTCACCTTAAACTGGATGGTACTATACTAACTATCAGTGCAACAAAAAAAGAAGAAGTTAAAGAGGAAATTTTAAAAAGCATCCGTAAAGAATTTACTTATAAAGGCTTTAAAAGAAGTTTTACGCTGGATGAAAAAATTGATGCGGCCAATATTGCCGCGAAATACGAAAATGGAATTTTGAAAGTTGATCTTCCGAAAAAAGAAGAAATAAAAGAAGCCAGTAAAGAAATTACTATCCAGTAATATTTCAGTAAAAAGTATACAGTTTGTTTTGGTTAAAAAGGGCTGTTCCGTTAAAATGGAACAGCCTTTTTTTTTGATGAAGGCATACCTATCTTTTTATGTTTTAACTTTACCTGCTATACAACATAACAATCAACATGATAAAAAAAAGGATATTTCATTCGCTGATTTTATTAATAATTCCCGCTGCACTCCTATCGCAATCGAAATCTGATACCTTAATTAATATATTCAGTCCTTCAATATTTATACAACAGGATACCTTATTAAGGATAAAAAATTTAAACCCCTATGTGAATTTACATGTAGATTCAACGTTAAAATATCCTTTAATAATTAATAAAGATCTGGCAAAGTATTATTGGTTTTTAAAAAACCCGCCGGTTGGTTTAAAAATTAATAAAGATAATGGCGAGCTTACTTTTAAAGCCGAAAAATCATATTTTCTTTCAGGAAGATTAAAATACGATTACGAATATAAAGTAGCGTTAAGTGTACAAAATCTCGATAATCCGCAAGAGAGAGTGGACACCAATTTTGTATTACTGTTTTATAATACAGAAATTATTCCTTCTAAAATTAAACCTACAGTAACCAATACTTTATTTATAGAAGAAGGCGACACCGTGAGTTTTAAACTACAATGTGATAACGGCAATTTTCCGATAGAAGAAATTACCTATTTTAGTAATTACCCTATTAAATCAATTACAAAAGTTACTAGGTGCAATGATGATTTTACCTGGTGTGCGCCTTTTGATTTTGTAAAAGAAACGGACAAGGACAAACAAAAAAAACTGGAGATTTATTTTATTGGAACCAACAAATTTAATAACAGGGATACCGCCGTTATTAATATAATGGTGAAGGAAAATATTAATTATCCGCAGCAGGCGATAGAATTTGAAAAGTTGAAAGTTGAAATTGAGCATTATGTGATTCAGCTAAAAAGCAGCTTTAGGCTGGTAGATAAAAAAATAAAAAAAACAAAGGGTACCAGAACAAGCTTTGACCTTGCCTCCGCATCTACAGCTTTGGGAGGAACAGTATTTTCATCGCTGCCTGGCAGCAGCCAGCAAACTACCGGTAAAATATTACCCAGCGTTGGGGTAGCGCTGGTACCTGTAAAAGAAGCTACGGCACCAAACAGCAATGCGGATCAAAACACGGCTACACTGATAAGAAGCAGTATAAAAAGACTGGAATATTTGTTAGCAGATAATACCCTTTTTGGAGAAAAAGATCAGGATATTTTAAATAAATCACGCAAACTAAAAGATGAATTGAAACAATCCCAGATTCAACTAATTGATATCCCTATTGCGGAGGAAAACAGAAGCATTAAAGAACTGGACGACTATTTCAACAACCCCAAAGTAAATAAAAAATACAGGGTAAAACGTAATAATTAGTATTGGATTAATTAGTCGTCCCTCAAAAAGTCTGCGTTGCTTTTTGGGCAATAAAATTCCAGTAAGCTGCTGCAATCAATCTGCAGATGAGTAACCAACATCTTATTGCC
>JAYUZL010000252.1:0-2290 GCA_043751875.1 Ferruginibacter sp.
CTTCTGCATAACTCAATGCCATTTCAGTAACTCTGATAAATGGCCAAGGAATTACTTGGGCACTTGATTGATTATCTGCCAAGCCTGGATTTGGGTCGATGAATTTACGAGTATAATAGTGTGTTCTACTACCATTCCAGTTTTCAACGGCTGATTCTCTCGTATCAATACCATTCATTTTTCCACCTGCGCCATCATCATAATATCCTGTTTGAATTTGATTAGATGGGTCTAAACCTGTTACATCCGGAGGTCTTGGTTTCCAAGTAGCTCCATCATGCAAAATAGTTGCATAAAAACGTGGGTCTCTATTCGTATAGGGAGCGGCTTTATGTTCAGGCTTTGACCAGTCAAACTTTGAACCGTCCATCATTTCATAGTCATCAATCAATTGCTGAACAGGCGTATTTCCAGCCCAATTATGATAACCATTTGGTCCATTATTAATACCATAGTGAATACCACCCAAAGGCCAATTGTCTTCTGCAACGTACAAAGCCGTATGAGTTCTTTGGAAAATCAACTCAGAAGTTGCCGCAGCATCACCTACGGCACTTTGTCCGCCCATGGCAATAGAAACATAATTATTAGCACCTTCCGCAGCTGATACTGGGGCACTCAAATTCAATTTATAGCCAGGCGTTGCATCTAATACTGCTTTTGCAGCGTCTTTTGCAGCGGCCCATCTTGAAGTACGGTCGCCAGAAGTATAAGCTAATAGCTCAATATTAGCATAACTTCCTAAAGTAGTTTTTGCTTTCAATGCCATTGCATCGTGCAAATCACTGGCTGCATACAAAAGAACTCGTGCCTTCAATGCCAATGCACTCACTTTGGATGCTCTACCATTTACTACAGCCTTACCATCCAATAACTTAATGGCATTATCAAGATCACTTACGATAAATTTCACACAATCATCATAAGAACTTCTGGCAATTGTATAATCGTCTGTCAAACCATAAGGCTTACTGATTAATGGCACACCACCATAAAATCTTACCAATTGTTGATAATAATAGGCTCTCAAAAAGTACGCTTCTCCCGTCAATTTTTCTTTCAATGGAGCATTTGAGAAACCTGCTTTTGGCAAATTTTCCAAAGCCACATTAGCCTGTCTAATTGCCAAATACATTCTACCGTATTCGTAAGTTGGGCTTTGCCATGCTAAGTTATTGGCAGTTTCAGTACCTTCGGTAAAGGTGTTAATATTTCTACCTGCGTGCGTAAACATTGCCTCATCTGTGTATGCAGCGAGCGATTGCTCTTCAAAACCACCGTAACCAAGAAATGAATACACATTGAAAATAAAGGCTTCCGACAATGCTCCATCTGCCCAAGTTGCTTCACTTGAAATTTTATCAAGTGGCTTGGTATTAAGAAATTCCTTGTCACAAGACAAAACAAACGCCATGATAGTACACAGCAAGCTCATTTTTATTAAGGATTTTTTCATTTTTGTTGATATTTATATTAATTAAAAACTTAAACTTAAACCTGAGTTCAACACACGAGATTGTGGATAATACACACCGCCCGAAGCAGTTGCTTCCGGATCATAGATTTTGTATTTATCGAATGTCAATAAATTTGAACCATTCACATAAAATCTAAGTGTTCCTATTTTGTATCTATCCGTTATGCTCTTAGGAACTGTATAAGCCACCTGAAGGTTTTTCAAACGGATATAATCTTTACTAAAAAGATAATAAGTGTTGTTTCCGTAGTTTCCACCTGTATAATAAGTATCACCTCTACTTGCCAAACGTGGGTCTGTACCGCTTGGATTATCAATTGACCATCTATTATCGTAAGAATATTTCAAGAAATTACCGATATCGCCAGATTCTGTTTGAATACGAATAGCGGCTCCCGTTGCTCCTTGGAATAAAATATTTAATTCAAAACCTTTATATTTTACATCTAACGTTGCTCCAAAGTTAAACGTTGGTGTGGCGTTTTTATCTAATCTCACTCTATCGTCACCATCGATTTTACCATCACCATTTACATCTTCAAACTTCATATCTCCAGGAATAAGTTTTGACGTTACACCGCTATAATCAAGTTTATTAGATTCAATATCCGCTTTATCTCTGAAAACACCCGCTGATTTATAAACTAAATATGCATCAATCGGCTTTCCTTCTTGTTTTTGGTAATCTTTAATCCCTGGAACTTCATCAAAAAAGATTACCTTATTTTTAGCATATCCACCATTAACTCCTGCTCTGAAAGTAAGGTCTTTTGAGGCTTTTCCATTATAACCAATATTAAATTCAAAACCACG
>JAYUZL010000253.1:0-3023 GCA_043751875.1 Ferruginibacter sp.
CCTATTCTATGGTGATAATCACATTTAGGACATACATAATTATTCTCATTCAAATCAGTAATGGTGCAGGTGTATTTACATTCGGGGCATTTCCCCCAAAGACCTTCAGGTGCGTCTTTTTTATCTTTTGTTGACGTTAATATTCCTTTTTTAATTCTTTTAAACCAACTGCTTTTATGAACATTTCCTTCTTCCATTTCACCGGAAAGTATAGCATCAAAATCTTCTTCTTTCTTCATTTATTTTAATTTTACCCAGAATTGGTCACGAAAAAACCGATAATCATACAAAATGACAAACCAAATTATGCGTTCCTGTTAATGCAATTCAAATCATCAAAAGCAATTTCTAATCTTTTAATAAAACTCTCTTCTGCTTTTCTTAGCCAAACTCTTGGGTCGTAATGTTTTTTATTTGGAGAATCAGCACCATCCGGGTTTCCTAACTGGCCCTGTAAGTAATCTTCATTTTTTTTATAATTTTCTAGAATTCCATCCCAAAAAGCCCATTGCAGGTCAGTATCTATATTCATTTTTATAGCGCCATAACCAATAGCTTCCCGTATTTGATGTTGTGGAGAACCGCTGCCACCGTGAAATACAAAGTAAACAGGTTTAGGCCCTGTTTTAAATTCTCTTTCAATATAATCCTGGCTGTTTTTTAAAATTACCGGTGTAAGCTGAACGTTCCCAGATTTGTAGACACCGTGCACATTACCAAATGCAGCTGCAATGGTAAATAATTTTCCAACCCTACTTAATTCTTTATATGAGTAGGCAACATGCTCAGGCTGCGTGTATAATTTTTCATTGTCAACATCACTGTTGTCAACGCCATCTTCCTCACCACCTGTAACCCCTAATTCAATTTCTATACCCATGCCTAGCGGTGCCATACGCTTATAAAATTCAACTGATGTAGCAATGTTTTCTTCAATAGGTTCTTCAGATAAATCAAGCATATGAGAACTAAAAAGTGGCTGTCCTTTTTCTTTATAAAATTGCTCACCTGCATCTACCAGTCCACTGATCCAAGGCAACCATTTCTTTGATGCATGATCAGTATGCAACACAACAGGAACGCCATAATATTTAGCAACATTGTGTATGTGTAAAGCTCCTGAAATTCCTCCTGCAATATTACCTTGTAAATTATCGTTTGGCATACCTTTTCCCGCAATAAATTGAGCTCCGCCGTTAGAAAATTGTATGATCACCGGAGAATTTACTTTCGCAGCTGCTTCAAGTGTTGCGTTAATAGTGTTAGTGCCTATTGTATTTACTGCGGGCAATGCAAACTGGTTGTCTTTTGCATCGTTGTACAAAGCTTCTAAAGCTGCGCCGTGTAAAACGCCTGAACCATATTTACTCATAGAATGTTTTTTTACAAATGTATGAAAGTACATTCATTAAATTCATCCGTTTATCAGGTGTTCATTGCTCCGATTTCGGTCAGTATATTATTAAAATACACAGGCATATATTTCATTCTACTGCCGTACCAGCTAAACATTTCCCCGTCTGCCAAAACTATTTTTGCAGACGGTAAATATGCTTGTATTTCTTTAATGTGTTTTTCTTTAAAAGGGTAGGGCTCTGATGAAAGTAAGATCAATTGGGGGTGTGCTGTTGCAACATCCTGTAGTGTAACTTGTGGATACCTTTCAAAATGGCTGAATACGTTTTGTAAGCCAAGTCTGTTCATGATGTCATTTATAAAAGTGCCTGCACCAACAGTCATAAATGGATCTTTCCAAATAAAGTAAGCAGTTTTAATTTGTTGAGATGGTTTTCTAATTGAATTAAAGCCTACTTGAATAGCTGTGATGAGTGTTTTTGCTTCTGTAGTTTTTGAAGTTATTTCTCCAATATTTAAAATCATCTTAACCGCTTCTTCATAATTACCAACATCTGTAAGATAAACAGGGAAAAGTTCAGCCAAAATCTCTATTTGTTCCTGTACATTCTCTTCTTTACTGGCAATGATCAGATCCGGCTTTAAACTTTTTATTTTTTGTATTTGTAGGTTTTTGGTACCGCCTATTTTTTCTTTTGTTTGAAACCATTTTGCAGGATGAATACAAAATTTAGTGATACCAACAGTTTCTGTTGAAAGATTTAGCTCATACAAAAGTTCAGTAATAGAAGGGACGAGGGAAATAATTCTTTTGGGATTTGCTGCATTAGCCTGGTGAATAAACATATCTAAAAATACATGCTGATTTTTAAATAAAAAAAATTCCATCATGCGTTGTTAAAACTCAGCACGATGGAATTAATATTTTGTACCAACGATACATCCCGGTTTTCACAGAAAGATTTTAAATCTGAATTTTCAATTCAGTTAAATGTTATTCCGGTTTCAGTGGTTTGGTTTTTCGCTATCATCGCTGTGGTTAGCAGCATAAGCATTTTTTTTAGGATCTGTGTTTTTTATAGGTTTTTGATTCAATGGTTTTTTGCTTTATTCTGTCGTTGGCAGTTTAGGCAGGTATTGGTTTGATCTTTTCAATTTGCTATTATCGCTTTTTACAGCATAAGCAGGATAATTTGATACTTTTTTTGCTATCATCGCCTTTTACAGCATAAGCAGGATAATTGGTTTTATTGATTTTTCAATTGGCTATCATCGCTTTTTAAAGCATAAGCAGGATGCTGGTTTTTAATTTTCGCAATCATCGCTTTATTAAAAGCATATGCGGGATATTTTAGTTTTCATAGGTATAAGAACGTCAAACTATATTTTTGCTAAATCAAATGATTTCGCATTTTTTTAAGGGTATTCAAAGATCTTAAAGCAGAAGTTGATTGATACTGAATTTTAAAGTTTTTCTATTTTTTTTAAGGATATTAGAAAAACTTAATGGCTTTTGCATGATTCTTGGATGATGATTGATAATTAATCTTTATCAACCAACTTCTTAAACAAAGATGAACAGTTTTAGGAGTGTATACAAGAGCAAATCTTCTCTTTTATTAATATGAAGTAAATACAGTTGTAAAAGTAGTTACGCAATAAATGAC
>JAYUZL010000254.1:0-4276 GCA_043751875.1 Ferruginibacter sp.
GAGGGGGCTCGAACCCCCGACCCTCAGAATCACAATCTGATGCTCTAACCAACTGAGCTACGACTACCGTTTTGATTTGGGCAGCAAAAATAAAGAAAAATTGCTGCGAAGCAAAATGAATTTTAAAAAGTTACAGCAAAAAAAGGTTAGCAAATTAGTTGTCATACTACATCATAATTGGCTATAACTGTGTAAAGAAAAATATTTGAAGGGCTGCGCTGCTTAGCCGAAAATCCTTTTTTGTTTTCTTTTAAAACAAAAAAGATTGCAGGCGGGTAGCGGACAAATGACGATGGATAACAAATGAAAACAGCCCAAAAAGCAAAAAACACAATGGAGAGTTTAGTTACAACCATGACCTAAATGCAATTTATAAATTTCTTGCTTTTTGTGCTTAATTTGCGGCACATAAAAAAGCTTAATGAAAAACGTTGATTTTAAAAAGTTGATTCCTCATGCAATAGCTATTGGTATTTTTTTACTGGTAACAATTATTTTTTGCAAACCTGCGCTTGAAAGTGGCGTGGTACTTAAACAATCAGACATAAGCAGCTGGCAGGCAATGAGCCACCAGTCCATGGAATACAAAGCGGCGAAGGGTCATTTTCCATTATGGGTTTCCACCATGTTTAGTGGCATGCCGGCATACCAAATTGCCATTGAAGGTGCATGGTCGCCACTGGGAATTATTGATCATGCCTTTCAACTTTGGTTGCCTAAGCCTATGAACTTTTTCTTTTTAGCATGCATCAGTTTTTACTTTTTATGTATGTGCCTGCGGATTAAACCATACGCAGCTATTATTGGTGCAATTGCGTTTGCTTTTTGTACCTACTCTCCTATTATTATTACTGCAGGGCACGATACAAAGATGCTCACGCTTGCTTACTCTCCTGCTCTTATTGGCGCAGCCATTCTGCTTTTTAATAAAAAATATCTTGCAGGGTTTGCACTCACTGCATTATTTACTGCGCTGCAAATAGGTCAGGGGCACCAGCAAATCAGCTATTATGTGTTTTTAATAATGGCTATAATGAGTACATTTTTTATTGTACAGGCGGTAAAAGCAAATGAAACTGCAGGGCTTTTTAAGAGTCTTGGTTTATTAGTGATGGCTGGATTATTAGGAGTAGCGGTAAATGCTATCAGTCTTTTTCCTACCTACGATTATGCAAAATACAGCAAGCGGGGCGGTCAGTTAAAAATGGACGAAACCAATAGAAGCAACGATAAAGTTGTTGATGGAAAAACAACCGGGCTTAGCAAAGAATATGCATTTCAATGGAGTTATGGCAGGGCAGAAACAATGAGTTTAATGTTTCCAGGTGTAAAGGGATATGGTTCTTATTATGCAAGCAGAGATGGAGAAAGCTATTTATTTCCTCAATTAAAAGATGATGCAAATGTGGTGGGTTTTATCACCGGATTGTTTCCACAAGCGCCCGCAGACCAAATTGCACAGCAAATGAGCCAGTCACTTTATTGGGGTGATCAGCCTTTTACAAATGGACCGGTTTACCTCGGTGCCATTATTTGTTTTTTGTTTTTGTTTGGAATGTTTTACTTAGACGGCAGGCACAAATGGTGGATTTTAACTGCAAGTTTACTTGGTATTTTATTGGCACTCGGTAGCAACTTTGATGGGTTTAATACTTTTATGTTTAACTATTTTCCACTCTACAATAAATTTCGGGTACCTACAATGGCGTTGGTAATACCGCAATTATTGTTCCCTGTAATAGCATCGCTTACCATAAATAAATTGGTAAGTAATTTTAATGCCGATGAAGCATGGAAAAGATTTAAACAAGGTCTCATTGCAACTGGAGTAGTATTTTTAGTTGGCTTTGCTTTTTATGCAACATCTGATTTTGGAAATGAAAACCGTGCAAGAACAACCGCCTTTAATGCATTGTGGCAAACTAAAACTGCAGATTTTCAAAATAAATATGGGCAGCTAAATGAACAATACAAAGGACAAAGAGATAACCAGGTATATGAAAACTGGGTATTGCAATTACAGCAAAATCCTAACGCTGAAAAAACTGCAAGAGGAATCTTAACCGAGCTTAAAAAAGACAGGGGAGCAATGATGTTAAAAGATTTGTTTCGCTCCCTATTATTTGTATTGGTAGCTGCAGGTTTAATTGCACTCTACATAAAAAAGAAATTATCTTCTACTATCATGCTTGCGGGCGTTATACTTGCTGCTACTATCGATCTGCTTGGCGTTGGTTCACATTATTTAAATGCAAAAAGTTTTGACAACAAGGATAATTATGATGCGGTGGAGTTTCCTATGACAAATGCTGACAGAACAATACTGGCAGATAAAGATCCTAATTTTCGTGTATTTAATGCAAGTGTTGGAAGCCCATTTGAAGAAGCTAAAACTTCTTATTATCACAAATCAATTGGCGGTTACCATGCCGCAAAACTGGGTATATATGATGACCTAAGCACCTACCAAATGAGTGGAAGACCTAACCCTGCCGTGTTAAACATGCTTAATGCAAAATGGATTATTACCGGCGAGGGAGATAAACAACAAGCCATACAAAACCCTGAAGCTTTAGGCAATGCATGGTTTATAAAAGGTATAACATTTGTAAATGGTCCGGTTGCTGAAATGAAAGGTCTTACCAATTTAAATACCAGGGATAGTGCAGTCGTAGATGAATCATTTAAGCCACTGGTAACAGCTTTTAATCCTGCTGACAGCGCATCTAACATAAAAATGAGTGTATATGACAACGATGCGATTTCTTATGAAAGTAATTCAACATCAAACAACGTTGCAGTATTTAGCGAAATTTATTATAAAGACTGGAAAGCATATTTGGATGGAAAAGAAGTACCGTTTTTTAAAGCAAACTATGTTTTGCGGGCAATGGTTATACCTGCAGGTAAACATGCCGTTGAATTTAAATTTGAACCTTCTATTTTCTTTGTGAGTAAAAAAATAAGCGCTGTTGCAAGTTGGTTGCTTTTTGTATTATTGATTGCCACGTTGTTTATGGAGTGGAAGAATACAAAAAACAGCAGCACAGAAATTTAAAATTTATACTATCCAACAAAGCCCAAATATAGCGATACTGGCACCTTACAACGTGTACCCTCCACGTACCGGTGGCAAAAAATTCATTGCGAGTTTTTATGAATATCTGGCGAAGATTTACCCTGTGAGTTTTATTTCAGTACCTGAAAATGAAATACCTGACGCATTATCTAATTCTTATTATGGAGTATTGGGCACTTCAAAGTTGCGTTATGGCAATCCTTTGCTGTTTTTTAAATTAAGAAAAATTATAAGGCAAAATAAAATAACAGACTTAATAATTGTACATCCTTATTATGGTTGGCTTGCATGGCTGCTTAAAAAGAGTACAGGTGTGAAATTATACTTGTTATCGCATAATATTGAATCGGTACGTTTTAAAAGTATGGGGAAATGGTGGTGGAGAATGCTTTGGTTCTACGAAAAAAATACCCATAAAATTATTGACCATAATTTTTTTGTAACGCAGGAGGATCTTGATTTTGCAGTAAATAATTATAGACTTGATATTGCAAAATGTGATGTAATTACTTATGGAATTGACTGGGAGGAAAGTCCATCCCGACAGGAAAAAGAAGATGCAGCATTATTAATAAGACAGCAATATAATTTTAAGGAGGAAGAAAAGATTTTACTGTTTAACGGAACGTTAGATTATAAACCAAACATAGAAGCCCTTGACTATATTTTAAAAGAAATCAATCCACTACTTTTAAAAAATAAACATTACCAATATAAAATTATTATTTGTGGTAAAGGTTTACCCGCAGCTTACAATGAATTAAAAGACTACAGCAACTTAAATATTATTTTTGCAGGCTTTGTTGATGACATAAATTTATTTTTTAAAGGATCAGATGTTTTTTTAAACCCTGTTATAACCGGCGGTGGAATAAAAACAAAACTGGTTGAAGCACTCGGAAATAACTTAACGAGCATAAGTTGCAAAAGTGGAGCATATGGCGTTCCTGCAGAAATTGCAGGCAGTAAATTAACGGTAGTAGATGATTTTAACTGGGTATCTTTTGCTAATGCAGTTTTTAATGCAGATGTTCAGGCTACCATTCCTGGATCTTTTTTTAATCACTTTTATTGGGCTAATATTGCTGCAAAAGCAGGACGGATTATTTCAGTTAATTAACAGAACAGCTCATGAAAATTTTAATAACAGGTATAGCAGGTTTTGCGGCAAAACATTTTCTTCATTATTTAAATGAA
>JAYUZL010000255.1:0-9479 GCA_043751875.1 Ferruginibacter sp.
AGGCTGCAGTTAAGGGCGTATATAGTAAAACCTGAAAACGTAATTTAGAAAGTAAACAAATAAAAAGATCAAACAAATAACAAAATGCACATCAACCGCAATAATTACGAAACTTTTTTTCTGCTTTATGCAGATGATGAGTTGTGCGCAGAAGATCGACTTGCGGTAGAAAGTTATGTAGCAGTTAATGAAGATTTGCGGGGTGAACTGAATTTAATAATGGCAGCAATATTACCTGCAGATGATTGTGCGTTTACTCAAAAAGAGTCACTTTATAAAAACAGCTTTGTTGATGGTACATTGCAGGAAAGCCTGTTGTTAAAAATTGACAATGAACTTACTGCTGAAGACTTAAATACATTAAATAAAAGCATTAAAGCAAACCGGGCAGCGGTACAGGAAGAGCAATTATTGTTAGCTACAAAACTAGATGCGCTAGAAATAGTTACTTGTCCGCAGAAGGAATTATTATACAAAAAAGAAAGAGATAAAGTTGTTGCATTTAAAATGATCAGATGGGCTGCAGCGGCGATATTGATTGGCTTTGGTTTATTTTTTGGCTTTTATGTTTTCAATAAAAAAGCCTTGCCAAATAATACAGTTGCAGTAAAAGAAAATAAAGTACCACTGGATAATAAACAGGAAAATATTGCTGTTGAAAAAGAGCAGCGTATCGATGTTGTAAAACTGAATTCAAACAATGGTATAAAAGACAACAACAACAAAGTACAGAATACCACTGGAGCAACAAACCTTGCAGTAAATAAAAAGGACAACAAAGAAAAAGAGTTAAAAGAAAAGATTACTGTAGAGGAACAAAATAAACTGGCATTTAATATAGAAGTTCAAAAAAAGGCTTCTCCAACGGTTAATACAGATTTACCGAATGTTAGTCAACCAACAATAGCATCCATCTCAAAGGCGGAGAAAGTACAGACTTCTCTTACAAATGAAAATTTGGTTCCGTTGGAGACGATCTACGCACAAACTGTTTCATTTACTGAGACAGAGAAGAGTAATAATAAAATACTCTACATGGATGAAGAAGATGTAAAGCGCTCAAAAGTGGGTGGAATATTTAAGAAATTTAAAAGGATGATAGAACGTACTGCAAAAATAAAAACAGGTAACCCAATAAGAATAGCCGGCTTTGAATTTGGGACCAATTAACCAACAATTATTACATTTAATTAATCAACATGAAAAAGATTTACTTTCTGGTAAACCTTTGTGCCATCGCAACAGCATCATACGCACAAAAAGAACCTGCAAAAAAAGACACCGCATACAATCCTGCTTACAACGACACCATAAGAATTGGCAGTATTCTCATTATCAAGAAAAATAAAAAAGCAAAAGGCGATACCACAACTATCATTGCAGAAGTTAAAAAATCAAACCCCAGAAAAAGTACAAACTATTTAATATTTGATGTTGGCTTTGCCAATTTTAATGACAATACAAACTACGCTAATGCAGGTGGCTTTGTAGTAAACAAACCTGGTGCACCAGCATTCAATGCATCAGATTTAAAATTAAAAGGGGGAAAAAGTATCAACATAAATATCTGGTTATTTATGCAGAAATATTCCCTTGTAAAAAACAATGTAAACCTAAAATATGGTTTGGGATTGGAACTTAATAATTACCGTTTCCGTTCTCCCATCAGCTTTAAAGAAAACGGTACAATACCATACAGTGGCGGTCAGCAAACAAATGCGCCATTTGTCTTTCGAGATTCAATCAATTTTTCTAAAAACAAACTTGCTGCAGATTATTTAACTGTACCATTGATGTTAAACCTTGCCACAACTAAAAAGCCAGGTAAGGCCAATTTAAGCGCCAGCTTCGGTATCAGTGCAGGTTACTTATACAGCCAGCGCAACAAACAAATAAGTACTGAAAGGGGCAAACAAAAAAACAAAGGTGAGTATGATATGGAAATATTTAAAATAAGTTATATAGGAGAAGTAGGATTAGGGCCGGTAAGATTATATGGCTCTTACAGTCCTAAATCTATATTTGAAAGAAGCCTTGACATTAAACCATTTAACATCGGTGTAAGGTTCAGCAACTGGTAATCATTTGCCGTTTTAGTTTATTGACTTTTACTTTTTATTGCTAAAAAGTAAAAGGCTTTTTTTATCACAATATTTATACTATTTACAATTTTATAACAATTTTGTAATCTACATTCTCTTACATTTAAACTCTATTATTCGATGCAGTAAACCCCTTTGATAATAGGTAGAAAATGAAAATCTATTTTATCCGTTGCATAGTTGCAATTTTTTTTGTTGGCGGTCTTTTATCCTTTTCACCAACAGGCGAAACATATAGGTCATTAAATAAAAAATCTGCTAAGAAAGAGTTCCGCATACTTACATCAAATCCGTATTATATCATAGTTTATAAAAAGAGTTACGAATTAAAAGTATTTGACAACGAAGGCTGGTATGCAACATATCCAATCGTTTTTGGCAGCAGGGATTTGGGTGATAAAATGAGAGAAGGTGATAGGAAAACCCCAACCGGTTCTTTTAAAATAGTAGTAAAAAAAATACACAATAAATGGGGGCCTGAATTATTACTTAATTATCCCAACGAAGAAAGTTACCGAAGATTTAATGAACGAAAAGCAAAAGGTTTGTTGCCTGCAAATGCCCGCATAGGCGATGGGATTGCCATACATGCCACACGGCCGGAAGAAGAATGGACAGTTGATAATTTTTACAACTGGACGGATGGCTGTGTATCAGTAAAATATACTGAAATGAAAGATTTATATAGTTACATTCCAGTAGGTACACCTGTTTCCATTCAGCCTTAAAAATATCTTGCTCGCCTGATCTCTATCATTTAAAGAAACAACAAATTTCCATCTCCATAACTTAAAAACCTGAAATCGTTTTCAAGTGCATGGTCATACATCTTTTTCCAGTCGTTACCAATGGCTGCAGCAACTAATAACAATAATGTAGAACGGGGCTGGTGAAAATTAGTAACCAGCATATTTACTATCCGAAATTTGTAGCCCGGTACTATTAAAATCTGAGTTCGTGAAAACAGCGTTTTTTTATTGTTTGCATTCATCCAACCCAGGAGAAAGTTTAATGCCTCTACAGCGGAAAAATTAGCTGTTGCCATTTCGCTTTCATACACATCCCATTGCAAAATTTCGGGGTTGTTTAGTGCTGTGTTGGTATGTACTTTTACACCCATCCAATAAAGGGATTCCAGGGTTCTCAATGAAGTTGTACCAACGGCGGTAATGTTACCAATGTTATTTTTTAGCTTTTCAATTGTGGCAATATTTACATCAATATATTCTGCATGCATTTCGTGCTCCTGCATGGTTTCAGCCTTTACGGGCTTAAAAGTTCCTGCACCTACGTGTAACGTTACAAATGCCTTCTCAATATTTTTCACTACAAGTTTTTCAAAAATAGCGGTGGAAAAATGCAATCCTGCAGTTGGTGCTGCAACGGAACCTTCATGCGCTGCGAAGATGGTTTGGTAACGGCTGCTATCTTCGCCATCGGTATTTCTTTTTATGTATGGGGGCAAAGGAACTTTACCTGCAGCTTCAATAATTTCTGCAAAGCAAAAAGTTGTTGGCTCCCAAAATAATTCAACAATAAAAGCCTCGGTTATTTTAGCAATTTTCTTGGCATAGAGTATTATTTTTTTGCTGCCTATTTCAATATCCTTTTGCAGTATCTCATCTTTCCACTTGGCTGCCCCACCAACAAAGCATTTCCACTGAACTATATTAGTAGCGGCCATAATGCTTGCATAATCCGTTATTTCACCATAAGGTTCGAGGCAAAATATTTCTATTACAGCACCAGTAAATTTAGTAAATGTTATGCGTGCATTTATTACTTTACTGTTGTTAAAAACCAACAGACTGTTAGCAGGTAAATATTCATCAATTGTTGAAAACAGGGTTTCTTTAATAACTCCCTTTTTATATACAAGTAATTTAGAAGCATCTCTTTCTGAAAGTGGATGCAAGGCAATTCGATCATCCGGTAAAAAATAATCGTAATCGTTTACAGAAATAGCTTTTGGGTTCATTATGCTAATTGGTATTGCCTGTGAAAGGGACCATTGTTAGTTTTACTTCCAGAAAAATATTTTTATTATAAAATCTTTAATTTTTACTGGTTGGGTTTATAGTTGCGTCTTAATTATTGAAAGATTTTATTCTTGTTGCATCGTAGAGCACATCCATTATTTTACCCCGAACATTTAATTTAAGCATGGTATTACTTACATCAGGATAAACCCTGTTGCTTAAATAAATAAATACCATTCCCGTGGCAGGGTCAGCCCATGCAGAAGTACCTGTAAAACCTGTATGCCCAAATGTAAATGGCGAAGCTTGTATACTTGGATAAGGTTCTTTTCTTGTAGCATTGTCCTTCTCGGGTTTATCAAACCCAAACCCTCTCCTGCTGTTGTTGCTTTGATAAGCAGTAAACAGATCTACTGTTTGCTTTTTAAAATACTGATGGCCTTTAAAACTACCGCCGTCTAGCAACATTTGCATAATGGCAGCCAAGTCATAAGCATTACTAAACAAACCTGCATGCCCTGCAACCCCACCCATCATTGCGGCACCTGGATCGTGCACTGTACCTTGAATAAGCTGGGCTCTAAATATCTTTTCATTTTCTGTGGGTGCAATATCTGACACACTATTGCGCAGAAGAGGATCGTACCCTGTACTCTGGAGTTGCATTGGTTCGTAAAAGTTTTGCAACACATATTTATCCATGGGCATGCCTGTTAAATGCTCTACTACTTTGCCGAGAAATATATAATCATTATCACTGTAAATATATTTACCCTTTGGACCAACCGTACTTGTAAGGATTCTTTTATAAATGGTATCCTTCCAGCCGTTTTTCATGTAGAGATTTTCTGTTACAGCAATACTGAAAGAATCATTTGCGGTGTGTGAAAATATAGTTGGTAAAGGTTTGCCTGTTGCATCCAGCGTTTCTTTATAAAAAGGTATATAGGCCACAAGCCCTGCTTCGTGCAGTAAAATATCTTCAATAATTAAATCGCTTTTATTAGTACCCATGGTTTCTGGCAAATAATCACTGAGCTTCTTTTTTAAGTTCAGTTTCCCTTCCTCATACAGCTTCATTATGCTTAAAGTAGTAGCACATGTTTTTGTTACAGATGCCAGGTCATAAACAGTTTGAAGTGTTACAGGTTTTTTTTTGTCGTAGGTGAAATTGCCAAAGGCTTTTTCATAGGCAATTTTACCATCTTTTAACCCAAGTACTACACAACCAGGCATACCCAATTTGTCAATACCGTCTGTTGTTATAGAATCTATTTTGTAAAGAACTGACTGGTTTATTTTATCAGCAGTCAGCTTTTCAAATAAAGGTTTAGCTGCGGCCGTTTCTATACCAAAACCATATTTTAAATTGTCGCATACAGTAACAGGAAGAGAACCTTTATAAAAAAGCTTTCCCTGTAAAAGGTCTGCAGCCGTGCCTTGTACAATTTCATCATCTTCATAACAAACCACCATATTTGCAACAGCACACATATTTTTTAAAGCATACGCATTACCAAACAAAAATGAAAGGCTATTTTCGTTTTGCTGAAGGGTATTTAATAACGCTAAATTATTATTTGTAAAACCGAAATTGCTGGCTGCGTATCTACCAACATTGTGTATACCAATCACTATTTTTTTGTACAGTTTTAGTTTGTTTAAGAGATCACTGTCGCCGCCATAAAATACGGTTGCATTGTAATCTTTTTTCATTCTTTTAGCAAGCTCATTTTCTGTTGTTATACCGAACCCTACAAATGCTATATCTCCTTTTTTTGTATCTCTCAAAGGAAAAAAGGAAGCATCTTTTTTTGCAACAAGTGTAATCGCATTTTCTGCTACCAGCCTTATCATAGCAGGGATACCTGCGTTTAGATCAGCCGTTAAATTGCCGGAATTAATAAGTTGTAGATTTTGCAGACCATAAGCATATTTTGCAGCCAATACTTTTTTGCAGTGCATTTCAATATCTGCCCAGCTCAGTTGTTTTTTCTTAATGGCCTCTTTGGTTTTTTTAATAGCATTAGGCACATCTCCCGGCAGGCAAAGCATATCATTGCCCGCAATTAAAGATTGTACACTTGCGGCCCCATCCGGATAAAACTTTTTTACGCCCTGCATTTCCAGTGCATCAGTAAAAGTTAAACCCTGGTAGTTAAGTTTTATACGCAAGAGCCCGTTTATATTTTGGGGTGATAAAGATGTTGCACGGTTAGCAGTAGTATCAATTGCCGGTATGTACAAATGCGCCAGCATTACACTGCCTACCCCTGCCTCAAATATTTTTCTAAATGGATAAAGCTCCAGCGAATCCAGCTGCGCCATGGTTTTGTTTATGACCGGTAAATCAAAATGCGAATCTGTAGCCACATCGCCATGCCCGGGAAAATGTTTGGCACATGCCATTACACCGGCATCCTGCATTCCCTTCATGTATTGTACACCAAACGCAGCCACTTTGTATTTGTCTTCACCAAAACTACGGTCGTTTATTACCGGGTTGTTTGGGTTGTTGTTAACATCTACCACCGGTGCATAATTTACCTGTATACCAATACGTTTGCATTGCTCGGCAACCAAGTGTCCGTATCTGTACACAATAGTTTCATCCTTCATGGCACCCAGCATCATTTGCCTTGGCAGTGGCAGCACACTATCAATAAGCCGCATGCCCACTCCCCATTCAGCATCAATACACATCAGTATAGGTGTTTTAGCTTTGCTTTGTAACCTATTTATAATATCAGCCTGTTTTACCGGGCTGCCCTGAAAAACACAAATGCCGCCAATATTGTATTTTTTAATTAGCTTCTCCACATCATCATCAAAAAAAGTAACAGTCTTTGTTTTGCTATCTATGGTGGAAAGGCGAACTACCATTAACTGCGCAATACGTTCATCTTTTGAGAGCTTTTTGTATACACTGTCAGCCCAACGCTGTGCAGCTATTTTTTTATTTTGTGCCATTGAACCATGCGCCAAAAGCAATGCAGTAAAAGCGATTATTATGCGTTGTATCATACACGTAAATATAAGAAAGGATTTTGTTAGCGGCGTGCGAAAAATGCAGGAACTGAAATTATTTGCATGAAGAATTTATACCTTAAAATGTGATGGATAACAGCGGTAATATTGTTGAACCTTTACAGACAAAATTTAATTTTACCGTGCATCATTATCTTCAAATAAAAGCCAGATGGGGAAGGGTTTCTGATAAAATATTGTAAAAAAGCGACGGCTTATAAACGGAAATTAGACAGATATTAAAACAGGGATAAACAAAGGAAAGCGGGCACAAATCCTCACACAAAACCTTCTGTTCTGTTTATATGTAGAAACCAATACAAATCTGCCCTTTTTGGTTTTTTGGCAAAAATAGATTTGGGCTTCCTAAAAATTTAAGTAAATTATATAACACATACAAGACCAAAATATTGTTCTCGTATGGAATAAAACCCCTGAAATTAATAAAGCTCCATGTTGTAAAATGTTTTAAATGAACTGCATTCTCTTACCCATTTTAAAAAGTACACAAAGAAAAATATACCTGCCTAATAAAATCAATTTTCAGAATATAGAATTTTAAAGTGTGCCTATTTTAATATTTTAAATCTGGATTGGTAGATTACTCCTATGATTTAAATCACCTGAATTTTTGACAATTGTCATTTTTCAGCTTCGGCCGTCTCCCTATTTTTACAAATGGCATAATGCGTGCAAAATAGAAATACATTGCTGCCTTTGTTGGGTTTGATGTTTTTTACCTTTTTAATGAATACACAGGCAAAGGCAAATATAAAAAAATGTTCAACTTCTGATGGAAGGCAGATAAATGCGTACCCTCAACTTGGCTTAATTTATGGAGCACAATAACAGGTTAAAGATTATACAAGGGTAAATGTTGGTCTTAATTAAGTACTTACAAAATCCACAGCTGTTTCATAAATGATGAAACCTGTAATTGCAATTTCGGAGGTTATTTAGGAATAAAATTTAATAAAAAAACGGGCAACAGCGCAACTGAAGACCGGGCAACAGCGTAACTGAAGATAATTTTTAAAAAAATGAAAATGAAAAAAACGATTGCTACTGTATTTGCTTCAATGCTTATGCTGACATTATGCTTTACCACAGGTAATTCTTTTGCACAAACTAAAACCAAGTCTGCAATGATGAAGGATTGCTGTATGATGAAAGATGGTAAAATGATGGTAATGAAAGATGGAAAAACAATGCCGATGGAAAAGGACATGACCATGAAAAACGGTACAAAATGTATGACTACAGGCGAATGCAAAATGAAAAATGGTAAAATGATGATGATGAAAGAAGGGGATTGCATGGAAATGACCGGAAAAATGGGTAAATGCTCAATGATGAATAAAGGCATGAAAGGCCCTATGATGAAGAAGGGCACAAAAGGCTCTATGATGAACAAAGGGTAAAATTAGGGTAACGGTTTAGCATGCCGGACGCACTCCCAAATTACCAAAGACACAGCCGCAGAATATTTAAAATTTAGAATGGATCTTGAAAAAAAAATAGTTAGGATAAGCAAAACGGAATTAAAAAATCAGTAACAATAAAAAAGATTAATTATGGAAAAATTAATTTCACATACCTATCATATTGGTGGTATGAGCTGCGGCGGCTGTGTTTCAACAGTTAAACAAAAATTATCCGGTGTGCCAGGTGTAAAATCTGTAACAGTTGATCTACCAAGAAAAGAAGCGGAAATTACTTCATCGGAAGAGATTGAAACAGATACACTTTGGCATGCGTTCAGTAACACACATTATACCATTTCAGAACTTAACCCAAATTAAGTAACGCGTATGCGGTACAGGTAAAAATTAAATACAAACAAAATAAAATCATGAGTAACGATTTTTCTAAACCTCAGAGAAGCCGGCAATACTAAACATTCAACTAATATTAAAAAATTAAAAAATGGCAAACAAAACAGTATTAAAAAAAGACAACATAAAGGATACTAAACCAAAAATAAATCCGGTTAACAAAAAAGTATTGCAACAGATAAAGTTGCAGATACAAAGCAAAAAAAACCATCGAAAAAGTTATCCGGTATTGTCCCTGACGCTGTAGGGCGTAGTGCAGTAAATCAGGTGAAAGCTAATTCTTCAAGAGATGTAAGAGGATCCAGTGGCTTGGCAAATACAGGAACTATTATTTCTTATGATTAATAAGATTAAGCAGTCAGTTTAGCATAGGTTATTAAACCACAAATAATATATGAAAAATATATTAAGTTTTTTTAGAAGATTCAAACCTCCTCCACTGATTTGTTTTGTTGCTCTGTTGCTGTGTTCATATTCTGCTCACAGTCAGCAAATGCCGGAAATGAATAAAGATTCTTCATCTCCAAAAAAGCAAA
>JAYUZL010000256.1:0-25128 GCA_043751875.1 Ferruginibacter sp.
ATATTATGGTGGCTTCCAAGCAGGTGGTACTAACGGTATTAATAACTTTGCAGAAGGTGCTGCCTCAACCGATTATATTTACGGAAATGGTCAAACTCAATACCAAATTTTATCAAACTCAATGGGGCAAAGCGGTTATCTGCCATTATTGCCCCATTCAGGAAGTTTTTTTCTAAGTTCACACACATCTAGTTCGCAACCAGACTTAAGACTTTGGTATAAAACTTTGTCAGTGACTCCGGGACAACAATTACAAGTTTGTGCTTGGATTGCTAATTTAAAAGAAAATCCAGTCGGTGGGTTTCCGATAAACATTGTCATTAATACTACTATCAATACGGTATCCATTAAAACACCAATTGCTGCAAATTCTGCAGTTACTAATGAATGGGTACAAATAAGTGGAACTTACACTGTTCCTATGGGAATAACATCAATTGATGTAGAAATTAAAGATCCAACCCCATCTTTTAATGGAAGCAGTCATTTTCTTGCACTTGATGACATTGCCATTTCTAATATTACCGCGGCTGGTGGTCCACTACCTATAAGTTTATTAGATTTTACTGCTACAAAGCAAAATAAAGTTGTTGCCCTTAACTGGCAAACATCTACTGAGCAAAGCAGCAGTTATTTTGAGGTTGAATTTAGCAGAGACGGAAGCAAATTTGAAAATATTGGAAGTGTCAAAGCAGCAGGATCTAGCAGTAGTGCTAAAAATTATACTTTAATACATAATACACCTGTTAACGGCGTAAATTATTATCGTTTAAAATCTGTTGATGCAGATGGGTCTTTTAAATACAGTACAGTACGTGTGGTAAAATACAGTACAACAAAAACTATTAACATCATGCCAAATCCAACTGAAGATAGGGTTTACATTACATCAAACGAAGCTGGTATGCTTCAATCGGTTGGAGTATATTCGATAAATGGTAAGCTGTTACAACAGGTAAATAACTTTGCTATGGGAAAAAGTATTGATTTAAGTACTTATGCTCCTTCTATCTATATATTAAAATTGATGGATAAAGATGGTAATACAGAAGTAATAAAAGTTGTTAGAAAATAATATCTTTTTAAATTTCTGCACTCAGTTATAAAATACAATCGGCGTCTTAAATTATGAGACGCCCTTTTATTTTAAAAGGTTAAGTAATCCTTTAATAAAATTTTGAGGCAGTTTTTACCAAAGACTTTTCTTACAACCACTCACAAACATATGTCAATTGGCATTTGCAAAAATTTTTAAAATCTGCCAAGAAAAAACTATTAGTAAAGATCTTTTAAATAATCGATTTTTTTAAGTGTATTGGGCACTTTTTATTCTCAAGAAACTAATTTTAATTTAAAACTTTACTTACACCACTCCCTCTGAAGACAGAAAACGGTCTTCTAGTTTTTCATATTTGTTGTGAATATATAAAATTAATACGCCAAGTAAAACCGCTACAACTGTAATAGTGGTATTTAAAACGCCCTCAATGTTAAATGACAGTTTAATTAAAATCGTAGAGATTATAAAACCAGAATTTCTGATTACCTGATTAAACTTATCGGTATGTAAAAATGAAAATAACAACAGCAATACGTCGATCATGATTAGAACTGTAAAAAATTCATCAAAGAAAATTTTATTTGTGTTTTTTATTGAAATTTCTGTTTGATTTGTTAGATAAAAAGTTTCGTAAATCCACGAACTTAAATTATAGATAGCTAATATTATAAATATAGGAACCAATATGGTGGCAATTATTTTTTTTAAATTAATAAATTTTTCAACTTCTATGGATGTTTTTTGCTTAGGTTTTATACGAACAGTTTTATAAAAGACATAAATTAAGTAAAATAAAATTAATACTGCAACCACATCCAGCGTAAATAGTATATCTTCTTTCTTATTAAACCAGTTATTTGTAAATTCTAATTTATAAAAATCTTTAAAAATTCTTCTTATCACAATTAGCGTAATAATTTCATATTGCTTACCAATATATTTTGTGGTAGATTTTGGTAAATAATACACCAGTAAGTAAGCCTCATATAATAAAATGAAAGAAAAAGGCGTATAAATAGCTACCAGCGGATTCTTTAATAATCCTGAAAAATCATTCGGCTGTATCCATTTTAAATCTACAAATGCAATTATTAGTAGATGTACTACAAAACTAATTATAGCAATATAAATAATAACTTTTTCACTTCTTTCTTTTGTTTTTTCTGATAAAAACTTATTAAATAAAATATTTATAATATTATTGACCTTGTTCATACCTTAAAGATAATAATTCACTTTTTAGAAATTAAAATAATCCTTGATTTGTAATTTTTTTTGTATTACCTACAAAAAGCCCCGCTTTTCAGCAGGGTCAATATTTTATTTTGTAATTATCTTCTTTCTCTTCCCGCACCATACACTCTTTTTCTTTCTCTTGGTGCGCTGCTGCCTACATCTCTTGTATTGCCGGCTTCATCGTTTGGTCTTTTAAAACCGCCATCAGCCTCGTTCATTCGTACTGTACGATTGTTGTAACGCTTACCATCAAGCGACTGTATCATTTGCGCTGTACTTGCACTATCACATTCTATCCAGGTGTTCATATCTCTCAAATCTATTTTGCCAAGAGACTCTTTGTTTAAATTACTTTCATCTAACACAAACTGCAACATGCTTGCTTTGTAAAAACCATCTTTTGTACCTAGGTTTAAAAACAATCTTGTATAACCATTGTCTCTTCTGTTAAATGTGCTGCGTTCTTTTCTGCTGCTGTCATCTCTTACAGCGCCTCTGTCGTTGTTTATTGTTCTTCTTCCTGCATCTTTTGCATTTAAATCTTCAGCATTTTCATAATATTTTAAAAAATGATCAAACTCCAACGCTGCAACTCTTTGCAGTACTTCTTCTTTAGTGACTTCTGCAAATTTTTCCATGAGGTCTGGCAGGTACGTTTCGTAATCGCCATGAGAAATATCTGTTTTTATAAGTTTATCCATAAAGTAAAAAAATTGTTTTCTGCAAACATCTTTACCGCTTGGAATGTCCATTTTATGAAATTGCGCATTCACCATCTTCTCTAAACTTCTAATTTTGAAACTTTCTCTGCTATGACAAATGGTAAGACAAATACCTGTTTTACCTGCCCGCCCTGTACGACCTGCACGGTGTGTATATACTTCCATATCATCTGGCAATTCGTAGTTTATTACATGCGTAATACCATCCACATCTATACCACGTGCAGCTACGTCTGTTGCTATTAAAAGTTGCAAGGCTTTGGTACGGAAACGCCCCATCACCCTGTCTCTTTGTTGTTGTGTAAGATCGCCATGCAGGGCTTCAATTTCGTATCCGCCTTTTGACAAACGCTCACATACATCCTGTGCATCTGCTTTGGTTCTTGTAAAAATAATACCGTACATATCGGGGTTAAAATCTATTAATCGCTTAAGAGATTCGTAACGGCTATTGGCCGGTGCTACAAAAAACTGGTGATCAATATTTACATTACCACTATTCTTTTTACCTACTGTAATTTCTTCAGGGTTGGTCATAAAGTTTTTTGCAATGGCACGTACCTGTGTAGGCATGGTGGCAGAAAATAACCAGATACTTTCTCTGTTTATGGTATTTTTTAAAACGAAATCAATATCTTCTCTAAAACCCATGTTCAGCATTTCATCTGCCTCATCCAGCACCACATATTTTACTTTTTGTAAGTCAATGGCTTTTCTTTCTATCAAATCTATTAGGCGGCCGGGTGTTGCTACAACAACCTGTACGCCTCTTTTTAAATTGCGTATTTGCATTACAATAGATGCACCACCGTACACGGCTTCTACATTCAATCCCTTACTGTGCTTGCGAAAATCTGTAAGGTCGTTTGTAATTTGCAAACACAACTCACGTGTTGGGCAAACGATCAACGCCTGCGGAAATTTATCTTCTGCTTTTATAAGGTGCAACAGCGGCAAGCCAAAAGCTGCAGTTTTACCGGTCCCTGTTTGTGCAAGACCTACAAAATCTTTTGTACCTGCAATCAATACAGGAATAGCCTGTGTTTGGATAGGAGTGGGTTCTGTAAACCCTAAATCTGCAACTGCCTGCACGAGGTTGTCGTTTAGGCCTAATGCTTCAAATGCATTCATGGTAATAATTTGTTTAAAATGAAGACCGCATGGTATTATTCCTGGCTGAACCCGTTTGCCCTTTAGGCAATTTTCTGGAAGTCTAATTAAAGCCGCTTCACAATACTTCTATGGTCAAAAAAATATTTTTGATGATCACATAGTATGCTTTGGACCGTTGTGTGGGGAAAAAATATTTTGTCCTGATAGGTAAATCATTGTTACCTGCTTTCAACAGCATCTGAGCATGTCATGTAATTCTCAGCAATTCTAAATCGCCGCAAAAGTAAGGAATTAATTTTTAGTTTGTACTTTTACGAAAATAAAATTAATTTTTTTTAAATTGACCTTTCCATTTTATTTAAAATTAAAAAAAGCTGCTTGCCAATGATCAGATTAATATATTTTATTTCGTTTGTATTTATATCAGGGAATTTAGTTGCACAAAGCACTATTGAAGATGATTTTATAAATTTATTAAAGGATAGCATTAATACTGATTTTCAAAAATCTTCATTAAGTCTTGGTGCAGGTGCAGGTAACGGAGTATTTAGTAAAAAAAATAATTCGTTGAATGCAAATCAGGAAGTATTAAATAAAATATTTTATAACATAACAGCTGATTATTACAATAAATCTGGCTTGGGGCTTACTTTAAATTCAAGCTTTGTACCGGAAAATGGCAGTATGAACTTTTACCAGGCCAGTTTAACACCCTCTTATTATTATAGCAGAAAATATATATATGCAGGTGTTTCTTACACCCATTTTTTTACTTCAAAAAATTCTACTGTCGCTGTTAATCCTTTTATAAATGAAATAAGCGGATCTTTTAAATGGCTTAAATCATTGATAAGGCCTGGTGTGCAATTAGTTTATTCAAATGGAAAAAACAAGGAAGTTTTTGATACCAGCTATACATCTACTATTCCTTCTCCGCCCCATATAGTACATGTTATAAATAACATAATTTCTAAAATAAATGATTTTACGCTAAGTTTTTCAGGCGATCATAAATTTAATTTTGAAGGGTTATTTTCTAAAAATGATGAGTTTACTTTTATACCTGCTCTTACATTAAACGCAGCTGTCACCAAGAGTTCTACAACAAACTTTACCAATATCTCCTCTCAAAGGAAAAAAAGGACAGCGTCTACTAAAAGAAGCCTAACAGGAAGTAACCAACAGTCGTTTGCTATAGAGTCTATAGCACTCTCGACAGATTTTTATTACAGCCTTGGTAAGTTTTTTGTAGAGCCATTAGTGTATGCAGATTATTACCTACCTGCAACACATGCTAAAAGACTGGCAACTATATTTTCGTTAACTGCAGGTATAAATTTTTAGATATTGTTTGCTAAAGTTATTCTATAATAAATGTTTTAACATTTTACCAATTGTCATTCGCTTGTAAGTTGATTAGCTTTATATAATGAAAAAAGTTATCGGTATCCTTTTTATATTTTTATTTTGTGCAGCCGGCATAAAGGCACAAGGTTTTCATGCAGGATTTAAAGCAGGTACTAATCTTCAAAAAATTGATGGAGTTCCTTTTAAAGACAAATTTACTTTTGGCTACCAGGCAGGTGTTTTCGCTCTTGTTGGTATTTCATCAAAAATTGGTATTCAGCCGGAGGTAATATTTAGCAGTGCAAATGCAGATACTGCCTCTCAGTTTAGTACCGTTTATGGTTTTAAACAGGTAGACAAAGTAAAATTGAATTACCTGGATATTCCAGTATTATTAAATATTAAAGCTGCACCTTTTCTTACAATACAGGCAGGACCTCAGTTTTCGGTGTTGTTAGATAAAAATAAAAGCCTGCTTAAAAACGGGGAAACAGCTTTTAAAGAAGGAAACTTCGCTGCAGTGGCTGGTTTGCAATTCAAATTTTCAAAAATTATTATTTATGGAAGATATGTTGCCGGGCTTAATAATATAAATCAAATTAACAAGATAAATGAATGGAAAAACAGAAATATACAAATAGGCATAGGATTTAATATTTTTTAGTAATTATTCTCTTATGACAATAAGTTCATTGTCAGTTTTCCAAAGTATTATTTTGCTTGGATTAGTAAAAATTTTATTTTTTTGGTGGTGCTTCACAATATAGTCAGCGCCACTTTTTATTGCATAAGATATTTCATCAAAAACTTTAGGGCTCGGTTCTCCCGATATATTTGCAGATGTAGACACGATGGGTTTGCCAAAGGTGTTTATCAATACTTCGCAAAACATATCCTTTACAACTCTCATGGCTATTGTACCATTGCAGCTAATTAAATTTACAGCAATATTTTTTGCCGATGGGTAAATGATTGTCAGCGGTTTTTCAGTTGTTGAAAGCAGTTTTTTTATTTTGGCAGATGGCGATTTGCTGTAATTTTTTATATCATCTGTTTGCGAAAGTAAAATGATCATGCTTTTTTGCTCTTCCCGTTTCTTAAGCTTAAATATTTTTGTAACCGCTTCGTTATTTGTTGCATCGCAGCCAATTCCCCAAATCGTATCTGTAGGGTATAGAATAATACCACCCGCTCTTAAAACCGATACACATATCTTAATATCATTTTCAAAATTCATTTACGCTAAAATGTTTTGTAACTTTTCCATAATAATATTCTCATCCAGTTGTAAAAGACATTCCGGTACGCCATACAATTCGCATGTATTATTTACACATGGTTCACAGGCTAATTTGCCTAACCTTATTACGCTGCAAAAGTTTTTATTATAAGGGGCTGTGTTCAGTTCATTGCCGGCACCAAAAAGTACAACAGTATTTTTACCAAGGGCATTGCTTACATGAGCAGGGCCACTATCTGTACTTAACACAGCTTTGCATGATGCAAATAAATTTACCAACTGCTGTAAAGACGTTTGACCGGCAAGGTTTGAAATATTGTGTTTATCATCCAACATTTCGTAAACTTCATTTACAAATTCCGCTTCAGCGGCGCTACCAACAAGTATAATTTCATTGGTTATATTTTTTCTAATTGTATTAATTATGCTGATTGCTTTTTCATTCGGTAACCTTCGGGAAGAGGCTTCTGAATTAATATTTATTATAAGCGTATTTAAAAATTTATTTTCATTTGAACTTAACCTGACAGGAGGAACATCAATTTTCTTTTTTACAAACTGCGATAATAAATCAACATATTCTTCTACCCGGTGTAATTTTTTATTTTTTTTGTAAATATTTGTCAGCAGAAGAAACCTTACATTGTTTTTAAATCCAATACTTTTTGTTGCATTGATGGCAGCCCCCATTGTCGCAGCAGAAAGAGAATCCGGGAGGCAGAAAAAAAGATCATATTTTTTTTCTTTTCTTACTTTTTTACCAAATTCATGAGCACCTTTTAATCCTTCATATTCTTGTTTTGAAAAAATAATTTTTTGGTTATGAGCCGGAAAATATTCCAACAAAAAATCTATTCCTTGTTTTGCTATTAAATCAATTTCGGCATTTGGATAATACCTTTTAACTGCTTCAACTAAGGACGTAGCCATCACCATATCTCCCAACCAATTCGGTAATCTTATTAATATGTTTTTAACTTCAGTCATTAAAAATTCTTCTTCTATGTTTAATTGTTTTATCAAATATAGAGCTAAACATGAAATGTAAATAAATCCTAGCCCATCAATGAACTGCAAATATTTTACTGTTTAATCAAGTTAATAATTAAAAGACCTGCAATTCATTATTTTTACAAAAAATAAAATCAGTAATATGCAAAATTTAATTGAGGCCGTTTGGGCAAATCGTGAGTTATTAAAAGATGAAAAATACATACAGGTTATAAGAGATGTTATAGAAGAAGTTGATAAAGGAAGATTAAGAACTGCTGAACCGGTCGGTGAAAATTGGCAAGTAAACGAGTGGGTAAAACAAGCGATACTTTTATATTTTGGCATACAGCAAATGCAAACTTTTGTGCTGCCACCATTTGAATTTTACGATAAAATGAAATTGAAGAGCAATTATAAAAGTTTGGGAGTTCGTGCAGTGCCTCATGCAGTTGCAAGATACGGTGCCTACCTTGCAAAAAATGTTGTGTTGATGCCTTCGTACGTGAATATAGGAGCTTACGTAGATGAAGGTACGATGGTGGACACATGGGCTACAGTTGGCAGCTGTGCGCAAATAGGCAAAAACGTACACCTCAGTGGTGGCGTAGGTATTGGCGGTGTTCTCGAACCTTTGCAAGCAAGCCCTGTAATTATTGAAGATGGCTGTTTTATTGGCAGCCGCTGTATTGTTGTAGAAGGCGTGCGTGTACAAAAAGAAGCGGTGCTTGGTGCTAATGTTGTGCTTACACAATCTACAAAAATTATAGACGTTACAGGTATGGAACCAATCGAAACAAAAGGGTTGGTGCCTGAAAGAAGCGTGGTTATACCAGGCAGTTATACAAAGAGTTTTCCTGCCGGAGATTACAACGTTCCTTGCGCATTAATAATTGGAAAACGAAAACCAAGTACAGATTTAAAAACCAGTCTGAATGATGTGTTGAGGGATTTTAATGTAGCAGTTTAGGAAAAATGAATATATAACTATTTGTAAAATTGTAGCCGCATATTTATCCATTATGTTTTTAATCTGCGGCTATAATTTTTCTCTTTCTCTTTGATGCTTACTGCAATGCCATAAATAAAACTTAGAATCGCAACATTTATTCAATCGATATCATTTTCCCAAGGTCTTCTTCTTCTAATTTTGATGCTTCCTAGATCATCAAAAGTCTAAAAAAATTTTACTTCTTAGCTCTCACCAGTTTATAAATTTTAATACTACTCAATAATAAAAAAATGAATAATACCAAACCCAGCAAACCCCACACAACACTTAGACTCTGCTTTACGACGACCAGTATTACGATACTTATTAAAAAAACGGTAGCTACTTCATTCCACAATCTCAATTGTTGGGAGCTATATTTAAAAACATTGTTTTTTTGTTGTAAATATAATAGGTTTAAACTATAATGATAAAAATACAAGCCAATTACAAATCCAATTTTAATCCACAGCCAGGTATCTAAAATTGCCGGATTTATATAAATCAAAAGAGGTCCAAGTATAAGTGTAATAATTGCTGAAGGCCATGTAATGCCAAGCCACAGCCTTCTTATCATTATACTAAATTGATTTTTTAAAATAGTTTTTTCAGGTTCAGGTTTTTCATTTGCTTCTGCATTGTAAATGAAAAGCCTCACAATATAAAAAAGCCCGCTAAACCATGTTACAATAAAAATGATGTGCAGTGCTTTAAGATACAGGTACATGCTTTTCTGTTTTGTTCAAATGATCTGCTATTAAACTGTTCATAGCCTTTATCCAAAGTGGTGCAGTATTAAGACACGGAATTAATTTAAAACTTTCTCCGCCTGCTTCCATAAAAAATTCTTTTCCTTCTTCGCCCATTTCCTCTAAGGTTTCCAAACAGTCACTCACAAATGCAGGACAAACAACCACTATTTTTTTTATTCCCTCCTTTGGTAATTCTTTCAAACGTGCAGCCGTGTACGGTTTTAGCCATTCATCTCTACCAAGCCTGCTTTGAAAAGAAGTTGCAAATTTATTTTTAGGTAATTGTAGTTCTGCAGCTACCAGAGAGGATGTCAAAAATACCTGGTGACGGTAACAGTATTCATGTGCCACACTATCTACATTACAACAGTCATCTATCTTTAAACAATGTTGTTTTGTAGGGTCAGTTTTTCTTACATGCCTTTCCGGTATTCCATGGTAACTAAATAAAAGCAAATCATAATCTTCTTCCAAATGCGGAGCAATGCTTTGCGATAATGCGTGTATGTATGCTTGATTTGTGTAAAACGTATTTATAACCGAAAACGTAAAAGGATAATTTCCTTTTCCGTAAATTTCTTTACCATATTCCACAGCAGTTTCATAACTGCTCATGGCGTAATGAGGATATAGCGGAAACAAAATAACTTCCTCAACAGATGGATATTTTTCCTGTATATTTTTAAATACATTTTCCGGAGTTGGGTTGCCATAGCGCATGCAAACTTCTATTGGATACTCAGTGCTTTGCTGTAAGGCAGCTTGTAACTGGTATGTAAGTGTAATCAGTGGTGAGCCTTCTTTGGTCCATATTGAGCGATATGCTTTCGCACTGCTTGGTGCTCTAAATGGTACAATAATACCTTTTACTAAAAGAGCTCTTGGCAATTTTGGAATATCTATTACCCTTTCATCCATTAAAAATTCATTCAGGTAACGCCTTACATCCCTTACGGATGTACTGTCAGGGCTGCCCAGGTTCATTATCAATATTACCTTTTTTGAGTTTATATCCATTTCAGAAAATGTTTAAGATTTAGTGCGAAAGTAGTCTGTTATGGTCTGCTTAAAGAAATACGAATTCGATAATTTTTATCTTTTTAGAAAAATTAAAGTTATAAGTGGTTTTATGTTTAAATATTTACACAATGCTGACAAATTAATGCCATTAACACTTTTATCAGAGGTAACTTTACGTTTCAGTTATGAACTTGTTTCCGCTTCAAAATCCTGAATATATTTTATCGAGGTTTTTCCTTTGTGGCATTAGTCATCTTAAAACAGATGCAGCTTCCAGAAGTTTATTTCATATAAACGAAGCGGAAAAAGAAATTATTTTAAATACAGCAAAGGCTTTAAAAATAAGAAGTTTATTTATACTCAATACCTGCAACCGTACAGAAATTTATGCCTATGTTGCTGATGAATCAGTTTTGAAAAATTTATTTATTGAATGTAAAAAAATTGATCCCAAGCTTTTCACAGAAAAATACTACTCCAAAACAAATAAAGAGGCTTTACGACATCTGTTTGAAGTAGCTGCGGGTTTAGATTCGCAAATCTTAGGCGATTTCGAAATTCTAGCACAATTAAAGCAGGCTGTATCTTTTAGTAAAAATCAAAATCTTATTGGTCCAATAATGGATCGTACAATAAATTTCGCTTTACAGGCTTCAAAAAAAATTAAAACAAATACTTCGTTGAGCACGGGCACAACATCTGTATCTTTTGCAGCAATAGAATGGTTAAGGAAGAATACAGATACTAAAGGCAAAAAAATTGCGCTTGTGGGTTTGGGTAAATTCGGGACGTTGATAGGTAAAAATTTAAAACACTATTTTAGGAATAGCAATATTATTGTTTGTAACAGAACAGATGAAAAAGCAATAAATTTTGCAAAAGAAAACGGAATTGAATTTGAGCTTTTTAAAAATTTATCTCAATTGGTTAATGACGCTGATATTGTTGTTGTAAGTACACAAGCTGCTGAACCAACCATAATGCCTCAATTTATTAAAGATCAAAAAAGTAGAATTTTTATTGATTTGTCAATACCATCCAATGTTCATGATTGCATAAAATATTTACCGAACCAGCAAATAGTTAATGTAGATGATATCAGTATTATTTTAAACGATACAGTTAAAAAAAGAACAAACGAAATTCCTGCAGCTCATAAAATTCTTGAAGAAACACAATCTGAATTTGTGGCTTGGTTAAGCAGCCACAGCCATTCTCCAATGGTAAAAGATATGAAAGATAAATTATTTGCGCTATCCAAATCAACTGGTGTTTGTGAGATGGCAGATAGTCTTGAGTATAATTTTATTTCCCCGCAGGATGAGTATACCATCAATAAAACCATCAGCAGGCTTGCGGTAAATCTTAAAAATTCCAATGAAAAAGGTTGTCAGTTTATTGATGCATACAATCATTTTTTTAGTCAGAAGATAAGTGAGTAACCCCCCTAAAAAAATAGGAACGAGAGATAGTCCGCTTGCACAGTGGCAATCAAAACAGGTAAAGCAATTGCTTTTTAATAATCATGTAAACAGCGAACTTGTCTTAATTAAAAGTGAAGGAGATGTAAACCTTGTGACGCCTTTGTATGAAATGGGTGTGCAGGGTATTTTTACAAAAACATTGGATGCAGCTCTCCTAAATAACCAGATAGATTTAGCAGTACACTCTTACAAAGATATTCCAACAAAATTGGCAGAAGGACTGATAATAGCTGCTGTTTTAAGAAGAGGAAACCCTTACGATTTACTCGTAATAAACCGGGAAAAAGTATTAAGCAATTCCGAACTTTCCCTAGTGAAAGATGAGAATTCTACATTTGGTAAAAAAGATTCATCAGGAATAACTACCGAAATAATGAAAGCAGTGTTTCAGCAGGAAATAAACAGTGAGAATCAGCAAAACCAACTGTCTTTAATTATTGCAACCAGCAGTGCAAGACGAAAAGCACAATTGCTGAACAGGTTTCCGAACGCTGTAATAGAAAATCTTCGTGGCAATGTAAACACAAGAATAAAAAAATTAAACGAATCAAACTGGCATGGAGCGGTTTTTGCGGCGGCAGGTATTGAACGCTTGGGTTTTGGGCATGTTGAAGGCATAGAATTGAAGTGGATGTTACCAGCGCCTGCGCAAGGTTCTATAGCTATTGTTTGCAGAAAGGACAATGTGGAAGTATTGGAAATATGCAAAGCATTAAACCATCGGGAAACAGAAATTTGCAATGTGGTAGAAAAAGATTTTCTAAGGGTTTTAATGGGCGGTTGCAGCACACCAATTGCAGCACATGCTAAAATAAAAGATGGTGAAATTAGTTTTATGGGAAATGTATTATCTGTAGATGGAAAACAAAAAGCAACCGTTACATTAAAATTAACTGCTGATAAGTATAACAGCATGGGTGTTGAAGCTGCCGAACAAATTTTACAAATTGGTGGTAAACAAATTATTGATGAATTGAGAAATTTGAAGATAAGTAATGAAGAATAATTTCACCATATTATCTACCAAAATATTAAAACCTTACATTAAACATCAATTGGTTGAAAATGACTTTAATGTACGGGAGCATGATTTTATAAAAATTGAAAATGCAGATCCCTTTGGTGTAAAAGAAATTTTATCTACTCATCTACCAAACTATATTTTTACCAGTAAAAATGCCGTAAAGGCATTTGCAAATTATATTGCTGCACATAAAATAAAGATTGGTAAAAAAAGTAATTTTTTTGCATTAAGTGGCGAAACACAGCAGGCTCTTGCAGATGAAGGTTACAAAGCTTTAATTGTGAAAGATAATGCAACAGCACTTGCAAACGAAATAATAAAAACCAGCAAAGAGCAACAATTTATATTTTTTTGTGGCGATAAACGTAGAAACGAATTACCCGACGCCATACTTAATGCCGGCTTGAACTTACTGGAAGTCGTTGTGTACAAGACAATTTCGCAAGTTAAAAAAATAGATGTGGCTTATCAGGCTGTTTTGTTTTTTAGCCCGAGCGCTATAAAAAGTTTTTTTAAAGAGAATGTTTTATCAAAATCGGTTCAATGTTTTTGCATCGGCTATACCACTGCAAATGCTTTAAAGGAATATAAAATAAATAACAAAGTAAAAGTGATCAGTTATCCATCTCAACAGGTTATGATAGATGAAGTGCTGCATTATTTTAATATAAAAAATTGATTTTTTAAAGGAATTAAATTGAATTTTAATGAGTAATTTATTGTTAACATCGAATAACATGTTAGGCATAAAAAATGATTTGTTTTTGCAGGCTCTTGCAGGCAAAAAAGTGGAGCGACCTCCGGTGTGGATGATGCGGCAGGCAGGCAGGTATCTGCCTGAATACATGGTGCTCAAGAGGAAGTATGATTTTTTTACCCGTGTACAAACGCCTGAATTGGTTTGTGAAATAACTTTACAACCTGTAGATATCATTGGTGTAGATGCTGCTATTTTATTCAGCGATATTTTGGTGATACCACAGGCAATGGGTTTGGAAGTTACAATGAATGAAGGGCAAGGACCGTTATTACCTGAGCCAATTAAAACTGCAGAAGATTTAAAAAGAATAATCGTACCGGATGTAGCAGAACGTTTGCATTACGTGATGGATGCCATTACACTGACAAAAAAAACACTCGATAATAAAATTCCTCTAATAGGTTTTGCCGGTGCACCGTTTACTATTTTATGTTATATGGTAGAAGGAAAAGGAAGCAAAACATTTGATAAAGCAAAAGCATTTTGTTATCAGGAACCTTTGGCTGCTAAGCAATTGTTGCAAATGATAACAGACACTACCATCCAATATTTAAAAGCACAAAAAACAGCAGGAGCAGATGTGTTGCAGGTGTTTGATAGTTGGAGTGGTTTGTTATCACCGGCAGATTTTGAAGCATGGGCACAACCTTATCTGTTGCAGATACAACAGGCATTACATCCACACTGTCCCGTAATTTTATACCCTAAAGGAAGTTGGTATGCGTTAAAAAATTTAGCAGAAAATGGTACCACTGCTATGGGGGTTGACTGGTGTATAAAGCCTGAATTTGCAAGAGAACTTGTGGGTGCAAATGTTACGCTGCAGGGAAATTTAGATCCTGCAAAACTCTTACAAACTCCTGCACAGATAAGAACAGACGTTCACAACATGATCAACTCATTTGGCGCACAGCGATACATTGCAAACCTTGGTCATGGCATGACGCCGAATATTCCGGTGGATAATGCACGGGCTTTTGTAGATGCAGTAAAGGAATGGAGAGGAAAATAGGGATTAGTAATTTGGAATTAGGGGAGTTCGTCAAACCCCGTCAGCGGTTGCAAACCCTCACGGCGGTTGAACAGAGATAATAAACTATTATATTATTGAAACTATAATTGAGTTTAACAATAAAATTTTAAAACTCAAAAAGATAAACTAGAATTCTAAAATGTCCATAAAAGAAAATTTTATATTGCTCATTTATTCTTTGCAAAATTCAATTTGTGAAGCGATAGAAAAAGTTGATGGTAAAGCTTTATTTAAAACAGATAAATGGGAACGGGCAGAAGGTGGCGGCGGAATTACAAGGGTGATTGAAAACGGAAATATATTTGAAAAAGGCGGTGTAAATACTTCAGTGGTTTTTGGCGATGTTACAGATAATATGCGCAGGCAATTAAAAATAGAAGGACATACATGGTTTGCTTGTGGTATATCAAGTGTGATTCATCCATCAAACCCGATGGTGCCGACGGTTCATTTTAATTACAGGTATTTTGAACTATACAATAAAGACGGAAGTATTGCGGATGCCTGGTTTGGTGGCGGAACGGACCTTACACCTTATTATTTATTTGAAGAAGATGTAATACATTTTCATGCTCAGTATAAAAATGCTTCTGATAAGTTTGATAAGCAATTTTATCCTTCTTTTAAAAAACATTGTGATGATTATTTTGTAAACAAACATCGCAACAATGAGCGCAGGGGAGTAGGCGGAATTTTTTATGATTACCAAAGAGCAACTGAAGAAAAGTCTGCAGAAAGCTGGCTAAAATTTGCAGGTGATTGTGGCAATACTTTTATAAATGCATATTTGCCAATTGCTGAGAAAAGAAAAAATGAAGTTTTTACCACCAAGCAAAAATACTGGCAGGAAATACGAAGAGGGAGATACGTTGAATTTAATTTGGTGCACGATAGAGGAACATTATTTGGTTTGCATACCAACGGAAGAACAGAAAGTATTTTAATGAGTTTGCCTCCAACGGTTAGATTTGATTATAATTTTCAAATAGAACAAAATAGTAGAGAAGAAAAAATACAGGAAGTTTTTCTGAATCCAAGGAATTGGATTGAGGACATTTCTGATCAAGAAAAAAATGAGTGGGTGCATAAAGCAAACTCATGTTAACGTAATAAAGTGCAGTCAATATTGACAATTCACCTTTGACAATTCATACAATGTATTTACAAAAACGAGGAAGAATCTTAAGGCAGTCGCCTGCTATTAGAAGTTTGATAGCTGAAACAATTTTATCGTCTAGCGATTTTATTGCACCACTATTTATTGTGGAGGGAAATAATATAAAAGAAGAAATATCATCTATGCCAGGTTATTTCAGGTATAGTTTAGATAATACCGTTGAAGAAGTGAAACACATGTGGTCATTGGGTTTAAAGGCAGTGTTATTGTTTGTTAAGTGCGAAGATCACTTAAAAGATAACAAAGGTACAGAAGCATTAAATGAAGATGGATTGATGCAGCGCAGCATTAAAGCAATTAAAAATGCATTGCCTGAAATATGTGTAATGACAGATGTTGCACTAGACCCCTTTTCAATATTTGGTCATGATGGAATTGTAGAAAACGACCGGATTGTAAATGACCCAACAGTTCAAGTGTTAGCATCAATGAGTGTGAGCCATGCTGCTGCTGGTGCAGATATTGTAGCACCAAGCGATATGATGGACGGGAGAATTGCAGCTATAAGAAAAGCTTTGGAGGAGAATAATTTTAGCAACACAGGTATATTAAGTTACAGTGCAAAATATGCTTCTTGCTTTTATGGACCGTTTAGAGATGCACTAGACAGCGCTCCTGGTTTTGGCGATAAAAAAAGTTACCAAATGGATTTTGCTAACCGCAGAGAGGCTATAAAAGAAACCTTGCTTGATGTAGAAGAAGGCGCAGATATTGTGATGGTAAAACCTGCATTGAGTTATTTGGATATTATAAGAGAAGTAAAAAATATTGTGACAGTTCCTGTTGCAGCTTATCAGGTAAGTGGAGAATATGCTATGATAAAAGCGGCGGCGGAAAAGGGTTGGCTAAATGAAGGGAAAGCAATTTTTGAAACAATTACTTCTATAAAACGAGCAGGGGCAGATTTGATAGCAACTTATTTTGCAAAAGATATTATTAGAATTTTAAATCAATAAAATGTAGTAAGGTTTAGCTTTTCAAAACTGAATTAAATACCAAATAATCTAAATCTATTACTGTAAAATTATACGAATATCAGCTTGAGCCTTTCGAAAGCGGTTTTGATGTAGCATATAGGCTTCGACAGATACAGCTGAAACTCCAACAAAATCGCAGGTAAATATTAACAGCACATACAAATGAACAATACTATAAGTAATCAATTATTTGAAACAGCAAAACAACATATTCCAGGCGGTGTAAACTCACCCGTGCGTGCATTTAATAGCGTTGGCGGAAACCCTATATTCATAAAAAAAGCATTAGGTACATACTTATTTGATGAAGATGGCAATAAATATATTGATTGTATCTCATCGTGGGGGCCAATGATTTTGGGACATGCACACCCAAAAGTGACTGCCGCCATACAGGAGCAGGTTACAAAAGGTACGAGTTACGGTGCGCCAACCGAACTCGAGATTAAAATGGCAGAACTGATAAAAACAATGGTGCCGAATGTAGATTTAATAAGAATGGTGAACAGCGGTACAGAAGCCTGCATGAGTGCTATTCGTCTGGCTCGTGGTTATACCGGTAAAAATAAATTTATAAAATTTGATGGTTGTTATCATGGTCATGCCGATGCATTTTTAGTAAAGGCAGGAAGCGGAATGGCTACCTTAAATATTCAAAATGTGCCTGGTATTAGTGATGCGGTTGCAAAAGATACATTGGTTGCTCCTTATAATAATATTGAAGAAGTACAAAAATTAATTGTAGAAAATAAAGGCGAAATCGCGGCTATTATTATTGAACCTGTTGCAGGAAATATGGGTTGTATTTTACCGGTATCCGGATTTTTAGAAGCAATAAGAAAGATATGTGATAAAGAAAAAATTGTATTAATTTTTGATGAAGTGATGACCGGTTTCAGGTTAGGTGCAGGTGGGGCACAGCAGCTTTTAAAAATTGACGCCGACCTAATAACGTATGGTAAAATTATAGGTGCAGGCTTGCCGGTAGGGGCTTTTGGAGGAAAAAAGGAAATAATGGGATGTATTGCACCGCTAGGAAAAGTTTATCAGGCAGGTACATTAAGTGGTAATCCACTGGCAATGGTAGCAGGTTTTACTTTACTTAGTGAATTAAAAAATAATCCGAATATTTATCAAGAGTTGGCTGTAAAAACAGAACGCATTCATATTGGATTGCAAGATGTATTTAATGCTAAAAATATTCCTGTTCAAATAAACAGAATGGGCAGTATGATCAGTGTTCATTTTTCAAAAAATGCTGTAACGGATTTCGCATCGGCTGCAAATTGCGATATGGAAATGTTTAAAAAATACTTTCATTTCAATTTGGATAATGGTATTTATCTGCCACCTTCCCCTTTTGAAAGCTGGTTTTTAAACAACGCATTATCTGATGATGATGTACAAAAAATAATAACTGTTGCGGAATCTTTTTGCACATCTCTTTAAATTTATTGCAACTGTTTTTGCATTCTTAAAACCCGGTCTTCAAGTTTTTCAGAAGTTACTGTCTCTCTGATGCTGTCAACTTTTATGGGGAAACAAAATGGTGTTAACTTTTTAGGATAAGTTATTTTGATATTACTTTTTGCAATTCGTTGTAGCATATTTCGTAAACGTATTTCTTCCATTTGTTGCTGCATTACCTCTGAATATGCCTGCCGTAACAAAAGGCTGTTAGGTTCATACTCCGACAGTACATTAAACAAAAGGCTTGCGGAAGATTGCAAATGTTTTTGTTTTACAAACTCTCCGGGCATTCCCTGAAAAATTAACCCGCCAATTACTGCAATATCCCGGAATTTTCTTCTTGCCATTTCCCCTGCATTTACACTTCGCTGAATATCTTCATACAAATTATCTTCCGAAAATAATTCATACACATTGCTGTCATCAAGTGGTATTGGCTGATCACTCAACAATTCAAAACCATAATCATTCATGGCAAAAGAAAAAGTAATTGGTATTATTCTGCTGATGCGATAAGATAACAATGCCGCCATAGCTTCATGCACCAATCTTCCTTCAAATGCGTAAACAAATAAATGAAATCCATCTTTTGTTTCAATATGTTCAATCAATAATTCATTTTCTTTTGGTACGGCGGATAATTCCTTTTGTAAATTAAACAGCGGTTCAAGTGCAGAAAGTTCCTTTTCTTTTTCAGAGAAATGATCTGTATTTGCTGCATCATTTAATTTTTTTCTTAGCATAAAACCAAGTTGAGAACTGAGTGGTAATCGACCACCATTCCAGCTGGGCACAATAGATTTTTTTGAACTGCTTTTACGTACCTGCACTGTCATTTCTTTTATCATCACAAATTCAAGATTTCTGCCTGCAAGTGTAAACACATCGCCGGGCCTCAGTTTTGAGATAAAATATTCTTCAATAACACCAATGAAACCGCCACTCATAAATTTTACTTTCAGCATAGCATCGCTCACAATAGTACCAATATGCATTCTATGCCGCATTGCAATTCGTTTGTTGTTTATTTTGTACAAGCCATCAATTATTTCTACTTTTTTAAAATCATCATATTCCCGTAAAGCAATTCCACCAACGGTTATAAACTGTAAAATTTGTTGCCATTCTTCTTTATTTATTTCACTAAAGCAGTAAGTAGATTTTATTTCTTTAAACATTTCATCGGCATAGAATCCATCTGAAATAGCCAGGGTGCATAGATATTGGATAAGTACATCAAAACACATCAGCATAGGTAAACGGCTTTCAATAAAATTATCTGCGATGGCTTCCTTTAGTGCAGATGCTTCAATTAATTCTAAAGAATGTGTTGGTAAAAAATAAATTTTGCTTATGGCATTTGGCTGGTGACCACTTCTTCCTGCACGCTGTAAAAACCTTGCTACACCTTTTGGTGAACCAACCTGTATCACCATTTCTACCGGCCTAAAATCTACACCCAAATCTAAACTTGAAGTACATACTACTGCTTTTAAAATTCCCTGGTGTAATGCTGTTTCCACCCATGTACGTAATTCCCTTTCTATACTGCCATGGTGTAAAGCGACAGCCCCCGCCAGTTCAGGACCAACAGTTAATAAAGTTTGGTACCACATTTCGCTCATGCCTCTTGTATTTATAAAAACCAATGTTGTTTTATTTTTTTCTAAAATTGGTAAAATTTTATCAGCCAGTTTAATTCCTAAATGACCTGCCCATGGGTATTTTTCTATTTCTTCGGGGATGATGGATTCTATTTCAAATTTTTTGTGAACATCTGCTTTAATGATTATGCCTTCGCTGTTTAAAGAACTTATTAAAACAGCTTTGGCTTCTTCTAAATTTCCGATCGTTGCAGAAATGCCCCAGACTGAAACCTTGTTGATTAGTTGATTATTTGATTGTAAATTTTCAATCTTATTTTTTTTTACATTGATATCTTTTGTGTCGCTTTGCGTCTCTGGGTCTTTGCAGTTTAGATTTACTATCCTTGAAACCGCCAGCTCCACCTGTACACCACGCTTACTTCCCAATAATTCGTGCCATTCATCTACTGCAATTATTTGTAGATTTTTAAAAGTCTCTGCATAGTTTTTTTGTGCAAGAAAAAGATGTAAACTTTCCGGTGTAATGATTAAAACTTCTGGCAACTGCCTTTTTTGTTTAGCTCTTTCGGCAGTTGGCGTATCACCATTTCTTGATCCGATTTTCCACGCCATTCCCAGTTCTTCAATCACTTCTATCATGGCTCTCTCAATATCTTTTGCCAACGCACGCAATGGTGTAATCCATAAAAGTTGCAGCCCGGTATTTTTTTTTGTTAGATAATCTGTCGGATTATTGTTTATGAATTGAATAACCGACCCAAGAAAAACGGAGTATGTTTTACCAAAACCGGTAGGTGCATTTACAAGCCCTGATTCATTATTGATAATACTTTCCCATGTTTGTTGCTGAAATGCAAATGGCTTTCGTTTTTGTTTATCGAGCCACTGTTTTATTACTTTAAAACCGAGGGTGGTGGAGAGTTTTATTTTATTATCAGGCATTAAAATTTACAATTTTTAAACAGATGAACTATACTGCTCATTAAAAATCTTCAGCATCATTTTCAAATCATCGAGTGTATTTATGTCTTCCACTTTCTTATCTTTTCGCCACCTGCTCATTCTTGGAAATCGCAATGCTACACCACTCTTATGTCGTTTACTTTCTGCAATACCTTCAAATGCCAATTCAAAAACAAGCTCGGGTTTTACCGTTCGTACCGGGCCAAATTTTTCTATAGAATTTCTTTTTACAAAATTATCAACCTGTGCAAACTCTTTGTCAGTAAGCCCGCTGTATGCTTTTGCAAAAGTGACGAGATTATCACCATCCTTCACAGCAAAAGTGTAATCAGTATACAAGTTACTTCTTCTACCACTTCCTTTTTGTGCGTATATCATTACAGCATCTATCGTAAGTGGATCTATTTTCCACTTCCACCAATCACCTCTTTTTCTGCCATCTTTGTATTCTGAATTTTTTCTTTTCAGCATAATGCCTTCACTGCCTTTATCCCTGCTTTGCTTTCTTATCTCAACTAACTCCTCCCATTTATTAAATTCTATAATGGGCGATAAATGTAAAAACGGTACATTGATCTTTTCAATAATCATTTCAAGTTTTCTCCTTCTTTCATTCATTGAAATCATTCTAATATCCTCCCCATTTTCTTCAACTAAATCGTATGCAATAAAACCAACGGGAGCTTCTTTTAATTGTTTTGCTGTGATGTTCTTTCTACCAATTCGTGTTTGCAATGCAGAGAAGGGTAGCGGTGCAAAAGTTCCTTCTTCCGGTGCTGCAGCAAGACTGATAATTTCACCATCAATCGCTGTTCCATTTGGGAGCAAGTTTTGCAATATTTTATACTCGGGAAATTTATCTGTGAGCAATTCTTCCCCCCGGCTCCAAACAAAAAGTTCATTATTTCTTTTGATGATTTGCCCACGAATACCATCCCATTTCCATTCCGCCTGCCATTCTTTTTCTTCTCCAAGTTCGTTCACTTGATTGTCTATTGCGTATGCTAAATAAAAAGGGTAGGGCTTGGAATCGTCTGCAGCACTGTGTTCTGTACTCATCAGTTCATCAAACGAAATCGTTGCGGGGTTCCAGTCGCCCATTATTCTGTGGGCAATAATTGAAGGAGATACATCTGTAGTTTTAGCAATTGCATTTACCATCAACTTTTGCGATATACCAATTCTAAATCCGCCTGTCATCAATTTATTAAAAACAAATATTTCGCTTCTGTTCATTTGAGACCATGCTTCAGTTACAAATTGTAGCTTTGATACATCGTCTTCTTTGCCAATTGTTGTTAGCAAATTCATATAATGTGTAAGCGAATATTCTATCATATCATTTGTATCAATATCACTTTCCGGAATTAATAAAGATATCGTTTCTGCTAAATCTCCTACTGTATGATAACATTCCTCAAACAGCCATGGCTCAATGTTTGCCGCTTGCATACATGCAACCCGAAGTAACGCACTGTTTATAGAACGCTTCGGCCTTCTTCCTGTAAACAATGCAATAACCCAAATTTTATCTTCACTATTTGCTTCTGAAAAATAGGCACGAATTGCCTCGAGTTTTGCGGTGGTTTTTGTGGAGGTTGCCAGCTTCATTATAAGTTCTGCAAAACGCTTCATATAAAAGATTTAAGATTTTAGACACAAGACACAAGGTTCGACATTTTAAAACTCTATAAAGTATTGGAGTCTAAAGTCCCTCCTTCGGAGAGATTTAGGGAGGTTTCTTCATCATTCCCATACTCTGTTTTCACTTCTCCCGCCTCTATTCCCTGCTCATTTAAATACCTGCTAAAGGTTGATTGAAAGCCATGAGTAGCGTATACCTTTTCTGCACCTGTTGCTTTTACAGCACTTATCAATCCATCCCAGTCGCAATGATCACTCAATGCAAAACCTGCATCAGCATTTTTTCTGCGCACATTCCCACGCACCTGCATCCATCCGCTGCAAATACCGGTTGCATAAGGCGAAAAGCGTTTCATCCAAGGGCTGCCTTCTGCACTCGATGGCGCAATCACAATACATTCTTTCAGTTCCTCTTTTGTGGTTTCTGCTGTTATTCTTTTTACATCCGGCAATGCCCAGCCTGCAGCCTGTAAAGTTGTATGCATATTGTAAACCGCACCATGGGCATAAATAGGTAGCCCTGTTTCGTGTAAAGGTTTTAAAATTCTTTGTGCTTTGCCCAGACTGTAAGCAATAAACACGCTTGTTTTTCCATTTGCTTTATTACCGGAAATCCAGTTTTTCATCTCTTCAAATATTTCATCCTGAAGTTTCCATTTATAAATAGGTAAACCGAAAGTAGATTCTGTAATAAATGTATGGCATTTTACGGGCTCATAGGCTGCGCTAATGCCATCGTCTTCGGTTTTATAGTCTCCTGTAAAAACCCATACTTCTCCTTTGTATTCAACCCTTACCTGCGCACTTCCTATTATATGGCCCGCGGGGAAAAGTGATATGCTCACGCCGTTCATCATCACAGGTTCATTCCAACCAATTGACTGATAATCATTTTCACCCAAACGCAGTTGCAGTATTGGTTTTGTGTCGTTGTGACAAAGGTATTTTTTGCTTCCCCATGTTGCATGGTCGCTATGTCCGTGGCTTATCACAGCAAAGTCAACAGGCTTCCATGGATCAATATAAAAATTGCCTTGCGGGCAGAAAAGTCCTCTGTTGGTAAAATCGATTAAAGGCATATCACTAACATATTTAATTTACTGCATTATTTGAGCCAATTATACAATTTATTTAAAAATGTTTATGTAGCTTTTTTTGTATAATTTAGTGAACATTATCTATGATATTTTATGAGTAAAATTCTGCTGTTTACCTTTTTGTTTTTTCTAATTTGTAAGCTGGGTTTTTCGCAAACAGACAAAGTTTGGTCATTACACATTGAAAGCCACGAAAAAATTCAAACTGATAAAGCTGCAGCAAGACTGTCCTTTCCTACAGAATTTAAATTATTTGATCTTGATATTAATCCCTTAAGACAAGAATTATTTTCTGTTATTGGCAAAGGTTCTGATAAGCATACTACAATAATTTCTCTTCCAAATATAAATGGAAATATTGAACAATTTGAAGTTTTCGAGGCGTCTAATTTCGAACCTTTACTACAGTCTCAATATCCCCAAATTAGGGCCTTCTCAGGTAAAGGTATAACAGACAAATCTGCTACTTTAAAACTTAGTATTTCTCCTCAAGGGATTCAATCAATGATTTTTAGAACTGAAAATGAAAACGAATTTATTGAAGCTTATTCACAGAATCATACCGTTTATGCAGTATTTAAATCTAAAAGAAATGTTGGGCAACTTGCCTGGATTTGTTCAACTGATGATCATAAATTAGTTGCAGATATTAACACGCAGCTTCCCTCCACAGCCCGGCCTTCCAGTTCAACGGGGGAATTAAAAACTTTGCGCCTTGCCCAGTCGTGTAACGGAGAATATGCGAACTATTTTGGGGCAACCAGCGCAGCCCAAGTGGGCTTAGTATTAGCTGCTTACAATGCAACTTTAACCCGGTGTAATGGTGTTTATGAAAAAGACCTTGCCATGCATTTGAACTTAATATCAAATACTTCGGATGTTATTTTTTATAATCCCGCAACTGATCCTTATACAACTTTAAGTTCTTGGAATTTACAGTTACAACAAACTTTAACTGCCACAATTGGTGAAGCGAATTACGACATTGGTCATATGTTTGGCGCCTCCGGTGGTGGTGGAAATGCAGGTTGTATAGGTTGTGTATGTGTGAGTCCTAATTTAAATGACAGTGGTGTCGCTATCAGTAACGGAAAAGGATCTGGTATTACATCACCTGCCGATGGCATACCTCAAGGAGATAATTTTGATATTGATTATGTAACTCATGAAGTCGGGCACCAGGTTGGTGCAACTCACACATTTACATTTTCATCTGAAGGGGGCCCTTTGGCTTCCTCATCTCAAAGGGAAGTTGGTTCAGGAATAACGATTATGAGTTATGCAGGTATTACCGGACAAGACGTAGCGCCACACTCAATTGCAACATATCATGCAGCTTCAATAGCCCAAATACAAAGTAATCTCGCAACTAAAACTTGTCCGATCACAACAAATATCACTGCTAATAATGCAACTCCTGT
>JAYUZL010000257.1:0-4078 GCA_043751875.1 Ferruginibacter sp.
AATCGGTAACCCTGAGTTGAATATTCCTGACTTTGAAGCTATAGCAGCAGTTGCTAAAAAACACAATATTCCTGTAATTGTAGATAATACTTTTGGTGCAGGTGGCTACCTTTTTAAACCCTTGGAGCATGGTGCAAATATTGTTGTTGAGTCTACCACAAAATGGATTGGTGGGCACGGAACAAGTATTGGCGGTATCATTGTTGATGGTGGAACTTATGACTGGGGCAATGGTAAATTTCCACAGTTTAGCGAACCTAGTGAAAGTTACCACGGTTTAAAATTTGCAGAAATCTTTGGAGTAAATAATCCGCTTGGGTTACCAAATATTGCATTCATTATTCGTGCAAGAGTAGAAGGCTTAAGAGATTTTGGCTCCAGCCAAAGTCCATTCAACTCATTTCTTTTATTACAGGGTGTAGAAACACTTTCATTAAGAATGGAAAGGGCTAACAGCAACGGACAAAAACTTGCTGAATATTTAGAGGCACACCCTTTGGTAGAAAAAGTAAACTATGCCGGATTGCCATCAAGCAAATATTATGAACTGGCAAAAAAGTATTTAAAAAATGGAGTGGGTGGTATGATGGGTATAGAAATAAAAGGCGGTAAAGAAGCAGCAGCTAAATTTATAAATGCACTGAAACTGGTAAGCCATGTTGCTAACGTTGGCGACTCAAAAACCCTTGCAATACACCCGGCTTCTACCACTCACGAACAGTTAAGTGAAGAAGAGCAAAAACGCAGTGGCGTTACACCGGGCATGGTTCGTATATCAACAGGTATTGAGCACATTGATGATATTATTGCTGATATTACACAAGCACTTGAAGCAAGTGTGTAATGCGTTTGGGGCGATGATATAAAAATTAAAAATTTAGTATTATAAAATTTTTTGTCAGGAAAAGTATTATAATTAAACACTTCATTTTTTAAAAATTAAATAAACTAATTAATCAAAATTTAAAAAGTAGAAAATGCCAAATGTAAAATTTGCTATTACAGGTCAAAGCGCCAATCCTACAAAGTTTGAAGCAAAAGCAAGAAACTTTTCATTTACAATAGACGAGCCAGGTGCATTAGGCGGTACCAACACTGCACCTAACCCTGTAGAATATCTATTAGGCAGCCTTGCAGGTTGTTTAAATATTGTTTTGCATTTAGAAGCAAAGGAAAATAACGTTACCATTAATAATCTACAAATAGATATTGATGGCGAACTTGATCCTGCAAAATTTGTAGGTATGCCAGGCACTAACAGGGCCGGGTTTCAGCATATTAATATTGTCATAGATATGAAGGCCGATGCGAGTCCTGAGCTTATTAATGATATTATAAACAGGGCGAAAGCCCGTTGCCCAATAAGCGATAATATCAGCAGTTACACAGAAATTAATTACACCGTTTTAAATACAGCTGCCTAATATTTTTTATGCAAATAGCAGAATGTCTTTTTAATTATGAGCAGTCGTTTGAGTTGGAGTGTGGTATAATTTTACCTCGTTTCCATTTAGCTTATACAACAATGGGTACGTTAAATGCCGATAAAAATAATGTGCTTTGGGTATTTCATGCCCTCACCGCCAACAGCAATGTAATTGAGTGGTGGCCGCAGTTAGTGGGCAACAATAAAATTATTGATCCCCAAAAATATTTTATTATTTGTGTAAATATGCCAGGAAGTTGTTATGGCAGCATTGGTCCTGTAAGTACTGAACCCTCTGTGGAATCATACTTTCATACATTCCCGTTTTTTACCACAAGAGATATGGCTAATACTTACAAATTATTAAAGGATAATTTAGGTATTACAAAAATTGCCATTGGTATGGGCGGAAGCATGGGTGGCCAACAATTACTGGAATGGGCAATCATAGAACCTGAACTTTTTGATGTGATTATTCCTATTGCAACGAATGCAAAACACTCACCTTGGGGAATTGCTTTTAATGCATCGCAGCGCATGGCTATTGTACAGGACGCTACATGGAAAAACAAAGAAGCTAATGCAGGTTTGCACGGAATGAAAGTTGCCAGAAGTATTGCATTACTTTCTTACCGACATTACGATACTTATCATAACAGCCAAACCGATGATGATGCAGATAAAATGAGCAAATACAAAAGCGAAGCTTACCAGCTATACCAGGGGGAAAAACTTGCAACACGTTTTAATGCTTTCAGTTATTATTTCTTAAGCCAATCAATGGATGCCCATAATGTAGGTCGGCAAAGGATTTCAATTATTAAAGCGCTGAATAAAATTACTGCTAAAACATTGGTGATTGGTATAACAACAGATGTTTTATTTCCGGTACAGGAACAGATTTTTTTGTTTGAAAAAATAAAAAACGCCAAATTAGAATTGATTGAATCGCCTTATGGACATGATGGTTTTTTAACCGAAGGCGAAAAAATAAATGAATTGATTTTAAACTTTATTAACAGTAACTGATGCAACAATTAAATATTGGAATTTTTGGTTTTGGATGTGTAGGACAGGGACTGTATTTTGCCATAGAGAACAGCACAGGCTTTACAACAACCATTAAAAAAATTGTTGTAAAAAATAAAAACAAAGAAAGATCTCTTGCTGCAAATTATTTTTCGTTCGACAAAAACGATATTATAGAAGATAAAGATATTAATGTAGTCGTTGAACTTATTGATGATGCAGAAGAAGCCTTTAGTCTTGTAAGTGCCGCAATAAAAAAAGGCAAACATGTTGTTACTGCAAATAAAAAAATGCTTGCTTTACACATGGAGGAACTGCTAAAATTAAAAAATAAATATAATGTGTCTTTGTTGTATGAAGCAAGTGCCTGTGGCAGTATCCCAATTATAAGAACATTGGAAGAATATTTTGATAATGAGGAACTGGAAAGTGTTTCGGGTATTTTTAATGGTACTACAAATTATATTCTTACCAAAACAATTAATGAAAATATTTCCTACAATGAGGCCCTAAAAAATGCGCAGGAAAAGGGTTTTGCAGAAACAGATCCTACAAACGATGTAGAAGGTTTTGATGCAATGTATAAAACCATTATTCTTGCACTACATGCATTCGGTGTTATTTTGAAACATCAGGATCTTTTGCGTTTTGGCATTACAACTTTACAGCCAAATGATATTTTGTATGCAAAAGAAAATGGCTTTAGTATTAAATTGGTTCCTACCATTAAAAAATTAGGAGGTGGACAAATAGCTGCTTACATCCTCCCAAAATTTGTAACTACCAATAATCATCTTTCAAAAGTTGACAATGAATTTAATGGAGTTTTGGTAGATGGACTTATTTCAGGCGAACAGTTTTTTATGGGACGTGGCGCAGGCAGCCATCCAACGGGAGCCGCAGTGTTATCAGATATTTCAGCACTTTCGTATGGTTATGCGTACGATAATAAAAAAATGCATCAGCTTGACAAACCAGTATTTACAAATGATGTTGCAATAAAAGTGTTTGTTAGTAGCAGTGATAAAGATTTGCTGAATAAAATTATTTTAGACAATGTTCAGGAAAATTTTGAAGCAGGTAATTATTTCTATAAAATTGGGGAAATCAATGTGGGTGAACTGAAAAGTTTATTAGCTGATAAATTGAGAAAGCAGGTTTTTGTGGCTAATATTTAAGACACAGGTTTTACACATATTTGTACTTTTACAAAAATAAATACGATGCCATTAATTACAAATTTTGAAGATCTTGATTTAAATGGTTCGTACACTTATGCCGATTATTTGAAATGGAAATTTGAGGAACGGCTGGAATTGTTTAGAGGCAAGATTTTTAAAATGAGCCCAGCTCCTAATAGACCTCATCAGGATATTTCAGCAAATTTATATATCAATTTAGCCAAAGTTTTAAAAAAGGGAGCTGCAATTTATATGCTGCTCCATTTGATGTTAGGCCGGTAAAAATAAAAGCAAAAGACGAAGACGAAACAATAATTAGTCGACCCTCAAAAACTATATTAATCTTATCAACATTGAGTTTAATCACCCTATGGGTATAAAATAATTGCAGGATATTTGAGTTTTACTTAAAAAGCCTGCAAATTTATGTATGCTAAAAGTC
>JAYUZL010000258.1:0-12281 GCA_043751875.1 Ferruginibacter sp.
TCAAAAGATACTTTATTCCCAAGTTGTTTTTCAAGTTGAATTATTCGTTTTGAAAGTACTGTTTTTTCTATGGCATTGTACAGCAATGGAATAATTTTATTGTTATCATCCCCCTTTGTAATATAATCAAAAGCGCCATTTTTAATAGCCTGCACGCCGTCCGCTATATTACCATAAGCAGTTAATAAAATAATTTCTATAGAAGGGTATAATTCTTTAATTTTTTTTGTGAACTCTACGCCAGTTCCGTCGGGCAATTTTACATCGCAAATCACTACATCTATATCTCCGGTTTCTAATTTTTGTAAACCTCTTTTAATATCGCCGGCTTGAATAACTTCAAATCCTTCTAAACAGATTATTTTAGAAAGAAGTGTTCTGAGTTTTTCTTCGTCGTCTATTATTAATACTTTTTTCAATATGGGAAAATTATCAGGCTTTAAAATACAAATATAGAGCGATTAGTTCTTGAGCTAATATTGATTATTTAGTAACGGCTTAATAAATAACAAATCCCCGGAATGGGTTATACAGTCACAGTGTTTGAGTTATGATGGAAACGATTCTGTTAGCAGTAAAATAAAGGCAAGCCTTTTCGTGACAATAAATATCATACTTTCCTATCAATTATGTAAAAACTATTCAGCCTGCGCAAAACATGCGATAATTTAAAAAGCAAATTAAAAAACAACAAAACAGTCAACCAGTAATTTGAGATTAAACTGTGAAAATGACGAGTATTAAAATATGTTCTTAACACTCGCAATATAAACGGCATTGTAAGTTTTAAGACACTTTTTTGTCATAGAGATACAATTTTTTATAAAATTATTTCCTTTAATCTCCTATATTCTCAATAATTGAATATTGCTTATAGGTTGATACAGCAAAGGTATTTGTTCAATTTCCACATCACTTTTTTCCAAACCAAAAGCTTTTTCATCACTAAGACTAAGGTTTTTCAACATAAAGTAACCTTTCAAAAGCAATCCTTCCTTAACAGCAAATTCATTTTCGATAGAAAGGAATTTTTCGATTACAACAAATTTGAAATCGGGCTCTGCATTGTATTTTGTACTTCCATCAGGTCTTATGTGTAAGTTTAATTCTTTTTTTGCAACCAGTTCCTGCACAATTCTTTTAAAATATATTTCTGTTTTAGGTTGAATTCTAAAGCCTATGTTTAGATTTATTTTCATGATTTTATCATCAACTAATTCCAACACATCGTAGGAAAGTGTAAAAGGCTCTTCTGTTCTATTAATATGTAAAAACCAATACACATCTGCTCTTTTCGGTTTTTTGGCAAATATAGATTTGATTATTTTTTCTTCTATTTGTAATTTACTGTTTGCCTTGCTTAAATAAATTAAGTGAGTAGAGAATTTTGGAATACCATCATCATCACTCAACTCTGTTATTTGAGCAGTATGTTTTTGCAAGCTAACAAACTTAGTATAACGATTATTTATTTGTCGAGCAAAGTACCAAATGTACATTACCATAAAAATGAAGAGTTCAAAAAATAAGAACATCCAACGTTCTTTAATTTTAGCAACATTGGCAATAAAAAAAGATGATTCAATAATCGCAAATACGCCAATAATTAATGCAACATAAATTCTATTCCATTTTAACTTATATAATAAGAAATAGTTTAATAAAATAGTAGTCATCATCATGGCTACCGTTATAGAAAAACCATAGGCAGCCTCCATGTGGGTAGATGTTTTAAAATACACCATCATCAATACGCAACCAAACCACAGCATTGTATTTATGCTTGGAATATAAATTTGTCCTTTTATTGAAGAGGGTTGCCTTACTAATACTCTTGGCCAAAAATTTAAATTTATTGCTTCGCTGATTAACGTAAACGAGCCGCTGATTAATGCCTGCGATGCAATGATAGTTGCTGCCGTGGCTATTATAACACTTGGAATCAGAAACCAATGAGGTATCATTTCAAAAAACGGGTTTAGGCCATTTAATGTAGGTGATCCCTGATGCATTACCCAGGCAGATTGCCCTAAATAGTTTACAACCAATGCAATTTTTACAAACATCCAGGTGTAACGAATGTTTTTTATACCGCAATGTCCCAAATCACTGTACAAAGCCTCAGCACCTGTTGTACATAAAAATACCGCTCCCAATAACCAAAATCCTTGAGGATAATTTACTAACAGTTCATATCCGTAATGTGGGCTTAATGCTTTTAAAACATTGGGAAAACGAGCAATTTCAACAAGTCCGATTACCAATAACATAGCAAACCAAATTGTCATTATTGGCCCAAATGCTTTGCCTATTATTTGTGTTCCAAATCGTTGGAAGAAAAATAATGCTGAAATAATTCCTATAACAATACTAACAGTTAATAAATTACCGGGAACAAAAATAGTCTCCAAACCATTTACTGCTCCTAGACCTTCAATGGCTGAAGAGACAGAAATTGGAGGTGTAATAATGCCATCTGCCAAAAGAGTGGTTGCACCCAAAATTGTTGGTATAACTAATTTTTTGCCGTATCTGCGAACAAGTGCATATAAAGAAAAAATACCACCCTCACCCTGATTGTCTGCTTGGAGTGTTAGCCAAATATATTTAACTGTGGTTTGAAATACAAGGGTCCAAAATATAAGTGAAACCCCACCAAAAACTAATGTTTCATCAATTTTTCTTTCACCAACAACTGCCTTTAAAACATATAAAGGACTTGTCCCAATATCTCCATAAATAATACCTAATGCTACTAGTAGAGATGCAACAGTGATCTTGTTGCTAATGCCTGATTTGTTTGTTTTGTCCATTTTGATTTTATAATAGAACTACAAATGTAAATGCTTATCAAAGGCAATAGGATTTTTTTTATTTAATTCTGTATGGGGATGTAATTTTATGACTAAAGTTTTAAAAATAATAAGTTGATTTGTTTAGTGTTTATATTGTTTTATTATTGCATATAAGCTAATTGGGTGTCAGTACTCTGCGATAAGGCTATCAGGTTTTCAAACCGAAAAACAGAAGATAGATTTTAAAATCACAATTATAAAAAAAAGAATTTTTTTAAAAGCATTTAAAGAATAAATTTTTCAACAACTAATGCAAATTTCAATGCTGTTGAGGATCTCCGAACAGATTTCAATTATCTGAGTGGCTTTTTTAAACAGGTTTAAATATTTGTTAGGAACAAATAAACTTAAACAGTTGGGCAATGGCAGGCCTTGGGCAAGGTAAAGCAACCTATTAACAGCTTCCGATGGCTTTTTATATTGCTGCAGAAAACCAACCAATTATTTTTAAAAATACGAAATCTTTGCTTCCATAATGGTTCAGCCAACACTTTTATATTTTATTGGATCGAGGGTCTTATAAAATATACTCATAGTAAACTTTATTAAATCCTCGCATAGCTTTTTGTTGTAAAAAGCTTTTATTAATATTGGCTACAAAATATTATTACTTTGCAATTATAAGGAGCGGTTATGATCAAAATATTGATGTATGGTATTTTAATTAGTTTGAAAACTTTATTAAAATCGGAATGACTGCTCCCCTATTCTATATCTCTAATTTTTAAGGAATATCTTTTATGCAAAGCACAAAAATCTTCAATAAAAAATACTTCAAAATATTACCCTTATGGACAATATTACTGGTAGCTATTTTTGCAGCTGCACTCTTTTTGTTTGCTTTTATTACATATGAAGTGGTTTGGGAAAAAGAAGAAGCAGTTGATAATTCCATATTCAGCTTCCTGTCAGCAAATGTTACCAGTAGAGGGCTTACAGGCTTTATGAAGGACGTAACTTATTTTGCTTCTGCTACATTTTTACAAAGTGCTTATGGCGCATTGGTTATTTTTTATCTGCTGTTAAAAACTTGGAAGCGCTCCTTAGAAATTGCTGTTATTGGTATCGGCGGTTTTATTATTAATTACATTATGAAATTATCGTTTCATCGTTTGAGACCACCTAATCCCCTAATTGAGCATCTACAAAATTTCAGTTTTCCTAGTGGTCATGCTACATCAGCATTTATTTTTTATGGACTCCTCTCTTATTTGATATGGAAAACAAATCTTCCAAAACCTTACAAGTATATTGCCGGCTCAATACTTATTTTATTCTCCTTATTAATAGGCTTTAGCCGGGTGTATTTAAGAGTACATTATCCAAGCGATGTGTTGGCAGGTTTTTGTATCGGCTTTGCATGGTTATTATTAATCGTTTCGTTGTTTGAAGCGTTAAAGAAAAAAACAAATAACGAAATTCAATCTCAAGCTGTTTAGATTTTTGTAAAATCGAAATCTAAAAATTTTGTATGTTGAAGTCACTTTTGTATCGTGCACTAAAGAGCCTTTTTTCCTAAAAAGATTTTGTATCCCCCTAAAAAATTGGAAATGAGAAAAAAAGAAAAAGCCGGAAACAAGAAAAAACAACTTTATTCAATTCTCGAATATTAAAAATTATGAACACTGTAGGTAACTGAAATTTATCACTTTTGAAATATATTTTTTAGATGAAAAGATTTCAAATGAAAATGAGATGCAAAACCGTTAAGAAATAAATAAAGAAAGTAGTGCCAATTAATACGGTGACTAACATAATTATGCAGCCAATAAATAAAGCTGTTTAAATTGTAAAAACAATTACAGCCAATTTATCCCAACTCTTCGCAAATTTGCAACAGAACGAATTTAACGGTGATTGAAATGTTTTATAGATTCACTAAAACTCCGGAGCGTAAGTTTTAAAAATATTTAATTAATGAAAAATTATAAAAAAAAGAAAATGGCTGCACTTAGTTTTAGGGAACGTTTTTTAGCCTTAAGCAATCTGCCTCAGTTTTTTAAATTAGTATGGCATACCAGTCCTTTGCTTACGCTGATAAATGCATTGCTGCGCATTGTCCGATCTGCAATTCCGGTTGCGCTATTGTATGTAGCTAAATTAATTATTGATCAGGTTGTTCAGCTTAACCAAAGTTCAGGTTCTCCCAATCATTTATGGCAACTGGTTGCTTTTGAATTTGGTTTGGCTATTCTTTCTGATGCTTTAAGCAGGGCCACTAATTTAGTAGATAGTTTATTGGGGGATTTATTTTCTAACCGTACCTCCATTAAAATCATGCAACATGCAGCTATATTAGACCTTGACCAATTTGAAAACTCCACCTTTTATGATAAACTGGAAAGAGCAAGACAACAAACGGTAGGTCGTACAATTTTACTTTCGCAATTGTTAAGCCAGGTGCAGGATTTAATAACCATGCTTTTTTTAGCAGCAGGTCTTTTTGTTTTTAATCCCTGGCTTCTCCTACTCCTATTTATTGCAGTGTTGCCGGCTTTTGCCGGCGAATCTTATTTCAATAATCTTAGTTACTCCCTTAGCCGAAGTCAAACACCTGAAAGAAGGGAACTGGATTATATTCGTTATTTGGGAGCAAGTGATGAAACTGCCAAAGAAGTCAAAATATTTAATCTTTCTGGGTTTCTTACAGACCGTTTTAGGGTGTTATCAAATAAGTTTTATCAGGATAATAAACGGCTTGTTATAAAGCGGTCTCTTTGGGGAACTTTGTTTGCTGTTCTTGGTAGCTTAGGTTATTATGGAGCATATGTGTTTATTATTTTAAGTACAATAGGAGGCAAACTATCTATTGGCGATCTTACTTTTTTAGCAGGTTCTTTTCGACAGCTAAGGAGTTTACTGGAAGCTGTCCTTTCCCGTTTTACCTCATTATCTCAGGGTGCTGTTTACTTAAAAGATTTTTTTGATTTCTTCGAGATACAGCCTCTTATAAAAAACATATCTACACCACGTCCTTTTCCAAAAAAAATTATTCAGGGATTTACTTTTGAAGATGTTGGGTTTAAATATGCCAATGAAGAAAGGTGGGCTAACCGTCATTTAAGTTTTACGCTTCACGCGGGAGAAAAGCTCGCTTTAGTTGGCGAAAATGGTGCAGGAAAAACAACCCTGGTAAAGTTATTGGCACGTCTTTACGACCCCACAGAAGGGAAAATATTGTTAGATGGTTATGATTTAAGGGAATATGATTTGACAGAATTACGAAGACAGGTTGGTATTATTTTTCAGGATTATTTTCGCTACCAGATGACCGTATCACAAAATATTGCAGTAGGCAATATTGCTGAAAAGGAGAATAAAGAACTCATTATGAATTCAGCAAAACAAAGTTTGGCTGATGCGTTAGTACAAAAGTTACCCGGAAAATATGAACAGGCTTTAGGCAAAAGGTTTAATGAAGGGATAGAACTGTCAGGAGGAGAATGGCAAAAAATTGCGCTTGCAAGAGCTTATATGAAAGATGCTCAATTACTAATTTTGGATGAACCTACTGCGGCACTGGATGCAAGAGCAGAGTTTGAAGTGTTTCAAAGATTTTCAGAACTCACAAAAGGAAAAACCGCTGTACTTATATCGCATCGTTTCTCTACTGTTCGCATGGCTGACCGTATTCTCGTTTTAGAAAAAGGAGTGCTTTTAGAGGAAGGTAATCATGAAGAACTTTTGAAAAAAAATGGCAGGTATGCTGAACTGTTTTATTTACAGGCAAAGGGGTATCAATAAATGATTTATCAGTTAAACATCAATACATTTAAATAGATTGCTGCTTGTTAACCTGAGCTGGTATCAAAAAGTCAGTCAAAACAGTTTTTACATATTTGCTTTGGAGATAAAACAACAAAAAATAATAAGGATAAAAAATGGACGAATTACATTCTGATCATGAAAGTCATAATAGCCATGAAGGCCACAACCATGGTAAGGTTATTGCCCTGTCACATGTAAACAGAGCATTTGTTGTTGGGATAATTCTTAACCTCGCTTATGTTTTCATACAGATAATAATTGGATTCCGCATTAATTCTCTCGCATTATTATCTGATGCGGGTCATAATTTTTTGGATGTGGCTGCGCTTTCATTGTCGCTTTTGGCTTTTAAATTAAATAAGGCAAAGGCAACTAATAAATATACTTACGGATTTAAAAAGTCATCTATCCTGGTGTCTTTATTGAATGCAGTGGTATTGTTAATCTCTATAGGCGCAATAGGCTATGAGGCAATTTTACGATTTAAACAACCGCCCGAAATGGAAGGGTTGACTTTGGCTTTCGTTGCTGCAATCGGTATTGTTATTAATGCAGTGTCGGCATTTATGTTTTTCAGAGATAAGGAAAAAGATATGAATGTAAAAGCCGCATTTCTGCACCTTGCCGCAGATGCATTGGTATCAATCGGTTTAGTGGTTGGAGGAATTATTATTTTTTATACACATCTCTATTGGATCGATCCAATATTAAGCATAGTAGTGTGTGCAGTAATTATTGTGAGTACATGGAAGCTATTAAAAAGCAGCTTACGCCTTTCACTCGATGGTGTACCCGAAAATGTAAAAATTGAAGAAATAGAAAAATCAGCTTTAAAATTAACGGGAATTACCAAAATTCATCATATACATATTTGGGCTATCAGCACTACAGAGAACGCCATGACGGCTCATTTGGTTTTAAGAAATGACATGTCAAAGCAAGATGAATTAAAACTTAAACAAACTTTAAGGCACGACCTTGAACATTTAAATATCCATCATGCTACACTCGAAACCGAGTATTCAGAACATGATTTCGGAAAGGCAGGTACTATTGCCAGGACTACTACTTAAAATATTCAACTTTTGCGTCATCAGATTCTAAATAAATATTTCTTTTTAAAATTTTATGTATCATACATGAGCATGCCATTTTTAAAAACGGTCATCAGCATAAGAAACTTATTCTGCAGCTTCCGGCTTGTGTAACTGCCCGTAATAATATACTTTGGGAGCTAAGGCGCATCCGAATTGATTGCAGCGAGCATAATTTAAACTAATAAAACCTAATGGTTAATCCGTTTAGTGCATTAAAAAATAAATTATTTTCTAAACTTTATCTTTCTTAAACCATCAGATTATTAGGGCTTATCTAAGCCATTTAGATTTTTTAAATTCTCTCTAATCTTTAAAGTTAAAACTATAATAATTTATTTAAGTAATTGCTTAACTACATACTTTTGTTTCATGAATAATATAACTTGTCTAAAACCATACGCAGATCAAGTATTAATAGGAGAATGTAAAAAGAAGTTACAAAAATCAGCAATATCTTTTAACCGTTTAAGCCAGGTGCTAAGCCTTGCAGGTAATGATGTGCGAATGAAAATGCTTTATTTGTTAGAAGAAGAAAACGAATTGTGTGTTTGTGACCTAGCAGATATTTTAGAAATGACCATCCCCGCAATATCACAACATTTAAGAAAATTAAGAGACGGTAACATTTTACAGACACGTAGAAGTGGACAGACAATTTATTATTCTTTAAAGGAAGAACATTTAGAAATCATTAAACCATTGTTTGAGCACATAACAATAGTTAATCGTAAAAAGCAAAAAGTATGAAACAGGAAACAACATCTAAAGCCGTTACCAGTGTCGGCATATTTGCTGTCATTGCAGCTTCACTTTGCTGTATTACACCAATATTGGCATTAGTTGCAGGCGCAAGCGGGGCAGCATCATCACTTTCGTGGTTGGCACCGGTTCGTCCCTATTTAATTGGTTTGGCTATAGCTACATTAGGTTTTGCTTGGTACAAGTCATTAAGTAATAAACAAAGTACAGTATGCGGCCCTGATGGAACTTGTGCAGTTGAAAAGAAAAGTTTTATTACTTCAAGAACATTTTTATCAATTATCACAATAGCTGCCATTATATTAATTGCTTTCCCATACTATGCTGATATATTTTATCCAAAGCAGCAGTCGCAAAATGTAGTCGTTGTAGAAAGTAACAGTATTGAATCAGCTTCTTTTAATATTAAAGGAATGAGTTGCAAAGCCTGTGAAACTGAAGTAAACAACGAATTGCATAAAGTAGCAGGTGTAATTGATGCCCAAACGTTTTATGACAAAGGCACAAGCATAGTAAAATATGATAGGTCAAAAGCTACGATTGACCAGCTTAAAAATGCTATTACCAACACCGGCTATACGGTAGCAGATTGTACAATTTTAAAAAAATAAAATATGAAAATTCTTTTTATTATCGCAGGCGTCTTTTCATTTGGTGCCGTACAATTTTGTGTCTTCGGCAATTGTAAAGTAAATGCACAAACAACAATAAAAACGACAATTAAAGAGGAACCAAAAACAGTAAAATTAAAAATCACAGGTATGTCCTGTGCAGGTTGTTCCAACCATGTAGCAACTACAATAAAAGCGCTTGATGGCATTGTAGAACAGAAGGTGGAATATCCCGGAGATATAGCAACAGTAGAATATTATCCTACTAAAACATCAGTTTCAGATATTATCAAAGCCATTGAAAAATTAGCTTACAAAGCAGTTGCCATCTCAGAAAAAGCTACATCAAAACAAAGCTAAAGGCGGAATATATAAAACATTGTTTCATTTATTAAGACAGAATTATGGATTGTTGTAAAATTGATACCGAAAAGAAATTTGACCTGATTATTATTGGTGGAGGATCTGCTGCTTTTGCGGCAGCTATTCATGCAGACAGTATGAAATTAAATATGCTGATGATTAATGGTGGCTTGCCTTTTGGCGGTACGTGTGTAAATGTTGGTTGTGTTCCTTCTAAGTTTTTAATACGAGCCGCCGAAAGCATTCATCAAGCTTCCATTTCAAATTTTGATGGTGTTAATACAAGTATGCCCACAATAAATTTTACTGAAATAATTAAACAAAAAACAGCTTTGGTAAATGATATGCAACAGCTCAAGTACATGAACTTGATACCGGGTTTAATTCATTTAAAAATAATAGAAGGCAAAGCTAAATTTATAGAAAAGAATATTGTAGAAGTAAATGGAGAATTATTTGAAGGAACTAAAATCATTATTGCAACAGGGGCGACTACATTAATACCAGAAATCACCGGCATCAACGATGTGCCTTATTTAACCAGCACAACATTATTTGAATTAGAACAACAACCCAAATCACTCATCATTTTAGGTGCCGGTTATATTGCTTTAGAAATTGCTCAGGCATATCAAAGAATGGGTACAAAAGTTACCATTATTCAACGGTCAAAAAGCATTCTTTCAAAAGAAGCAAAAGACGTTACAGATGAATTAGAAAAACATCTTACTGCCGAAGGAATTACCATTTATACAGGTACAATAATAAATGAGGTTTGGAAAGAAGGGGCAAACATTAGATTGTCCTGCACAAATGAAAATAATGAAACAGATGCAATAGTAAGTACTCATATCCTAATTGCTACAGGAACAAAAGGAAATACAGAAAATTTAGGTTTAGAAAAGATAAGTATTAAAACAACAGAAAGAGGATTGATTAAAGTAGATGAATTGTTAAGAACAAGTGCTGAAAATATATTTGCTATCGGTGATGTTACTACAAACCCACCTTTTGTTTACACAGCTGCTTACGAGGGCGGTAAAGCAGTTGTAAATGCATTTAGCGAAACCCATAAAGCAGTAGATTTTTCAGTAGTGCCTTGGGTAGTGTTTACGGATCCACAAATTGCAGGTGTAGGTATGGATGAAAGGGAGGCAAAAGAGAAAGGTATTCCACACCAGGTAACTGTATTTTATTTAAAAGACATTCCTCGCAGTATAGCTGCATTAGATACAAGAGGTTTTATTAAGCTGATAAGAAATCCTGACAGTGATTTGCTTTTAGGTGCAAGAATTGTAGCTCCTGAAGGTGGTGAATTGTTGATGCAATTAAGTCTGATGATAAAGTATAAAATACCATTGAAGGAAATCATTGGTATGTTCCATCCATATCTGACACTCAGTGAGGGGGTAAAATTAGCAGCAATGTCTTTCACAACCGATGTAAATAAGATGAGTTGTTGTGCAAGCTGAAATTTGTAGAAAATTACATATTGTGCGTACAATGTTGCGGGAAATGAAAACTTAATTATAAAACTAAAACTAAATAAACAACGTTACTTTTGTTATATAGCATGAAAAAAGCTTTTCTCATATTACTCATTTGCAGTTACTCATTGGCTACAATGGGTTACAGCTTAAACGAGTTTTATTGTTGCGGAAAGCTTAAATCGGTAACTGTAGAATTTACTCCAAATAAAAAACAAAGCTGCAGTAAAGGTGATGAAAAAAGCGGGTGCTGTGATAGCAAATACCATTTTTTTAAAGTTAAAGACAACCACTTTTCAGAAAATGATGTAGCCATTCCTCTAAATTATTTTATTGATGTAGATTTATTTCTTTCCACAGTCCAATCTAAATCATTTGCCTTACTCCAAATAAATGTAATTAATGGAAGCCATGCACCGCCTTTGTATACAGGCATTCCTATTTATATTTCCAACTGCGTTTTCAGAATTTAATTTCATTACCTCAACTAACACAGGCACATTCATTTGTTGCCTGCTATACTTATTTTGTTAAGTATCAATAAGCCATTACCATAAATGGCGTACATCTACTTTTCTATCAAATAAAATTATAAAAAATGAAAACGATCATAATGTTATTCATTGTAACGTTTGCAATGCTTTCAACCTTCGCACAAAAAAATAAATCAAATCTTTCAGCATCTTCGGTAGGTGCTCCAAAAATGGCAAGTTATTCGTGCCCGATGCATCCTAATATTGTAAACGATGTAGCCGGTAAATGCCCAAAATGTGGTATGGACTTAACACGCTCTAAAAAGGAGCAAATGAAAAGGGATGTAATGAAATTATATTCTTGCCCTATGCATGCTGAAGTAGTAAGTAATCGCCCGGGAACCTGTGCCAAATGCAGTTCCAAATTAGCCATAGACAGAAGAGGCTCTAAGCAGGGAACTACGGTCTATACTTGTTCAATGCACCCTGATGAGATGAGTTCTAAGACAGGCAAGTGTCCGGTGTGTGGCATGGATATGGTTGCTAAGAGCAATAAGCAATAGTTTTAAAAAATAAATACTCATAGTGGGACTGTATTTATTGCTTCCACTGACAAAAGTTTTAAATTATGAAACAACAATTTTTTGTAACATTAATTTTATTATCCTTTGGTTTAATGTTCATGGCATGTAATGGAAATAACAACAAGACCAATACAGAACAATGGGCAAAAGATGAAATGTACACTTGTACCATGCACAACGAAGTTATGAGTAACCATTCCGGCGATTGTCCAAAATGCGGAATGAAACTGATTAAACAAAAGATGACAGCAGCCCAACAAAAAATGATGAAGGAAGGAACCTAT
>JAYUZL010000259.1:0-20605 GCA_043751875.1 Ferruginibacter sp.
GAACGTGCCGGTTTAAAAAATATGATCAGCAGTGCCGAAGCACATGGTGAAAGCGCAGCCATTATGCATGGTGTACTTATACAAAACATGAAATCAGAATATGATTATAATGTAAGTCAGCAGATTTATGTAAGCAAAGAAATATGGGGTGCTGTTACAAAATTAAAAGATCAGAATATTTATGTAATTAATCAACTTGCAGCTATGTTGCCTCCACAGGCAAATTCTCTGGACCTTAGTAAAAGAATACTGGAATACAGTTTAACACAGCAGCAGGAGCTAAACCAAATTGTACTTGAAGCTATACAGCATGAAGCAAAAGAAGTAATGAAGGCGGATTAGATACAGGACATTAGACACAAGATATTAGACTATAGATAACAAATGAGCAAAACCAATTTAACAACAGACTCCGGTATAGAAATTAAAGAATTATACACTTCTGAAGATTTAAACAAATCAGATAACTCATTACCCGGCGAGTTTCCCTTCACCCGTGGTGTTCAGCCATCTATGTACCGTGGTAAAATGTGGACGATGCGGCAGTATGCAGGTTTTTCAACAGCAGAAGAAAGCAATAAACGTTATCATTATTTATTGGGGCAGGGCGTAAATGGACTTAGTGTAGCATTTGATTTGCCAACACAAATTGGGTATGACAGCGACCATCCACTTGCAGACGGAGAAGTTGGAAAAGTTGGTGTAGCCATTGACAGTATTGAAGATATGGAATTACTTTTTGCAGGTATTAATTTGGAAGAAGTTTCCACTTCAATGACGATCAATGCCTCAGGATTTATTTTGCTGGCACTGTATGTTGCGCTTGCAAAAAAACATGGTGCAGACTTAAAAAAAATATCGGGCACAATACAAAACGACATATTAAAAGAGTACGCAGCAAGAGGCACATATATTTATCCGCCCAAACCATCTATGCGTATTATAACTGATATTTTTGAATGGTGCAGCACCACTATTCCAAAATGGAATACGATTTCTATTTCCGGCTATCATATAAGAGAGGCAGGAAGTACCGCTGTGCAGGAAGTTGCGTTTACACTTAGTAATGGCAAGGCTTACGTAAAAGCAGCGCTGCAAAAAGGGTTGGATATAAATGTTTTTGGAAAAAGATTATCATTCTTTTTTAATGCTCACAATGATCTTTTTGAAGAAGTAGCAAAATTTAGAGCTGCAAGACGTATGTGGTCAACAATTATGAAAGATTTGGGTGCAACCGATGAAAAAGCAATGATGCTAAGGTTTCACACACAAACAGGTGGCAGTACACTAACAGCCCAACAACCTTTAAATAATATTTGCAGAGTAACCATACAATCTTTGGCGGCAGTAATGGGTGGTACACAAAGCTTACACACAAACGGATACGACGAAGCATTGAGTTTACCAACGGAAGAGGCTGCAAAAATTGCTTTGCGTACACAACAAATTGTAGCTTTTGAAAGCGGAGTACCTAATACAGCTGATCCCTTGGCAGGAAGTTTTTATGTAGAGGCTCTTACAGATGAAGTTGAAAAAGCAGCATTGGAATTAATAGAAAAGATAGACCTGATGGGTGGAAGTGTTGAAGCTATTGAACAAGGATTTATGCAGGAACAAATTGCTGCCAGCGCATACAAATACCAAAAAGATATTGAAAAAGGAGTTAAAATAAGTGTTGGGGTAAATAAGTTTCAATCTCCCGAAACAACGAAAACACCTGTGTTTAAAATTGATGAAAGTATTCAAAAAATTCAAACAGAAAAACTGGCTTTTCTTAAAAGTAAAAGAAACAATGAAAAAGTGCAAATATGTATTCAAAAATTAATTACCGCCGCAGAAGGAACTGAAAACATAATGCCGTTGGTTGTTGAGGCTGTTGAAAACTTTTGTACCCTTGGAGAAATAGCCAATGCATTTAGAAAGGTTTATGGAGAATATAAATAGTATACTATACAAACTTTTAATAGCGCTTAAACATTTTTGGCATCAAATTTATTATAATTAGTTAAAATTGATACCAAAATTATCGTATGCTAAAAGCTTCCCTTCCTTTTGATGAAAAACAAAGACATGAAGAACTTCTAAGATATAAAATACTGGATACCCCGCAGGAAGATGATTTTGATGATCTCATAGAGGTTGCGTCAATATTGTGCAATACGAAATCAGCTTCCATTACATTTATTGATACAGATCGGCAATGGTTAAAAGCTTCCAGAAATATGGATATAATTGATTCGAGCCGTGATATGTCTATTTGCGGGCACGCTATTTTAAAAGATGACGTATTGTTAATTGAAGATACTTTGGAGGATGAACGTTTTAAAGACAATTTAAATGTAGTAGATGGCGCTAAAATACGTTTTTATGCAGGCGCACCAATCTTAACATCAACAGGTAAAAAAATTGGTGTTTTATGCGTAGTAGACAAAGCACCAAATAAAAAACTCACCAAGAATCAAATCTCAGCGTTACAAATATTATCAAAGCAGGTTTCTAAATTGTTGGAGCTCCGTTTATTTAATGCTGAAACCATAAAAAAGTCGACTGAATTAATCATTGCTGAAAAAGCAATTGCACAGCTTAATCTTTTATTAAGTGAATCAAAAAATGATGAAATAGCTTACGAACTACATGAAAATATTGCACAATTAATTGCTGCAACAAAAATAAAAGTGGAAAATATTCAAAATCTAAAATCCTTTTCTTCTGAAGAAATATCAGAAGTTAAAGATTATTTAGGAATGATTTTGGAGGATGTAAAAAAACTTTCAAACTCAGTAACACCAACCACTTTTAAAGGTTCTGATTATATTGATTATGTAGAGCAAATGTTGAATAGGTTTAAAAAAAATTATAACATTAATTTTAATTTTGCACAACAAGGACAAAAATTAAAATTTAAAGCCAAAGTAGGATTGGCACTTTACAGAATTATACAATGTCAATTATATTTTGCCAAGTTAACCGAAGCAAACCAAATAAATATTAAACTTAATAACAACGAAAATTCTACACTGGTCTTTGAGCACAATGGAAAACTGGAATTATGCGATAGTCTTGATGCAGATTTGTATTTAAACAACATAAACAGCTATGCAACTTCCATAAAAGCAACTTTTAAAAATGATGCAGCGGAAAAGTCAATGATCATTACTTTTCATACCGCTTCGTCTGAAATAATTTAGACTTCTAACTAATTCAGCTCCTGTTATCATATTTTTTTAAATTTAACGTCCTGCTAAATTTTATTTGCAAAGTTTTTTAATAGTACAAATGTTTATTTTGTAACGGTTTACAAATGAATTAATTTGTACGCTTACAATTCATATTACCTTAATATCAAATAATTTTTACCAACCGATGAAACTAATTTTAACTGCTTGTTATTCGCTATTGTATTTTGCCACTACGGCTCAGTCTATAGATATTTCAAAAGAATTTAAAAATTTAAAAGCCCGTTCCATAGGTCCTAGCGGAATGAGTGGACGCATAACAACCATTGATGCTCTGCATGCAGACCCTAATACCATTTATTTAGGCTCAGCAAGTGGAGGTGTTTGGAAAACTACCAATGCAGGCAACAACTGGACGCCAGTTTTTGATGAACAACCCATACAAAATATAGGCAGTATAGCCATCTGCCAAAGTAACCCAAGCATTGTGTGGGTAGGCACAGGTGAAGGTAACCCTAGAAATTCTGTTAGTTTGGGCGAAGGCATTTATAAAAGTCTGGATGCCGGTAAAACATGGAAATGTATGGGTCTTGAAAAAACCCGAAATATACACCGAGTAATTATTGATCCTACAAACCCCAATATTGTATATGCTGGTGCAATTGGTAATCCATTTAGCACACATGCTGAAAGAGGTGTTTTTAAAACGATTGATGGCGGGGAAACCTGGACTAATATTCTGCATACCAACGATACGAGTGGTATTGGAGATATGATCATTGATCCTTCAAACCCTAATAAAATTTTTGCAGCAATGTGGCAGCACAATCGTACACCTTGGAGCTTTAGTAGTGGTGGTAAAGGCAGTGGCTTGTATATGACTATGGATGCGGGGAAAAGCTGGAAAAAATTAAATGGTGAAGGAGGGTTACCCACAGGTGATTATGGTAGAATTGGTATTGCAATTTGCCACGATATGCCGAGTAGAATATATGCACTGGTAGAAAGTACAAAAAGTGCTTTGTATAAAAGTGAAGATGGTGGCAGTAAATGGGAAAAAGTAAATGAAGACCCACAATACACAGCAAACAGGAGTTTCTATTTTCAGGATATAATTGCTGACCCAAAAAACGAAAATCGTTTGTGGCTTATAAATCAAACGGTAAGTATGAGTGAAGATGGTGGCAAAACTTTTAAAACAGTTATTCCATACAATGGTATTCATCCGGATCATCATGCATTTTGGATAAACCCTTTGGATCCTTCTTTTATTATTGATGGTAATGATGGCGGAATAGGAATTACGAGAGATAAGGGAAAAACATGGCTGTTTGATGAGAAGATTCCTGTAGGTCAATTTTATCATATAAATGTAGATAATGAAACGCCATACAATGTTATGGGTGGCATGCAAGATAACGGCAGCTGGCGTGGCCCCGCATATACATGGACAAATGCCGGTTTAAAAAATTATTATTGGGAAAGTGTTTGGGGTGGCGATGGTTTTGATGTAATGCCAGACCCAGAAGATGCAAACTGGGTTTATGCCATGAGCCAGGGTGGTAATCTAGGAAGATATCATATTACAACAGGTGAAAAATGGGATATTGAACCCCCTTCAACCACGAATACTATTAATAAAGATAGACTTCGCTTTAACTGGAATGCCGCAATTGCTCAGGATGCTTTCGAAAAAAAAACAATTTATTATGGAAGCCAGTTTGTACACAAAAGTACAAATAAGGGTGCAAGCTGGTCAACTATCAGCCCGGACTTAACAACCAACGACAGCTTAGAAATAGACCAAAGCAAAAATGGTGGTATCAGTATTGATATAACCGGTGCAGAAAATCATTGCACTATTTTAGCCATTGAACCCAGTAAATTAAACAAAGATATTTTATGGGTTACTACAGATGATGGGCAAGTTCAGTTAACAAAAGATGGCGGTAAATCATGGGCCAATCTAACAAATAAAATAGCCGGCCTTATAAAAGGAAGCTGGTTGCCACAGGTAAGAGCAAGCCGCTACAATCAGGCAGAGGCTTATGTTGTAGCAAATAATTACCGGACAGGAAATTTTGCGCCTACCATTTTTAAGACTACTGATTTTGGAAATACATGGACCAATATTCTTCAAAATAAAAATATAAAAGGTTATGCTTTGTGCCTAATACAAGATCCAACTGAACCCAACTTATTCTTTGTAGGTACCGAGCAGGGGTTGTGGGTAAGCTTAGATAATGCTAAAAGTTTTCAGCAATTTAAAAATAATTATCCAAGTGTTAGTACCTACGATTTAGCCATACAGGAAAGAGAAGCAGATCTTTGTATTGCAACATTTGGCAGGGCTATTTATATTTTAGATGATATTAGACCTTTAAGAAAACTTGCTGCCAATAAAGAAATAATAAATAAGAATGTGATTGCTTTTAATAACAACGATGCTTACATAGTAAGTTATAAAAATGCGCCGGGCTATGAGTGGAGTACGTGGGGCGTTTGGGATGCAGATAATAAAAAAAGAGGTGCCGCTATTAATTTCTATACAAAGATTTTACCCCAGAAAACCGACACTGCTAAGGTTGTAAATAATTTAAAGAAAACTTCAGAAAAAATTCCTGTTGGTGATTTGCAAAGCAACAAAATGTATAAAGACTCTCTGGATAAGGAGAATACAAAACCTTCTGATTCACTTTCTGTAAACGGTAAAAAAAATAAATCTGACAGTGCACTTGTAAAAATTTATAATGACAAAAATGAACTGATCAGATCCCTTAAATGGAGTGTTGATACAGGTTTTAATAAACAATACTGGCGTATGGATGAAAAGGGTATCCGATATCCGGGTACTGCAAAACCTAAACCAGGTGAAGATGAGCCAAGCGGTGACGCTGTATTGCCGGGGAAATACAAAGTTGTCATCAACTTCAAAAAGCAGGTAGATTCAAATTATATAATTTTAAAAGCTGATCCCCGAAAAATTGATAATTCTACAATCTTAACGGCCCAAAAAACTTTAAGGAATAAATTACAAATCAACGGAGAAAAACTTACGCAGGGAATAGATCAACTAAACGATGCAGAAGAAATTGCTAAAAAATACGAAGCACAGTTAAAAGATATAGAGATTCCAATAGCTGATAGTTTACGCAAACAGAGTAAAAAAATTCAGGAAGAAATAAAAACGGTAAAAGATTTTATCAATGGCAAAAAAGTTGAAAGGCAGGGGTACGGGCAGCTTCCTCAGGAGACCGTTATGACTGCTTACCGGGAAGCTCTGGATAATATTTCGGGAAAAAATGTAGCTCCAGCCCAACAGGAAGATCAATTAGTGACAAAAGCACAGAGTAAAATTGCAGAAGCGGTTTCTAAAATCAATACTTTTTTCACTACAAAGTGGAAGGTTTATCAAACCCTGATTGAAAATAACAAAATAGATCTGTTTAAAGAGTTTAAACAGTTGTAAGATAAAAGTTATTTCTCACGCACGAATAGTTTTCAGTTTATAAATTATTCGTGCGTTTTATTTTGCCAACCATTTTGAAATTGATGGCGTATTCACCAGTTAAATGTTTATAAAATACAGGATACTATCAATACCTAATATAGAAAAGGAGAAATACCTAAACCAGTTTTATATAATAACTACTTAGATATTATAAGCTTCTTATTCATAGTACACAAAAACCCGAAATAGATGTCTGCACATGCTGAAAGATTAATGCGGCTATACAACAGGCTTAAGCGTGGGCCTGTAACAATAGAAATTATTACTAAATGGGCTAAACAAGCAGGAATAGAAATAAGTGAGCGGCAATTGTACCGTGATCTTAACCAGCTAAAGACTTTGCACATAAATGATGCAGAAAAAATTATAGAGTATGCAGATGAAAAAAATAGAAAAATATGGAAGCTGGAATACACAACATCAGCAGAAAAAATAACAACATTTGATATCAATTCATTTTATCTGTTAAAAAACTTTGCTCCTTATTCTATTTTAGAAGAAAGAAAACTGTCTATAGAAAAATTTGAAAAAATTATTTTTAAAGATCTTTCTAAGAATAATTTTCAACAGTATATACAGGCAAATGAATTGTATTTGCGCAAAACAAATTACAATGAAAATATGTATGGCCAGGCTGAACATGCGCAGCTGGAAGATTTAATTTGGACATTACACAACAACAAAGCCATTATTATAATGGATGAAATTTTAAACACTGCCGATTTAAAAATAACCAAAAGTGATTTCCCACTTATTATGTATCCAATGGAACTTGTATTTCATCGGGGAAGGGTTCATGTTGCCGGGTTTACTAAAACAAAACAGTTTCTGATTTTTTCCATTGACAAGCAACTTCATTTTTCGCTTACAAATGAGTCTTTTAATAGAAAGAAATATGTAGTTGAATACAAAGAACATTTTGAAAAATTATATGGTATTTCTGATCCTGTAAATGAAAAGGTTTATAACATCAAATTAGAATTTGATGAGAATTATGGTGAATCTTATAAAAGCTTTTACTGGCACCATACTCAGCGATGGGAAAAATTAAGCAACGGGAATTATTTACTTCACATGCAATCTACCATTGGCAGAGAATTGATAGGCTTTGTAGCTATCGGTTTAGATTTAGTTAAGGTTAGGCAACCTAAAATTTTGAAAGATTTAGTTATAAAAAAACTGCAAGATACCCTTGCAGTTTATGTTCAAAAATCCCCACAATTTTTGAAAATTTGAAAATCCCGAAGCCTAACCTTTATACTCAAGAAAGTATGTTGTAATAAAGTTTTAACATGCTTTGAAAAGGATTTAATGCGGTACCTATTTGAATAATTAGTATAAAAAATAATGCTGTAGAGGATATGTTGAAATATTTTTTTACATATCTGTGAATTTAAAATTTGTCTATTGGTATATAAATAAAGCTTTTAATACTTTGATTCTTAAATACTTCACAAACAAACAAAATCCCTCTGTCATATATTGTCAATCACAAAACGACTAAGCAAATACCAAGAGCAGCAACAACAGAAACCAATAAAAATAATGGGGCGTTTGCAGATTTTTTTAAGATGTATACATCAACTGCATAAACACAGAGTGGCAACGTGGCAAGTATTAATTGAAAAACAGCAATACCTAAATGGAAGGATGCATAAAACCATAAATAATTAGCTACAATTGTTTGGCAAATTACAGCAACAACAACAATCATATAAAATTTTAATGGGTGCTTGTTCAAAATTATTTTTTCTTTAATAAATGATAGACCAATTACGATAAAAATGAGTGCCAGCAACAACTTTATCCATATAGCCTGCAAGAAAGTAATATTACTGTTTGCGCCTTTTATAGAACAAATAATAGTAAGAGATATACAAATAACACACATCAGCCCACTTATAAAACCGGTATTTTTTTTATTAGATAGAATGGTTGTTTTAGGTTGCAGCAAAAAATAAATAACTGATATAAGTACTAACATTATACCAATCCATTGCCGCCATACAAGTTTCTCATCAAATATAAAAAAGGATAAAACAATTACAGTTGCTGTAATAGCAGGAGAAAGTAAGCTATTTGATTTCTCGCCAACGGCTTTTAGATTCAGCAGCGAAAAATAATTACCACCTGCATATCCAAACAAATAAATACCTGCGGTAACCATTACCACAACAACGAATGCAGCTACTAGTCCCATAAGGTAATAAAATAAATGCCGATTTTGATTGGCAAATATGTTGGGTAAACATACAAAACATTTTGTTTAAACCTATAAGGTTTTTAAAGCTTTGTAGTGTTAATGTACATACTTTCTGTGTGTAAAAAATTATTTCTCGCAAAGAAAAAAAGTAGGAAGGAATTAAAAGAAAACGTTGCGACTTACCTTAACTTATTGTTCTTTGCTAAAACCAAAAAATCTACATCACAAAATTCAGCTTATCCTCGCTTTCTGTTTGTTCTTCTTCCCGCAGCGACTGCTGTAAATTTTTCTCGAAAACTATTATATTTTTCATAATGATGATTAGCATTACAAGTGCTATTAATTCAACGGAATTAAAGATGAGTGATGCTATAGTAGATATTATTAATTCTTCAACATTACTTTCTTTAAAATACCTGTTTATAAAGTTGGTTCCAATATTATCAATGATCCATACCACCCACCACCATCCAACTATTTTTGAAGATTTGTAGCTAATTAAATTATGCGTTGCCTCTTGTGTTTTGCCCCATATTTCCTGCATAATAAAGTAAGGACGGGCAAGGTTTAAAAAAGGGACAAACCATGCACCTGCAGCCCAACCTTCGGGGTAGTTTGTACTTGACCGTCCAGATAAATTGAGGTTGTTATATGCACGCCTAAACCACATAATAAATAAAACGATGCATACGATATAGATGGCCGCATTTGCATAAGCAATAGCCTGGTGCCTTATATCATTAGCAGTGGCTTCTTCCTTTGTATAATTACCTTTCTCCATTCTTTTAAGCAATGAGTATTGCAATAAAGATGAAATAATAAATGCAATTTCAATAAACCCTAAAACATAAAATGCAATTAAACTGTTTTTGGCCCTTTGCGAGTTATCCGGTAAAATGATCATATTTATAAATAAATAAATGGACTTCAATAACTTTATTCATCTTCAGCATTCGTATTAAAAAAATCTTTTTTTAAAGCGTTTTTAATGAACTGTTTTTGATAATGCCTATTGCGCCTGTTTTTTTTAGCATCTGCCCTTTTAGTATTTCTTTTATCAATCACAATTTCGTCTAACCTGTTTAAGTCATCAATATTGACGATATCATTTGGCGAGTTTCGTTTGGGCATGTCTAAATATTTTTATTGTATCAATGTGCAAAATCCATTTCATAATCTCCCTTTATCCTTTCTATTGATGGATTAAAATAACCAAATTTTACTTCCGGAAATTCCTCGTGAATCAATTCCATAAACTGTTTCATTCCCATACATTCGCCGGTATCGGTCATATTTATTTTGCCAAGGTACCAATCTGGATCAATATTAAAATTGCGCCACTGTATCATGTTCAATCCTGTTTCTTTAATAAGTTTTCTCAGCGCTTCATATTCTGCAATGCTATCCGTCATGCCGGGGAAAACAAAGTAGTTAATGCTCGTCCAAGCGCCTAAACTACGAGCCACTTTTAAAGTCTCAATAATATCTTCAAACTTATAATTATTAGGGCGGTAATAAGGCGTATAAATTTCTTCCCGAGCAGAGTTTGTACTTACACGTATACTTGTAAGACCAGCTTCGCACAAGGCTTTCACCGCTTTAGGCATACTACCGTTTGTATTGATATTAATACTGCCTTTTTGTGTATGCTTTCTTATTTCAATGATAGATTCCTTGATCGTTTCCCACATCAACAAAGGTTCGCCTTCGCAGCCTTGCCCATAACTGATAATTGGGTAAGGTGCAGTTTCTAAATGAGGTACAGTAAATTCTACAATTTCCTGCGCAGTAGGTTTAAAAGTAAGCCTGTCTTGCGTGCTAATAATTGTTTCCTCTACCGGTTGAAAAGAAATACAGCCAATACAGTTTGCGTTACATGCAGGCGAAACAGGCACGGGGCATTCCCACCTACCAAGTGCAAGGTTACGTGCTGCCGGACAAGTATACGTCATGCAGCAATTTTCCATTAAATGTTTTACCAGCCTGTTGTTTGGGTAAGCTTTTAATAAATAGGCTGTCCCCACTTCAATTTCATCATCGTGATAGCCCTCACTTTCCTGCCTTATATCTTTTTCAATCCTTACTGCCGGCACATAAATCTTTTCATCTTGCCAGCCGGCAGCCGTGTAACAAAAGAGTGGTAATGTAGGCGCATCGGGCATGGTTTCGTATGCAGAAATATATAATCCTGTATGCGCAGGTGGAATAAATGCAGCTACTGCCCAGCCTTTTTCGCAAATGCGCATCTCCCCTGTTTTTACATCAATACCAATTCCACGTCTGCCCGGCAGTTCATATAATTGTCCTCCTTCGGGCAACAAGATCCATTCGTCCTCAGGTATTGGCAATGCATCCCACCCGCTTCTGCCCGCTGTGTACAAGGTTTCATCTTCATAAATTCCACCTTCACCATCGGAGTACATTAAAAAAGGAGATTGGGTTATTACTTGGTTCATGTTGCAAAAATAATGTTTATAGTTTTAACGAGAGAGAAGGATGAAGTTTTACGTTAACCACAGAGGTAAAGAAGTTTGTCGCAAGGTTAAATGGAGTTTACTATTTTAACTCAGAACTGCCCTTTATTAACTGTCTCTGTGGTACAACTTTATTATGCCTTCGGCAAAATTTTGAATGCTGTTGTTTAGGTATTTGTTCTTTTGGCATCTTCGGTGGCGTCGCACGTTTCTTCGGTAGGGTTACAATGTAGCTATATAGACGAAAATTATTGAGAGGTGAGTTGCCATTTGCCATTCATTAAAGCATGGATATTTTCATAATTAATATTGCATAAATTTGATAAAAACAAACACTTGAAAAAACTTTCCGAACTGCTGTTGGCCTTACTACTTTTTATATCGGCAGAGGCTCGGTCTAAAGATGAAATACAGATTCGTATTGCTATGAATAAACAGACAATGGCATGGAATGCAGGAGATATGTCTCGCTATATGAATACCTATTGGAAGAGTGATTCACTTATGTTCATAAGCAAAAACGGTGTTAAATATGGTTGGGAAAATATTTTAAAAAATTATCAAAGATTTTACTCTGATAAAATTGCTATGGGCAAATTGGATTTTGAGCTTATCAGCTTCAAGCGTCTTTCTGAGTGTATTATTCCGTTGTTGGGAAATGGCAGCTTGCAAGAACAGCAGGAGATCAGAAAGGTGTATTCACATTACTTTTTAAGAAAATAAAAAACACATGGGTTATTGTACAGGATCACAGCAGTTGAGAATTAGAAACATACTTATTGGGTTGTGGCGTACCAAATAACGAGGTATATCTAATTTAGAAAACGTTATGGGTCTACAACCTCACTTCCTTTACCTTTTATTGTCTAGACCAACAAGCATTGAGGAATTTATTTTTATTTATAAAAACTAATTACAACTTAGAATTCTTTTCTAACAGAAATTATTTCGGTTGGTAGTGACACAAACAGATAAGAATCTTCTTGTAAAGCCGAGAATAGAATAAACATCGTAATTACACCAACTGTGGGGAGACCGAAGCGCATTTGTATTATAAAAATCAACAAGCTTTCTCTATTGGAAAGCTTGTTGATAAAAACTTACATCTTTGCTGCCATCTTTTTCTTCATTGGCATGTGTGTCATTTTCCCGTTCATCATAACACAATCGCCATTTTTAAGCATTATCGTCTTTCCGTTTTTCATTTTCATAGAGCCATCCATCATTACCATAGATCCGTTTGACATTTTCATGTCTTTGTCCATCATCATAGATTTACCGTCTTTCATCTGCATCATTTTTCCATCTTCCATCATCAAACCATTTTTAGGCATATCCATGTCGCCCTTCATTTTGTGGTGCATTTTGTGGTGCTTTTTTTTAGCCATTTCTGTTTGAGCAATAGCAGACGATGTAACAAAAAAGGCAGCAGCAATGATCAATAAATGTTTCATATATTTTTTGTTTAATTGGTGACTTAATTTTAGAAAATAAAAAGATTAATTTTTTAAGTGCAATTTTAATACCACCCTTACATATCTCAATTATTCCCCACTTTAAGCTATTCTTCCGCTTTTGTTCGTCACCTTTGATACTTAGAAGTTAATAGACAGTAGAAGATGCCGGAGGCGTGGTCTCCGACTTGCACATAATTATGAAATAAATAAATTATGAAAAAGGCAATTGATAACTTTTATTTGGGAGAGTGTGATAAAAATTGATTTTTAAACTTTCGTTTATCCGGTACATCGGCGACCACGCTTGGCATCTACATTGGTTTTATTTGCTCTAATTATTTATTGGTTACCACCAACGGCCATAACTTTTTCAATTTCTCTTATTTACCAAATTGAAGTGGTACTATCATTTTAATGGTGATATTCCTCCCCATATTAAAAACACCCACTCTTCCGGTTGCAAGGTTTCTGTCAGCATACTTTAGGCGGCTCATGCTGCTTTGGTAAGCAACATCAGCAAGGTTGGCTCCGTAAATGTAAACAGAAAACAAAGTTTTGTTGTGGCTGCAAATATCGCCGCCTATACCTGCGTTGAATAAAGTGTAAGAAGGTGTAATGGTTTCGTTTCCATATTTATAATAAATTTTATTTTGCTCTAAATAGTAATCTATTCCCAGTTTTAAATAGGCGTTCTTAATTGTTTTGCTGTTGGGGCAAATAAACTTTAGTTCTCCTCGGTATTTACCCGGAGGAGTATATGGCAAATACTTTGTAGAATCAGGCTGGTTATTTTGCCTTGCATACACAAACGAAAAACTATTATCAAAATGCAGTCTACTAAAAGCAGATGGGTGAAGATTTAATACAAACTCACCCCCTGTTAGTGTTGCATTGCCCTGCACATATTTAAATGCCGGACCTTCTGCCAATGCCAGCGCCGGGTCTTCTCTCAACGAATCTCCGCCAAATACACTAGCCAACTTTTCAGCAAAAATGTAGTTATTAATTTTATTTACAAAGCCTGTTGCTTCAGCTGTTATTTCATTTGTGTTTACCCCAAGCGTGAGGTCAGTCTGCAGGCTGCTTTCCTCCTTCAGGTTATGGTCGCCAATTTCATAAAAAGGTGTTCCGTCATGAATGCCATTTGCGCCACTCTCTGATGCCGTAGGTGCCCGGTATCCTCTTGCAACATTTAGTTTCCCATAAAAATTATGATCGAATTCATATGTTATTCCAACACTACCTGACAGTGCCGAAAAGTTAGAATTGTAAGCTGTAAACGCTGCTAAAGAACCGGGTTCAGGACCTTTAAGACGTGCTCCTGAAGAATCTACCTGCAAATCCTTCCCTTTTAATATACGCTTGTCATAACGTAGCCCTCCGGTAATTGACAATTTATCGAATTGCTTTTTAGCAAGTACAAAGCCTCCAATATCGAATATATTGTATTCAGGAATAACGAATGCAGTGCCTTTGTTCAGCGAATTTTGATACATTCCATTTATACCGACTGACAATTCCAAGTGGTTTTTTTTCTGTAAAATATACCTTACATCGTAGTTAAGGGTATTTAAAAAAAAATAATTGTTAAAGACATCACCACGTGCGGGGTTATTGGCTTCCTGCCGGTTGTTTTGTTGAAAGCCCAGCAATAGATTTAATCTTCCGTTGCCGATTATAAAACTATTATCTAAAACTGCTTTGTAATGCCGGATGCGCTGGTGAATGATGGGGAAGTTATTGTATTTGGTAAGGCTTCCCGCAGATGCTAAGCCTAAACTGTCCTCAGGCCCCTCTACAACAAAGTGTTGTAAAAATTGACCTGTGGAGTCTCTTATACCTTCTACAATACCCAACTTCGTATTGAAAGAAGAAAGTGTGAGACGGCAATAACCCCACTTGCGATTAATACCAACCAAAGCTTTAAAGTTACTTTCAGCATAACCTGAATTAACAACATAGCCATCATATTTATTTTTATAATCGTGAGCCATTTTATTGCTGTACCGAACATCCCAAATAAATCCTTTTTCATTTCCCGCAAGGTTTAAAGAGCCGGCAATTAAACCATTATTGGTTTGATAATTTGTTAAAATATTCCCCTTTATTTTCCCTTCGGGCAGCGGTGGCGCAGCCAACATATTTATTACCCCCGCCATAGCATCCGAGCCATAGCTTAAACTGGCAGGGCCTTTAAGTATTTCCACTTTATCAACACTAAACTCATCTACTTCTTCACCAAATTCATCAAACCATTGTTGCCCTTCCTGCCGTATACCGTCATTAACTGTTACAACACGGTTATAGCCCAACCCACGTATAACAGGCTTTGAAATACTTGCACCAATTGTTATTTGATTTACTCCCGGCAAAATAGAAATAGCATCAATTATATTGGTAGCACTGTTTTGTAATAGCTCGTTGTGCGTCGCTACAGCTACTGGTATGGGGTTGCTTTTTTGTTTAGTGGCCGTAGAAAAACCTGTAACTATCACTTCGCCAAGCTCCTGGCCGGAGATAGTTAAAACAAAATTAGCTGTTGCTGTATTTTTAATTATTACTTCTTTTGTTTGGGCAGCATAGCCGACCTGAGTTGCTGTTGCAAGATAAGTTCCGTTGGGTATATTTTTAATGGTATAAGTACCTGCTGCATTTGATACTGCACCAAGCTTAAGATCAGGTATGTAGATGGATACATTGCTTAATACATGACTTGATTTATCGGTTATTTTGCCACTTAAAGTATTTTGTGCAAAACATATTTGAACCTTGGCAGTAAGCATTATTATAAAACAAATGTTTATAAATTTCATTTGCATAGTTTAATTAAAATAAAATGTTTAAAATGTATTTTCATTCCATTTTAAAAGTAGAATAGCAATATCATTTAGTATTAAAAACTAAATGAAGCCTTTGTAACATTATGTATTTTAAATAAACTTTGGTGGGGGCGATGATACTTCTGCGGACACGGAAATAATTTTGCAGCAATACGAAAAACATTTTTGTTGAGTTAATTGTGGCAACTTAAATTTAAATGTACTGTGAGGTAAAATATAATTGAGTACTAACAGGTGCAAAAGTTTTGTGGGAAGTTGACTGTGCTTATTAGTACCTGTAATAAGTTCTTTAATTTTTTTTAAGATACCTTCTTCTTTTTCATCGTTAACCACCACAAGTTGAACAGTTGTGCCTTTTATGACAAACGAACTTATATCGTATAGTTTTCCATTAATTGAGATTTCATTTTCATTTATTTTATTTTTAAAGTCGCTCAATAAAATAGAAAGTATGTCAAAGCGAGTATTATAGTTACTCAAAGCATTTGTCATTTCAAGCTGTGCCAGTTTTTGCTTTACCTCATATAGCAATTGCATCCCTCCTGTTTGCAGAAGCAAGATTATAAGCGATGCTATGTAGATTAATTTTTTCAAGTACTAAGACAAAAGTAATAATGCTGCAAAAATTACAAGAAATTTTTTATGAAGCTAAAAATATTTACTGCATTACATGAAAAAAACAGTACCAATAGCGTTTATAAATATTCGCTTTGTCGGTAGTTTATAGAACACACCTTGGCATCTACGATGGTCTTATACTCTTTAATTATTTATTGGTTACCAACACCATTTTTAGACGGTAGAGATGAAGCGGGTCCAATGTTACCAGTTGGGAGACATTACTTAAAAGTAGTTTAATGCTCCACATTATAAATTCCGGTTAAACTTCCCTCTTCACCATATAAGTTGAACCCTAAAAAACGATTTCAAAAAGTTCTTGAAAAAGGCCTGCTAATGAAGACTAAAAAAAGATATAGAACTGTTATTTTTTTTACAAGCGACAAGAATGAAATTCACAGAAATATTCGTATTATGATCAAGCCTGACTCAATTTCTATTGATGCATCAGGTATTGCCGTTTTTGTTAATGATATGGAAAATGACTTTGGCGCAAAGGGAGGAATGTTTATCCATGTCTGCATTAATATTTCTATGATTAAGAAAGTTATAGACTCACAGCAAAAGTTTTAGCAGCAGCATAACGAGCAGGCGTTAATTACATATCTCAAAATGACTTTTCGTGATGACATTTCTAATATTGGTACTGAAGATTCTGTAAATAGTTTACGGCTTCTAAATTTTATGCTTGTTGGTGATACGATTACTACTCCTGACGGCTCTAAAAGTCGTGTGCTCATTTGAAACACATGGTGTACTGAAATTGTTCTGCAACTTAAAATATACGATTGAGATATCGTTGTATATAGGACCCGGGTTAGCGGTTTTATCAAATGAACTTGGATTTTATATTGAAACTATTACACAAAAAAATCTCATTATTATTGGATGCCTAGAAGTATACGGGTAGAATCAACGGGAAGAGATGAAATGTTTAGAGATTATTTACTTGTTATCTCGGGTCATTGTACAGGAGAACTATTAGAATTTAATTTTTCAAAGGCACTTATGAAGATTCTCTTTTAACAATCCAAACATTTTTTAAATTAATTTCAAATTTGGATGAATTTATAAAAGCTATCCAATTGCGAACAATTGCAAATGACAAAAACTTCAGTAAAAGAGAGAGATAATTTAGCAGCGATAACAAACATAATAATTTGTGGGTAATAGCGGCGAATACCGCTAGGTGGCGGTTTGACTTATGCCGGGTAGACGAATTTATTTTCAGCTTTTGGTTTGTTATTTGTCTTAAGTTACAGCAAACAAAAAAAACCAGGTTGTAGTTTCTTAACATCAATTTTTCTAACTTTATGCAGCAGCAATTTGGGCTGCTGATTTTCAAAATATCGCAACATGCCAAGCCTTAAACGTAAGTTGCTTTGCTTTTGAAAACTCTAAAACTTTAATTTTCATTATATTAAAATTAATTTTATGAACAGAGCAGACTTTTTAAAATCGGGCATTTTAGTTGGTGCAGCTTCGCTTATAATCACTAATAATGCTTATGCACAAAACCTGATCAACAATAATATTGACAAGTTGGTAGATGCAAACGGTAATTATATTCAGCAGGCTTTGCCTTACAGCGAAAACTTTTTAGAACCTTATATGGATGCTGAAACTATGCATTTGCATTACACCTTTCATCATGGTGGAGCAATAAAAGCTGCAAACAAAGATTTAGTAATGATTAAAAAAGCTTTGGATGATAATAATTTGGAAACTGTTGACTTTTGGACTAAGAAATTATCTTACCATTTTTCATCCCACGTTTTACACTCAATTTTTTGGACAAACCTCACCAACAAAATGACCATGCCGAAAGGAGATCTTTTGAAACGAATTGAAAAAAACTTTGGAAGCTACGACAGACTAAAATTATTAATTGCCGAGACTTCAAAAAATGTGGACGGCAACGGTTGGGGCATTTTAGCATACCAACCTTACAGCGATAGTTTGACAGTTTTACAATGTGAGAATCACGAAAAATTGACACAGTGGGGTTGCATACCATTGTTGGTTATTGATGTGTGGGAACATGCTTATTATTTAAAGTATAAAAACAAACGGACAGATTTTGTAGATGCACTGTTCAACCTAATCAATTGGGACAATGCAGCTCAACGTTTGACGGATGCTTTGAAACTCACGATGTCGTAGTGCTGCTCATAATGAATTTGGGTTAGTGTGGCTTGAAGTCGTAGCAATCAATATCAAGAACACAACTGAATTTGTTGGAGCTAACATCATTAAAATATTAATTTTTATTATTTAGATTCAGCAAAAGCCAAGCAGCGGTTCCGGGACGTGAAATTTAATGCCATAACTGTAACAAAGCCGTAATGTTAGCAAAAGTTCCCCGTCGGAAACAGCTCGAATTTGAAATAAACAATTAATAAATTAAAAAAAAACAAACAGTAAAACATTTGACTCATGATAACTTTTGATGAGAAGTTGATAGAGCTAGGAATAATTATTCCTGATATGCAATGACCGCTTGCTAACTACGTTCCTGCAAAGCAAAGTGGAAATTTAGTTTTTACTGCCGGTCAAGTTTGTTCCGAAGGAGACAAATTGATTAAAGGAAAGTTTGGCAGAGAAGTAACAGTTGAAACTGGTAAAGTCGCAATACGTATGTGTATTATCAATTGCTTGGCTGCTATAAAACAGCTTTAGGGTTCATTGAACTGTGTAAAAGAAATTATCGCTGTTCATGGGCTAATCAATAGCGTTCAAGAATTTACAGGACATGCAGAAGTAATAAATGGTGCTTCAGATTTTATAGTGCAAGTTTTTGGTGAGAAAGGACGACACACGAGAACGGCTGTGGGAGGTATAAGTTTGCTATTTGATTTTTCCGCATCTGTTTATATTGTAGTTGAAGTCGAAACTTGATAATTTATACGAAATGATAAATCTACAATTCAAAGATTTTTCGAAACTAGAAGTAAATGATTCTAGGGCATAAAATAACAGCAGTTAACAAAAGTATTACTATAGTTGCGGCTATTCGTTGTAGCAATCAACATCAACAACATAGGATCATTTGTTATGGCAAACATCGATGAACGTTAGTTCTTATCATTTAACTTTATTAAAAGGCAGGCAGCGGTTCAGGGCAAAAGAACTCTCTAAGCCATACTTGTCACTAAGTCTTAACATTTTGTGTCATTTTATATTATTACATAAACTAGCATTCTATGAAAGTATTATTTCTCTTTAGTTTTTTAATATTGCCTTTCTTATTATTTTCCCAGCAAAATAATATGCCCAAAGTATTGTCAATCACAAAAACTGCTTTTGAAACAATGATGTTACCCGGCTCTCCTGATTTTTTAGCCACAGACGGAGATGATGTATGGATATTAAATATTGATCGGGTTGAAAAGCTTTCAGTAAAAAGTAAGAAACCTATATTAACCGTACCGATACCTGGTGCATGCGGAACTTTGATTGTTGGCTTCAATTCATTATGGTTAGCGAGTTGCAGTGAACAAGCAATTTATAGAGTAGATAAGAAAAACGGAAATATACTTTCGGTGATACCTTGTAGAATTTCAGACCGAAATGGCGAGATTATGTTGGCTATAGGCGACGGTTCATTATGGGTTTTATCAGATAGTGCAGGTTGTATCACACGAATAAATCCTCAGACAAATACGATTCAAAAAAGGATTGTTGTTTTGCCGGATTCTCATTGTGCCGTATTTGATTTTGGTGCTATATGGATAACAAATACATCAACTAATTCGGTTCAGCGGATAGATCCAAAAACTAATAGTGTAGTGGCTACTATTAGTGTAGGAGAAACCCCAAGATTCCTTGCAGCAGGAGAAAATGGCGTTTGGACTTTAAATCAGGGAGACGGAACGGTAAGCCATATTAATCCCAAAAAAAATAAAGTAGTTGCCATTATCGACACAAAAGTTCCCGGAAGTGGAGGAGATATAGCTACAGGAGCAGGACGAGTTTGGGTGCGTGCATCGAAAGGAAGTCTATTACAAGCTATTAACCCGGTGTCTAATGCTGTTGAAACTATTTATAGACCTGTTTCAGGAAGTGGAGCTGTACGGATAACAAAACACTTTATATGGATTACCGCTCATGACATTAATACAATATGGGTATTAAAACGATAAGCCTGCTGCCGCCAAAAGCATTTGCAAAAGCAGGACTGTAGTATGTAAAATTAGCTATTAGTGATATTAACTGGAAAGCGGGATGGAAAAACTTAAGAACTAAGATTATCGCTGCAGAAATAAAACAAATGCCAACACGAACTGTCAAAATCCGACTTCAAACTGAGGCAAGAGGAATCAACAA
>JAYUZL010000260.1:0-3800 GCA_043751875.1 Ferruginibacter sp.
AAAAACCAAATTTTTCGGCCATGCGCATGGTTTCTATGATTTCACTTTCTACGTAGCTATGGCATGTTATAAATCTTTTTTTATTCATTATTTCTACCAGTGCATCCAACTCTAAATCTCTTCTCACATTTTTTGCATCAGTTCCTTTAAGTAAATTTTCATAATCTTTTGCTCTTGTAAATGCATCCATCTGTACCTGCTCCACTCCCATTCTACTATCGGGAAAACGGTTGTTGTTTTGTGAAGTTGTACGTTTTACATTTTCGCCTAATGCAAATTTTATAAACCCATCAGCACCGGCAAACTTTAATTCTGTATCGTTCAAACCCCAACGATGTTTGATCAACTGTGTTTGCCCGCCAATGGTATTTGCGCTACCGTGAAGAATATGAGATGTTGTAACACCGCCACCAAGTTGTCGGTAAATATCTACATCATCAGGGTCAAGGTTATCGCCAATCCGCACTTCAGATGTTACTGAATGGCCACCCTCATTTACAGATGCTGTTGCTATATGAGAGTGTTCATCAATAATACCTGCAGTTAAAAACTTACCTGTACCGTCAATAATTTTTGCAGCACCTGCACTCAAATTTTTCCCTATACCTGTTATCTTTCCATTTTCAACCAACACGTCTGTATTAGTTAATGTACCTTCTTTTTCACTCGTCCAGACAGTAGCATTTTTAAATAAAATTGTTTCGGCCTGCGGCAAAGTTTTGTAACCATATGCCATGTTTGGAAAGGTGAGCGTACCTATTGAAATTATTTTTTCCTTTTTTATACTGTCAACTTTATTTGGTAATTCCCCATCAAAATTTGCAGTCCACAATACCATGTTACCTGTGCTGTCTGTACCCGTTCCGTTCCATTGCTTCCCATTATTTGTACCACTAAGTCTGTACCCTTTCTTAGCTTTTTTGGTTTCGTCAAAATTAATTTTAACGAGTTTACCATCGTTGCTGTATTTAGTTGAAATGGTATCTGCACTTATTATATCTGCTACAGCATTATCCTTTACTTCCAAGATGAAAGATTTATTTGCTGTTGGAGATGAAATTTTAACTGTATAGCGGCCACGGGTGGAATTACCCACATCATCTTTTATAGTATTTTTTTCACCTTGAATCCAGTTTTGCAGGATCACCGTTTTTTCGGCAAATACAGATCCGTTTGTAATAATAAAGTTGGCAAGTTTACCTGGCTCAATACTTCCTATTTCCCCATACATATTAAGCAATTGTGCAGGGTTTTTTGTAAGTGCATCTAAAGCTGCTTTCTCTGAAAGACCATATTGGATTGCTTTGCGAAGATTTGGTAAAAATTGCTTTGCATCCTTCAAATCAGCTGCAGTTAAGCAAAAGTTAATTCCCTGCTTTTCAAAAGCTGCAGGATTGGTTGGCGCCATTTCCCACTGCTTTAAATCTGCTAAAGAAACAAACCGAGCGTCATTGTTGTCTTCAACATCTATTGCTGCAGGAAAATTAAGAGGTAAAATAAAACTTGCTTTTGTACCCTTAATTTCATTTATACGCTGGTACTCATTTTGCCCGCCTTTAATAATAAACTGAACACCAAATTCATCACCAATTCTATCTGCCCGAAGATCGTTCCACTTGTCATTTGCCTCAAAAATTTGTGGTAATATCAGGTTGTTATTCCATGCCTGTAAACTTAAATTAGTTCCTTCTGCCGAAGGTTTATTTTTATACCATTGACCGTCTAAAAAAGTTTGGCGCAATAAAGCTATTGAGCCCATTAAACTACCCGGATAACTTTGCGTGGAAGTCCCTTTATTAAATGAATAAAAAGAGGCAGCTTTTTCTTTAATCATTGCAAGATTTTCTTTTCTGTCGCTGAGGTCAACAATCGAACCCGTGCCGCGGGCTATTCCATCTTTTTGATGGGTAAGTACAATACCAAAACCATTTTCACGCAGTGCTTTTGCCTTTATTTCGTCTGCATTAAAGAGCAATGCGGCATTAACTTCTGATTTGATAGCCTGGTTCCAGCCGAATGCACCCTTTGTGTTGCTGTTAAACTGTGTGGGAGCAGAAAAATTAAATACAGCAGTGGTTCGCACCGGAGTGGCTAGGCCATAATCGCTGTAGATATCTATAAAAGATGGATAAATAAATTTGCCTGAGCAGTCCACAACTACAGCATCTGCAGGAATTACAATGCCATAGCCAACTGCCGCAATTTTGCCCATTTTTATAATAAGGGTTGCATTGCTTATAGTAGTCTTTGCATCTTTTACAACCGTGGCATTTGTAAAAGCATAAGTCACATTTCTAACATCGGCCACGCCATTTAACGGAGAAGTAACCTGACTTTTTACATTGTTTGAAAAAAATGCAAATAAAAATAACAGCGAGGCTGTTCTTAATAAAATCATAGCAGTTTTTTATTGGTGAATTAAATTAACAGATTTGTAAATTACCGAAAGTATAGTGAAGTATTGTGATTTATTGATGAATGGCTTTAAAGATTTTTCAAATAAATACAAACAATTCCGGCTTTATTCTTTAACCTATTGCCTTGAAATACTTTCATTAATTTTGTAAAATGAACGTTGCGGAGTATATAGATCACACAATTCTTAAACCAATTACATTAATTAAAGATGTGGATGCGCTTTGTAAAGAAGCAAATGAAAATAATATGGCAGCCGTTTGTGTACCGCCTATGTTTGTAAAACAAGCAAAAGCTTTTTTGGAAAAAAGTACTGTAAAAGTTGCAACGGTTATTGGTTTTCCTTTTGGTTACAGTGCAGTTGAAGCTAAAATCGCTGAAGTTTTAATCGCCATTGTTGAAGGTGCAGATGAACTTGATATGGTTATCAATATTGCTGCTTTAAAAAATAACGACTGGCAATATCTTGCAAAAGAATTAAACAGCATTTTACCAATTGTAAAAGGAAAACAAAAAGTAATAAAAGTGATCATTGAAACTGGCGTTTTGAGCGATGAGGAAATAATAAAATGTTGTGATTTATATGGGATAGCAGGTGTTGACTTTTTGAAAACATCTACTGGTTATGCTGAAACCGGGGCTACCGTACATGCGGTTAAATTAATAAGAAAACACTTAACTGATGCTGTTAAAATAAAAGCAAGTGGTGGTATACGAACTTTTAATTTTGCAAAGGAATTAATTGAAGCCGGTGCTGATAGAATTGGCTGCAGCAGCAGCTTAAAGATTATTGAACAAAGCAAAAATGCAGTAAACAATTTTGAAGATGATACAAATAAAAAGAATGAAAGTTATTAGTTTGATCCTGACAGTTTTTTGTTTTATAAACTTACATGCACAAACTTTATCTGACACTATAACTTCAGGCACTACAGTTGTTATTAAAGATCCCCGTATAGATATCCTTGGAAAAAAAATGGCAGAATACAACAGTAGCTTGGGTACAGTTACTTATACCAACGGTCTTACATCTGCGAGGGGATACAGGCTGATGGTTATTAGCACAAACGATAGGCCTTCAGCTATGAAAATAAGAGCCCAATTATATCAGATGTTTCCAGATCAGAAACAGTATATGAGCTATCAAATGCCTAATATTAAAATTAAGCTTGGCAATTTTTTAGATAAAGCAGATGCAGAAAAAGTACGCAAACAAATTCTTGCTACAAAACTCGTTACTACCAATATTTATATTTTACCCGAAACAATTGAAGTAAAGCCGAGTAAAGAAGAAAAAGATTGATGAATTAAGAGTTATACATCTTTAGTATGTAATCTCATTCAACATTCATCATTTTGCATTGATCATTAATCATCAACAAATT
>JAYUZL010000261.1:0-2081 GCA_043751875.1 Ferruginibacter sp.
CATCAGCACTTATGGCTGTTGCAGGTCGCATAGATCCAGTTAAAACAACCGGCTTGTCAGATTGCACCGTAAGGTTAAGAAAATATGCTGTCTCCTCCTGTGTATCTGTGCCATGGGTTATTACTATACCATCAGCTTCGTTTTTCGCAAATATTTCATTAATACGCCTTGCTAATCTCAACCAAATATCAATGGTCATATCATAACTTCCTATTGATGCTATTTGCTCTCCCTGCACAATTACTTTTTGAGTAATGGAAGGAATATTTTTCAACAACTCTTCTATTGGAATTTTGCCTGATAAATAACCGGCCTTGTCTGTATTGGGTTGTTGACCTGCAATAGTACCTCCGGTTGCAAGAATAATTACTCGAGGTAAATTTTGTGATGCTGCACAAATAGTTGAGATAGTACAGACAAATAGGAGTAGATATTTTTTCATAATAAAAGTACTAAAGTTCAAGGATGAAATTAAGTGCTATGGGTAAAAAGTAAGAAATGTTCTATAATAAGTATCCACTCTTTTAATCATGTGTTAGTCTATAAATTAATATTGCAGCACGTTGTATTAAAATCGGAAATTCCTTTAGATTAATGGTTTCTCCGGGTGAATGTGCACCTCTTCCTGATGTACCTAAACCATCTACACAATCCACATACTTAGCAATATAAGAAATATCACCAGCTCCTCTAGAGCCGGGATCACCAGCTGCTGTTTTACCAATACCCATGCCTTGAGAAATAGAATCAATAATGGCTAAAATACTTTTATTCCCTTCAGTTGGCGCCATACCCGGTATGCCATCACTAAAACTAATAGTGGCCTTTGTGCCAATTAAATTATTGGCTACAATGGCTTTCATTTTTTCTCTTGCAGCTTCTTTTTGAGCTTCGGTTAAAAATCGTAAATCACCTGTTACAGTAACTGCCGGCGAAATGATATTCGTTTTACCCAGTGCATCGCCTTTTGCTTTTTCCGCATCATAATGCATTTCAGAACCACCAATAATGAGCCCCGGGTTAAAGGTTAAATATTTTTCGGTGCTTAATTGTAAACGAAAATCATTTAAAATTCTTGCAGCTTCATAAATAGCACCATATCCCGAACCGCTGCTAAATACACCTGAAGAATGTCCGCTTTTTGCTGTAACATTTAACTGCCAGCTACTTGCACCACGACGGGCAGTTGCGACGGTATTTAGGCCTACGGCCGTTTCAAAACCCAAAGCTACATCACATTGTTGGGCACGTTCTATAAAATCTTTACGACTTACACTTGTTGGCGTTCCAGCTTTTTCTTCATCCCCGGTAAAATAAACCGTTACAGCAACATCATTCATTAAACCCAAACTATTCAACGCTTGCAAAGCAGCTATTACTACCACATCACCACCTTTCATATCATTGGCACCCTGCCCTGTTGCGGTAGAGTCATTCAATATTTTCCATGGATTGGGGGGCATGTCTGGTTCAAACACAGTATCTAAATGCCCAATAATAAAAACTTTTCTACCCTTCTTACCTTTTTGATACGCCACTAAATGCCCGGCACGGTTCAGACTATCAGGTAACTTGATCCACTCAGTTTTCATACCCGCTTTTTCTAATTCCTTACCATAAATAACACCAACTTTCTTTACACCGTCAATGTTCAATGTACCGCTGTTAATATCAACTGTTTCTCTCAGCAAATCAGTAGTAGCAGGCATATGCTGATTAACGTAAGAAATTATTTTTTCTTCAATATTAGATAGACGTTGAGCTTCTGCATTGCTGAATATCGAAAGAAAACAAACAAACAAAAATATTTTATTCATAGGTTATAATTTTAAAAAATCTAGATAGTAGATTATAATTTAACAGATAATAGTATTCTTATTTCTAACACTAGTTAAGTATGATTTTTCAATTCTACAAATCCCGTATTGGCAAAGCAGCCGATTTTATTTAGCGGTAAAGTTTGCAACTAATCTTTTAAGTGAAACTTTTTTAAACCACAGATGAGTTATTTATTTGTGTTTCTGCAATGTTGAAATAGCTGCCAATATTAATGGTTCCATTATTTTGTATCCATCAAAGTT
>JAYUZL010000262.1:0-2594 GCA_043751875.1 Ferruginibacter sp.
ATTTATTACGTAATTGTAATGGGTGAAAATGATATTTATACATCCAGTTATAAACATAGTTTTAACCGGCTATTGCAAAAAATGGGCTCTTCGCAAAGGGGAGATGAATTACTGCTGAGCGTTAATATGGACTTTTTCAGAAAGTTTATAAAAATGGCCGCTAACTTTAACCAGTTGGATGTGTTTTTAAAAACGATGCCACAGGATAAAGCTACTGTTTTGATGAAGGCATTTGTAACTAACCTTGACAAATCCAATAATCTTGAAGACGCTGTTGACGTGGCTGATAGTTACAGCAGTATAAAAGACAAAGAACTGTTGGGAAATATTTTAAAAAATGTAATTAATAATGAACAACGCAGCAACAATGACAATAACGCAAGAGGTAAAGTAATTTACAGTTTACTGAAAACAATTTTTTTATCTTCAGACAGTAATAATGTTGACCTCAGCAGTGAAATAGGTATTCCATCAATTTATTCTATCAATAATAAATACCTTAGTGATGATAGCGACAGAATTATACAACAAGTATTTTTTTATGGAGATGAAGATGGCAAAACAAATTACAGGGGATTTATGAATTCTTTTGCTGCCAAAGACTGGAGAATAACTACTCAAAAAGAATGGGTTGAAATAAAATCTTTAAAAGGAAAAAGAGTTTGGATTTATGCCAACCTTCCATTAAACAGCGATAAAAATTTAGATGATACGGCACAGGCTCACTTAACCAGGTATTTAAATAAAAAAGACTTTTCTCCATCTATCATCATTCATCGGGGCCATAGTTATTGGTTGCCGGGTACCATTAACAGAATGGCAGGCAGTGCAAAAATAATTTTACTCGGTTCGTGCGGCGGCTATAAAAATCTTAGTAAAATTTTGTCTGTTTGCCCTGATGCACATATCATTTCTACCAAAGAAATAGGTAAAGGAGATATCAACAGGCCAATAATTAATTACCTTAACCAGACGTTGGTTTCGGGCAATACCCTTGTTTGGAAAGATATGTGGGCAGCGTTAACAAAAGTATTTTATGCGGATCCCAACAAAGAAGTTCGCGAAAGCTGGGATGATTACATACCACCGTACAAAAATCTGGGGGCTATATTTATTAAAGCTTATAATAAAAAAATGGAATAAAAATATCTGGCAGAAAAGGTGAGTATTTTTAATCAACAGTAAATAATTATACTTGTTAATTAAAAAGTGCAAGGGGTAAATTACTAACTTTACATTATGAGTGAGCTGGTAAAAACTAAAGCTATTTTTAATTTTTCATTACTTCGCAGGGTATTTCAATTTGCCTCACCTTACAAAAATAAATTTTTCTGGTCGCTTTTTCTGGCAATTTTTTTGGCAGTTATTTCTCCGGTTCGCCCATGGCTTATTCAACTCACACTTAACAGGGGATTACAGCCAGGAACCCAATTCTGGTTTTTAAAAGGTACCGGTCAGGTAATTGTTGGCATTACGGTTATTCAACTGCTGCTGCTTTTAATAGAAACAGTTTGCCGTTTTATTTTTTCATTTTCTACCGCATCTCTAGGGCAAAGCGTAGTGAAAGATATGAGGGTAACTACTTATAAAAAAGTCATCAGTCTTAACTTGTCTCAATTTGATAAAACGCCCATTGGAACCCTTACTACAAGAACCATTAATGATATTGAATCTATCAATGATATTTTTAGTGATGGGCTAATACCAATTATTGCCGATCTGCTATCCATCTTTGCTGTATTGGCCTACATGTTTTATATTAACTGGCAATTAACGCTTATTTGTCTGGTGCCATTTCCTGCTTTAATTATTGCAACTTATTACTTTAAGGAAAGTGTAAACAAATCTTTTATAAAGGTACGTAACGCAGTAGCGCAACTAAATGCTTTTGTGCAGGAACACATTACGGGCATGAGCATTGTACAGGTATTTGCAGCGGAAAAAAGGGAGTTCAAAAAGTTTAATCATATTAACGAAAAACACAGGAATGCGAATATAAAATCCATTTTTGCCTACTCTGTTTTTTTTCCGGTGGTAGAATTGGTTTCTGCATTATCGGTTGGGTTATTGGTATGGTGGGCAGCTAAAGAATCTTTATTGTTAAGCGATTTGGATAAGCCTGAAATGGTAGGTGTTATAACCTCTTTTATTTTATGTTTAAATTTATTGTTTCGCCCCTTAAGGGTTATTGCAGATAAATTTAACGTACTGCAAATGGGTATGATTGCGAGTGAACGGGTGTTTAAAGTATTGGATAATACAGATGTTACACACCAGGCTTTCAGGGAAAATAATACTACAAAAAAAGAGATTAAGGGAAGGATTGAATTTGATAAAGTATGGTTTGCTTACAATGATGATGATTATGTTCTTAAAAATATCTCCTTCAATATCGGTGTCGGCGAAACCCTTGCCATTGTTGGTAATACAGGTAGTGGCAAAACTTCTGTTATCAGCCTCATAAACCGTTTATACCATATTCAAAAAGGCGTTATAAAAATTGATAATGATAATATTGAGTCATACGATCTATTTTATTTGCGTAGTAAAATTGCCGTTGTTTTGCAGGATGTATTTTTATTCAGCAGTTCTGT
>JAYUZL010000263.1:0-9465 GCA_043751875.1 Ferruginibacter sp.
CTTACATGTTGATTTATTTGGAGGTATTGCTAATTATCAAGGCGATTTGCAAAACAAAAGATTTACACTTGAACAGTCAAACCCTTCGTTTGGCTTAGGTTTGTCTTATGATTTGTCTTCTAAATTTAGTATTAGAAGCGGTTTTACTTATGGTTCAGTAGAAGGTGATGATAAAAAAAATACAAGTGCAAAAGGGAATTATAAAAGGAATTTAAATTTTAAAACTGCTATATCAGAATTGCAAATTGGATTGGAATACAATTTTTTAAACCTTGGAGGGAACAGTTTTACGCCTTATGTTTTTGCGGGTGTTGCTGTCTATCACTTTAATCCTTACACAAAAGATACGGCAGGAAATAAAGTTTATTTGCAACCTCTAAGTACAGAAGGTGAGGGATTGTCAGCATATCCTGATAGAAAGGCATATAAACTTACACAAATTGCAATACCATTTGGTGGTGGATTAAAATTTAGATTATCTGAAAGTCTACAGGTGGGTCTTGAAGTGGGAATAAGAAAATTATTTACAGATTATTTAGATGATGTATCTACAACTTACGTTGATAAAATAACACTTTTTAATGCAAAAGGATCAAAAGCAGTAGAATTGGCTTACAGGGGAAATGAAATTGACCCAAGTTCGAGTTACCCTGCTAACAACGAACAGCGTGGAAACCCAAAAAGAAAAGATTTATATTATTTCTCAGGTATAAGAGTAAGCAAATTATTAAATGGTGGTGGTGGTGGTAGAGGTAGAGGAATGAGTAAAACCGGTTGCCCAAGGAGCGTTTTTTAAAATATTTTTAATGCTCGGAGATATATCTTACCCCTGCCGATATTTTGATTGCCAGATTATTTTTGGCAGCCACCTTAGGGAACGATAAGTTTTTGGAGTAAGCACAATATGGGTTACATGATTTGTTGAAATCTATAATAATTGTGTTACCCGTTGTTGGGATTCTAAGGTCAACATATCGTCCTCTCCCATTAATTTTTGTACCTGTAGTTTCATCGGTAAACGGAAAAAATAAATAATCTGCGTATTCTTCTATTTTCATTAAGTCAATTGACTAATAAGCTACCAACGAATATTCCCTACCCTTTATTGTAAAATTCAATTTGCCGTATTCTTTATGCATGGCTACTTTATTTGTAGAAGTTGCAAAGGGAATTTTTTCGATCTTGTTACTTAAAACAATAATAGCTCTTACCACCAAAGAAGTATCTATAACATAAAACGAATGCCCTTTAAAAGCAGTCCTTTCTTCTGCAGAAAAAGGACTTTTAAATTTATCTGTTTCTTCTGTGTTTAACTTTTGTTGCCATTCAATAATATTTTCAATTATATTATGGGCAAAAATATTTGTACTAAAAAAAATCAAAAAGATGAGGGTAAAAACTGAAGAACTAAAAAATTTCATAGGTAGATAATCAGTTTGTTTTTAATAATTTGAAATAAGTAGCCTTATATCTTCCACCAACAATCTCCCCCTGTACATCTGCTTTTTTTACAGCTTCGCAAAAACCATCTTTTGCATGTGCATCGCCATGCGTCTATAGTTGTTCCATCAACAAAATACGATTTTCCATCTATTCTTACAGCAAGATCACAACTTCTACCAAGCATTTTAAACTGGCATTCACCGCATGAAGCTGCTACAATATTTATTTTTTTTGAGGAGTCAAATAAGTTTTTATTTGATGTTTTTTGAGCAACTGCATCCAGCGCAAAAAGATTGAGTAAAATAATTATACTTAAAAGTTTGTGTAACATATTATTTTTAGCATTGTTTACCAAATAAATTTAAGATTAATTTTTACCAGTTTGCCCTTAATGCTAAAATGTAGTTTCGCCCCGGAGCAGAAAATCCTGAAGCAAAACTACGGTAGTTTCTATCGAAAATATTTTCAATACCCATTTGCAACTGCAAGTATGTTTTCAGTTTTATACTACCTTTTAAATTCACTGTTAGCCAAGCCGGAATACCGTTTTGTGTTGCATACTGTGCATTGTCTTCGCCATCAGCATTGTATTTGTCAAGTTTTTTCCACCCATTATACAGAGCATAAACTTCAGCATTGTATTTTTTATTTTGATAGTCCAAACCTGTTTTGCCAATTGCGGGTGGAATATGATCGAATGGTTTACTGGATACATTTCTGTTTACAATAGAATAAGTTCCGTTTAACTGTTTTTCGTAAATACTGGATTGTTTTGTTGCATTGGTTTTATATCTGCCGCTCGTAAAACTCAGCGTACTGTTAAATGTAATATTCTTTAAAATCACCGCATTTAAAACAATATTGCCTCCATATAAATTTGCACTATTTACATTTTGGCTAGCTAATATCTGGCTTGTCACACCATTTTATAAGAGGGAATCCTGACCCATCAATTTAAATGGTGCTTTAACAATCGCATTTCTAAAAAGGCTGTAAAAACCAGTGATTTCAACTGTAACATTTGGCGTAATCATTTGAGTGAGCGATAAATCAAGGTTGTATGTATACTCGGGCTTTAAATTGGCATTTGGTATAACAACCTGCCTTGCTGCGGTATTCGATTCAAAAACTTTTGAAAGATCATCAATATTAGGAACCCTGAAGCCCGATGATAACGCAGTTCTTAAAGTAGTAAATTTTCCGGGGGAGTAAACCAATCCTATGTTCCCTGTAATTGCATAATTATTTTGCACGACGGCAGTATCGGGTAAATTAAAGAAAGAATTATCAAGCACATCACTTTTTAAATTCGTTACTTGAAACCGAATACCATCATTTAAAACCAGTTTTTCGCTTTTAAATTTATAAATATGTTGCGCATATATGCCTCCACTGTTCATTTTATTTTTACCATCAGGATATCTTGTATTTAATTTAGTTACCACAGCATTGTTAAGGTTTGTTCTGCTGGCGGTTGATTTCACATCATTTAACTGCAGATCTGTACCAATTACAAGTTCATGTCTTCCCATTTTTCTTCTGCCACTTAACGTTAAGCCAAAAACTTTTACCTTTTCGACCTGCCTTTCAAACCTATCATAACGTCTATATTCCTTTGTTTGCCTGCTCTCCTCTATAAACTGGTAACTAATATTTGCTTTAGCCTCATTAAAGAAACCGGTATTAATTAGGTTAAATTCATAAGAGCCTAAATACCTTTTTTGAGGTCCATAATACCATTTGGCAAAGCGTAAAACTGAACCAAGGGTTCCACCGAAATTTCTTTTATCCTGCAGACGATCATAACGGGGTACGTTTGTGGAGTTTGATAATTAAAAATTTAATAAATGAGTTACACTGCTGTTTTGTTTGAATAAAATTTTCTGTGTAATATCCCATTGCTTAAATCCTGAAAACTTTTGAACTCTATCATCGCTGTTTATTATAATTGAGTCCACACCGTTTATCTGTTCGATATAATTTAGCATGCTTCCAAAATCAGGATAATCTTTAGAATATTTTCGCCCCATTTTCATGTCACCGAAATCTGAAAAATTGTACCCCTGAAACCATGCTATTTTTTTCCTCCCATACTTACATCAAAATGTACTGTCTTCTCATTGTTTACCGTATTATACCTTGAAAAGGCTATCCCTGTTATTAAAAAACTTTTATCTGAAGATAATACAGGTGCCTTTGTAATTAACTGAATAATACCACCTAAAGCATCACTTCCATATGTGGTTGAAGAAGGGCCGTATATCACTTCTACCCTAGCCAAAGAATTTTGATCAGTTGTAATTACGTTTTGCAAATGACCTGATCTGTAAATGGCATTATTCATTCGTACACCATCAACAATCGGTAAAATTCTACTAGCCTCAAAACCACGTAAAATTGTGCTACTACCGCCCTGCTGACTTTTTTGTACAAATACTTTCCCCGTATTTATTAATAGGTCTCCGGTATTTTGTGAATTAATTTGCGCTATTGTTTTCGACGATATCACTTCAATTTTTTGAGCTATATTTTTCTTTTTTTCTGCATAGTTGGACGATGATATCACTATCTCTTCTAAATTAACACTTTTTTTACAGAGTCTCTGGCATTTACGATGGTTGTTTGTGCATAAACATTTTGTAAAAAGCAAAATAATATTATTAATTTTAAATATTTTATCATTTAATTTTTATAGATTTATTTCAATGTATACACGGAGAGAATCGCCTCTAAGTACACAGATGTAAAGAAATAATTAACGAATAAAATCTATAAATTAGGTGGTGGAATATATATGGAAGTGGTTTGGCCCACGGCCACTTCATTATAAGAATAAAATACTTTTTTATAATTTATAAAAGTACGGTCTTTACTAAATTCAGTTTCTTCAAAAGTAGAAGGCATTAAAACTATTTATAACAGTTGAAATGTTGGTAAAAATGATTGGCTTTTGTTTTGTAACTGTACATTTATATTATCAATTATTTTTTTCACATCTTCATCAACAATCTTTTAAAAATTACTTCATTATTTTGAATATCATACGATTTCACAACAAACAATTTTCCATTTATTTCTATTTCCTTGTTTACTTCCATCCTGGTAAATGCCTCTTTTTTTAGTCGAATTGTTTTTACAGCAGCATGTTCTAAGCGCTCCCCTATTTGCCATCTTACAATTCCTTTATAAATACAAAGAGAAATATAAATAAGTATCGGACAAATGATGATAACCATTATAACAGACGCTTCCATATTTTTGTTTCTAAGCATTAACATGAAATTAAAGAGCATTATTAATACGCTAACTAAATTTTTTAATAATTACACACTTATTTATTTTAATTCATATAAACTTAATTTTAAAAAAGTAACATGCATTTAAATGGAAAATAATTTTGGCGATTTAGCAATACAATATTCAAATGAAGAATTGCTTAAGATGGTCTACCAATTTGAGGAATGGGATCATGAAATGATAGCTGCTATACAGAATGAATTATTAACTCGAAATATTCTACCGGGTGATATTTCAGACAAAAGAAATAAAATTATTGAAAGAGAAGACGCTTTTCTTTCAGCAGGAAAAGAAGCAACTTTTCCACAGCAATTTCTCGGATGGATAGGTGTATTGGGTATTTTAGGTTTAATAATAGGCTATGAACTAGCATTTGCAAAAACAAAAAGTAAATATACCAGTAAAGAATATTTAAAATATGACGAAGCTTCCCGGGAAAGTGGGCGGTATATGTATTGTATTTCTATTGCTGTCGTGATAGGTTTTTTTCTTTATAAAATTGCAAATTTTATAGAAAGATATTAATTTTTACCAATAAAAATATCTCCAGAACCAGCTTTTGAATTTACATGTTTACCGGTTATCCTTTTACCTTCTTTTTTAACCACATAATTCTTTCTTAGGTTCCATACAATTTCGCTTGCATATTTCCTTGTTTGTTCAATGTCTACAATAGGAACAGGATAATCAGTTCCCATTGTGCAATTATATAATTGCTGTTCAATGATAGTTAATTTCCATGGCTCATGTATTAGTTGGGCAGGTATATCTTTTAGTTCAGGCAACCACTGTTTTAAAAAAATTCCATCAGAATCGTGTTCTTGCGAATTTTTTATAGGATTGTAAATTCTTATTGTATTTACTCCGGTAACACCTGCCTGCATTTGTAATTGGGGGTAATGTATACCGGGTTCGTAATCTAAAAATTGCTTAGCAAGAAAATGAAGATTTTTCCAGTCTTGCCACAGATTAAAAGTAAAAAAAGAAACTACCAATGCACGCATTCTGAAATTTAAATAACCTGTAGCTACCACACAGCGCATGCAGGCATCTACAAGCGGAACTCCTGTGTTACCGCTTTGCCATGCATTGATATAATAATCATTTTTTGTTTTTACAATTGCGTCATAACCTCTGTTTATATTTTCAAATTCCATACGGCATTCGTCCTCAAATTTTTGCATAAAGTGACAGTGCCAATGTAGTCTGGAAATAAAATTTGATAACGCTCTTTTGTTGCTGCTTTTTTGATAGTGCTGTAAACTATATTGGTACACCATCTTCATGCTTATATTACCATAGGCAAGATACGGAGACAAACGGCTACAACTTTTTCTGCTTAGGGCAGGTTTTGATATGTGTTTGCTGTAATTTATACAACGCACTTTTAAAAAGTCATCTAAGTACCTCCATGCAAATGTTTCACCTCCCTGCTGAAAATTTTTATCTACCTTAATTATTTCATTCGGTAAAGCTTTACCTTTTAGTAATTCGTAAAAAGAATTTTGCAAAACCACAAAGTTCCAATTATTTTCCTCTACCAGCAAGGTTGGCATACTCATACTAGCGGTCCACATAGAGTGCCAGTTTTTTCTGCTTTTTAGTTTTCGCACCACAGCGTTGTGCTGGTACTCTTTCCATTCAATACCATGTTGCCTGGTAAAAACCATTACTTTTTTATCACGGTCATACGTAAGTTTATTACCTATTTCCTCATGAGAAAAAATTGTTTTGATAGAGTACATTTTTTCTATTTCTGTAAAAACACTTAATACCTCATTATAAAAAATATAAAGACTGCCATTTATATCAGTAAGTTTAAGCTGCATATCCTGAAGCGATTGATAAACAAATCTCCAGTGCCTAATATCACTGTCTTCACCTGCCATTACTGATGGTTCAAAACAATAAATGAAAAGCAGAGGTAATTTTTCCTGCTGCGCATAATACAGCGGTGCATGATCGGTAAAACGCAGATCTCTTTTAAACCATACAATATTTATTTTTTGCTTTTTTATAAGGATCAGTTTTATTCTTTTTATAAAGGTAGTAGTACAATAAAAAAAAATTTATTAAAAAACGGAAACATTTACGGTTCTGTTTTGGTTAATTATTAAAATTGTTCCATTAAAAAAACGGCTCCTAAAAAGAAGCCGTCGTTTTTAGTTATATTTTAAATTTTATTATTGTGGTAATAAAAGCTGGCTTATTTTATGAAGCGTGCCATTAATATAAAACTGATCACTCGAACCATTTGGCGCAGGAGTCCCATTAATAAATATATTAGCTGCAGTTGCATTACCTAATCCTTTTACGGTAGCGCTTGTTGCAAATGCGCCTGTAAATGTTGCATTTAGTTCTATACCAGGATGTGATGGTATAGCTGTATTTAACAAGGTAGGATACTTAGTTGGTGTTGTAGGAAAATTAGCAGTAAATGCAGTATTACTAAACAAATGATAAACAATAATTCCTTTTACTGTCGTAGCCGTAAGGGTGCTGTACAATAATGGATTTGAAAATACAGCAGGGGTAGAAGCTAAAGCTGAGGCATTTGCGACAGCACTCATCGTATCTAATCCCTGTGCTAATAATGCCCGTGTAATTAATGCTGTTAAAGTACCTTGAAATACTGCGTCTGTTGGCGCAAATACAGTTAAGTTGGCTGCAGGATTATTTAAAGCTGAAAATAAAGTACCAGGTGTCCCTGTACCACTATCTGCACGCAATATTGCCGCTCTCAAATACCTCAAACCGGTTCCACGTGTAGTATCACTATTTATTCTGTTCCATAAAAAAGTAGGACTAGGAGGAGCAATTAAACTTGCAACGTGATGTATAATGCCATTTATTGCACTAATATTTAACGGAGTAGTCATTGGCAAAGTATTTACCCTTAAAATACCAGGTCTTTTAGAAGGGAATGTTCTGAACGTAAGGAACGGTGCTGCCGGCGAAGGAAATATTGATGTACCTACTGGAAAATTTGGGAACACATTTGGAATAGAAGCCGTATCATACCGCTGAGGAATTATATTATAAGAAACCAAGCCTACAGCAGATGCTACAGGTAAATTGGCATTAATAAAACCCGCAAAAACAGCATCGGGGGCAGCCAATGGCACAAGCCCGCCTGAAACAGCATTGACAAATAATTTCATACCGTTATTATCAGGAACAAATAACGTGTATTGGTTAGTAACTGTCGTCGACTTTAGTAAATTTACAAAGTTAGTAGGCCCTAAACTTGCTCTTTTTATTAATAAATAGTATAAACTATCGTTTGGGGTTGTTTTTAAAATCGAATCGAGTGAAATAGTACCCTCAACAGTTTGAACGGGGATAGAAAATTGCTGCACATCTTTATTACAAGAAGCTAGTGACATTGCCGCCGCAACGATTGGTAACAACCCTTTTTTATATTTATTTAGTAATGTTTTCATTGTTCTTTATTTTTAAATATGTTGATTAATACAGGTTGAAGCCAATACTTACATAGTACAAACCACCTACAACAGAATTTCCCGTAGCATTTCTGTAATATTGGTTAAGTAAATTATTAGCACCAATTTTTAATAACGTTTTAGTTTCAGGCATTTTCATACTTACCTGTGCATCTACCGTTTGCACAGCCGGTACATCTCCACTGGCAAAATCTCCCTGGTAATTAAATCCATCCTGATAACGATATGTTACATTAAACCCGTAAGCTTTGTTTTTACCAAAGCCATTGTTAGTCAAAGTTAGATTTGCACGAAATTTTGGAGAGTTAAAAAATGAATAGAATCCTGCATCAATATTTCCTATTTCATCTGATGAAAAATTACCACCAACAATGAAACCTTTAGGAAGTCTGTAATCAAGACTTATACCGTAACCACTTGTTTTTACTTTCTTACTGTTATTTACAGGAATAGAGTATGTAAATCCTTTTGAAGTATCTGCTTGAGTTATAGGTGCATTTGTTCTTGATTGTACCAAAATAGTACGGCTGATAAAATCTTTATATTGACCATAATAACCATAAATATCTATTAATAATTTATCGTTTGAATGTAATCCTTTGTAACCTAATTCATAAGTTGAAACCGACTCAGGTCTAAAGGTAAAATCAGTAACTTTTTGAGGAGTTCCTCTTTGAAGACTTTCATATGAATAAGTAGGATTTAAAATAAAATTATATTTATTGGCAAGTAATGCATTCCCACCTGTTAAACGGGTTCCCCCACCAACAGAAAGATCAATATATTGTTGTTGTGTTGATGGAAAACGATAAGCAGATTGGTAAGATAAACGAACATTTTTATTTTCAGCGACTTTTATCAATGCTGTTGCACGAGGGGTGAAACGTCCTCGAAAATTTTCGTTTTTATCATATCTTCCTGCAACAGTGAGTTTAAGTCTGGAAACAATCTGGCGGCTAACCTGTGCATATCCTCCATATTCATTAATACCAATTTTACCTGCGGTGTCTGCAAACAAAGTACCCTCAGAATTTAAAAGATACCTCTTAAAATTTCCACCGATGATGATGTCAGCAACTTTGCTTGTGTAATTACTTAAATTAAGTTGACCTTCTACATTATATAAATTTGTTTTATCCAAAAATAAACCACCACCATTTTTAATTGGAATGGATCGTATTCTGCTAAAGATATCTTTAAACTGCTGACTTCCAGCTGCAGGGCGTCCCACATCTGCTGTAGCACGAGCAATATTTTGAGA
>JAYUZL010000264.1:0-9546 GCA_043751875.1 Ferruginibacter sp.
GAACTTATAGGAATTGTAACCAGTACAGAAACTAATGCAACCGGTGTTGTCTATGCAATTAAATCTGCAAATATTTACCGTGCAATAGAAGCTGTAAAAAAGATCAAGGACAATGAGAAAATAAAAATTAATTCATCTCCTTCTTTGAAAGGTATAGACAGACCAGGTCAGGTAGAAAAAATGAAAGATTATGTTTTTATGATAAAAGGTAATTAAAATTAAAAAAATCCGCTGAATTTCAGCGGATTTTTTTTAATCCATATTGAAGCATTAAGCCCAAAGTCGCTCGGGATATTCGCCTTCTTCAATAAGTTTATGCAAGCTTTCTTTTACACCTAGAGCATCTTCTTTATATGTAACACCAAACCATTGTGAGCTTGTGCTGATAACAACTATTTTCTTATCATGATCTTTTAAAATAAAATCAGCTATATAAGGTATAAAAAATTCAGCTTTTATATTGTCCATATTATTTTTGGGGAAATTAGCAAAAAGTTTTTCAGTTATAGAAAATACTGAGGGATGAAAACACCAGAAGTTCATAGAAACATTTGTTTCATCTTTTAAAACAGTCAAATTGGAATTATCTTCAAATACCACCTCATTATCTTTTTTGTAAATTTTTATACGTTCGTTAATGACAGTCAATAAATTATTTTCATCTACTTCGCAAACACCACGGCTTACTGTGCCATGCTCACTTAAAGTGTTTATTAATTTATAACCGATAATGGCTGAAGTATTTTCGTCACATTTATTAATCAAAAAATCAGCAGCTTTATCAAAGGAATCTTTGCCATAAAAATCATCCGCATTTATAACCGCAAATGGTTCGTGTACTTTGTCTTTTGCACATAACAGAGCGTGTCCTGTCCCCCATGGCTTTGTGCGATCATGGGGCATATATGAAACATCAACAAAATCTTCCAGTTCTTGGTAAACATAGTCCACTTCAATCTTACCTTTTAATTTTGGCTCAAAAACTTCTTTAAAATTTTCAGCGAAATCATTTCTTATAATAAATACCACTTTACCAAATCCTGAACGTATGGCATTATAAATGGAGTAGTCCATAATTGTTTCACCATCAGGTCCAAAACCTTCTGTTTGCTTCATACTACCGTACCTACTTGCCATTCCTGCTGCTAATATTAAAAGAGTCGGTTTCATTTTTTTAAAATATTTTAATTCAATTGTAAAAAAATTTAAATCCTAATTTTACCATTGAACATTGTTAGAAATAATTATCGGAGCAAAAATAGAGGAAATCAAGCAGAATAAATGTTGTAGAAATCCCCAAAATAACTCATTTTATAAATGGATATTAGCTTTAAAAATATAAGTTTTGATACTATTATTAACGAGGATACCATAAAAAAAAACGTAAGCCTTACTATTGCACGGCTTGATAAATTACATGAAGATGTTTCAGGTAATAAATTATTTAAACTGCATTATTTTATAGAAGAGTGTTTAAAATCTTCTCACAAAACACTGCTAACTTTTGGCGGAGCCTTTTCTAACCATTTGGTGGCTACCGCTTTTTTATGCACGAAAAAAGGAATTAAATCAATTGGTATTGTAAGAGGCGAAGAACCCAAAATATTATCGCACACATTGACAAGATGCAAAGATCTTGGCATGAATGTAAGATTCATCAGCAGAAAAGATTACAAAGATTTCGAGGAAAATGGAAATAATATTGCGGAATTGACAAATCTTTTCGGAGATTTTATTTTGGTACCCGAGGGCGGTTACAATGTTGCGGGTGCATATGGGGCATCACTCATTATGGAAGTTGTAGAACCTGAAAAATTTACACATATATCTACTTCTGTTGGCACTGCAACAACGCTTGCCGGTCTACTTTTAAAAAAAAATATTGATCAGGAAATAATTGCCATACCTGTTATAAAAAATATGTTAGATATACCCGAAAGATTAAATCATTTAGGGGTAGGCGCAGATATAAACCCTGTTGTATTTAGTGATTTTCATTTTGGTGGATATGCAAAACATACTCCCGAACTAATTGGTTTTATGAACTCGTTTTATGCTGAAACGAGCATACCTACCGAGTTTGTATACACTGCAAAAATGATGTATGCCATTTATGTTAAAATAAAAAGCGGCTATTTTAAACCTGGAAGTAACATCCTTTGTATTCATACAGGTGGGCTACAGGGCAACAAATCACTGCCGCAGGGCACTTTAATTTTTTAATTACTTTTAACAGCATTTAACTGCTCAAATAATTTCACCAAACCTTTACAATATATATTTGCAAACATCCTTCCATCAAACTATGATGAAACCATTTTTTTTATTTGCTGTATTTCTTATCATTTCAAATTTATTATTTGCGCAGGAGAAGGCGTTACCATTTATACAGGTAAAAAATCTTAATAATAAAATTATTGTCAGCTGGATAAATGATTACACCAAACCAATTACTGCCCTCAACATACAACGATCTTACGATAGCCTCCAAAATTTTACCACTATTGGAAGCGTGCTCAGCCCGCAAAGCAAAGAGAATGGTTTTGCAGATATAAATTTCCCCTATAACAAAATGTATTACAGGGTTTTTGTTTCTTTTGAAGGCGGTTCTTATATACTGACCCCACCTGCAAGACCTGTAAAAGAAATTTACGCACCGGAAAGCACGTCCGCCGGCGGATATACTTTTCCACCAGCGAACAAAGATTCAGGCATTGTTTTTCCCCCATCGAAGCCGGTAATTACCTACCCAAGCAGTACTATTTTCACAGCAAAGGATAATAACATCATTATACATTTAGAAGATGCTGAAACTAAAAAATATACAGTTAAATTTTTTGATGAAGCCGAAAAGTTTCTTTTTGAACTTACCAAGTTAAAAGAGGAATATTTGATTATTGAAAAAGTAAATTTTGTCCGCACAGGTTGGTACCGATTTGAATTATATGAAAACGGATTATTAATTGAAAACAATAAATTTCAAATATTAAAGGAGCTAAAAAAGTTATAATTTTTCTGTTTCCTCGTTTACAAATTCAACATCAAAAACCTTTTTAAAATTTTCTTTTATTTTTCCTTTTAATTCATCAAATTCAACTTTTTGTCCTAATTCTTTTTCAATAGAAGTAACCTGCTTTTCTTCAATACCACAGGGAATAATATTTTTAAAATAATTAAGATCGGTATTCACATTTAAAGCAAAGCCATGCATAGTAATCCATCTGCTGCAACGTACGCCAATAGCGCATATCTTTCTTTCTGCACCTTTAATATAAGGGTTTATCCAAACGCCCGTCTCTCCATCACTTCTTCCCGCCTTTATACCATATTCAGCAACGGTTAATATTACAACTTCCTCTAAGTTTCTCATGTATTTTCCAATATCAGTATAAATTTTTTCAAGGTCTAATATGGGATAACCTACCATTTGTTGCAGACCGTGAAAAGTAATATCGCCTCCCCTATTCGTTTTAAAAAACTCAATATTTGCAGCAGCTAATTCTTCTTCACTCATCAAAACATTTTTCATATCACCACTTTTACCTAGAGTGTAAACAGGGGGGTGTTCACACATCAAAAAATAATGTTGTGTATCAATCTTTGTTGTTTGGGCAGGATCATTTCTCAACGCAGCTTTAACAGCAACATTTTGCTGAAGCAATTTCTCCTGATAGTCCCACGCTGTTTTATAATCAATTACCCCTAAATCTTTGAATATTACAGATTGCATAGAGTACTAAAATGTTTTACTTTGCAAAGATAAGATATGAGTTGGCAGTTGGCAATAAGTACCTAATCAAAATAGAAACGATGATAAACGAAGAAATAATAAATCATGAAATCAATGATTCAGACGAGTTGTTTGAAAAACATGTGATCATCATTGACAAAGGGCAGGAAGCCATGAGAATTGATAAGTTTTTGATGCAAAGAATTGAAGGCGCCACAAGAAATAAAATTCAACAGGCTATAGAAAATGAGATGGTGCTGGTGAATGAAAAGCCCATCAAAAAAAATTACAATACAAGGTCCGGAGATAAAATTGTTGTGTATGACACCAATTCCCCTGAATCATCAGAAATAATTCCGCAAAACATTCCATTAAATATTGTTTTTGAAGATGATGATTTATTGATTATAAATAAGCCTGTTGGTATGGTTGTTCATCCCGGTAGTGGCAATCCAGACAATACGCTTATAAATGCTGTGGCATGGCATTTACAACACAATTGTCCTGAAATTGATGAAAGAGAATTAACCCGATATGGTTTGGTGCATCGTATAGATAAAAATACCAGCGGATTGATTGTAGTTGCAAAAAAGCAGAAAGTAATGAGCGAACTCGCCAAACAATTTTTCGACCATACAGTTCACCGCAGGTACAATGCAGTTGTTTGGGGTAATTTTGATGAACCCGAAGGTACCATTACCGGGCATGTAGGGCGCAGCCAAAAACAGCGAAAATTATTTACGGTTTACCCCGAAGGCGATTATGGCAAAGAAGCCATCACACACTATAAAGTTCTTGAAAATTTTAATTATGTTTCTGTTGTTGAGTGCAGGCTCGAAACCGGCCGAACCCACCAAATTAGAGTTCATATGCAGTACATAGGTCACCCGTTATTTAATGATGATTTTTATGGTGGCGAAAAAATTGTAAAAGGAACTATCTACACAAAATACAAGCAGTTTGTAGAGAATTGTTTTGCTATTTGTCCACGCCAGGCGCTGCATGCAAAGGAACTAGGGTTTGTACACCCTACAACCAAAGAGCATATGATGTTTAAAAGCGACCTGCCAGATGATATGGCGCAGCTAATAGAAAAATGGCGAAAATATAGTCTATTTAAAAATGAAACCGAATAAATTTTATTTCATAAAATCTATTGGTTTATTTCGGGCAGGATGCCCTGATGTAGCTTGATAGGCGTCGCACATTTGATCTTCAACAAAATATTTAACTTTAATTACAAAATAGAACTACATAAATAAATTAAAAAATGAAATCAGTATTTATAATTCTCTTCTCAGTATTAGTTTGCAATAACAACATTTTTGCACAAACAATTATTTCAAAAGACCCGACTATTGAGCAAATGGTGAAAGAAATTTCGCCTGATTCTTTGCGCAGCTATATACAAACGATGGTAAATTTTGGCACCCGCAATACATTAAGTACACAAACTGAAAGCAAAAGAGGTATTGGTGCTGCCAGGCTTTATGTGCTGTCAAAATTTAAACAATTTGCATCTCAATCAAATGGCAGAATGACAGCTGTTATAGATACAACTACTTTACAAGCCGATAAAAAAAGAGTAGATACGTTGCTTTTGTTAGGGAATGTCATAGCAACTCTAAAAGGATCAAATGCTGCAGATAACAGGGTGTTCATAATTAGCGGACATTTAGATAATATGCGAACAAACGTAATGGATCGTTTAGGTGATGCACCGGGCGCAAACGACGATGCAAGCGGCGTGGCAGCAGTAATGGAGTGTGCAAGAATTATGAGCAAAAGGAAATTTGGTTCAACCATTATTTTTATGGCTGTAAGTGGCGAAGAGCAGGGTCTGCTTGGTTCTACCTACATGGCTGCAAAATCAAAAAAAGAAAATTTAAATATTGAGGCTGTGCTTAACAACGATATCATGGGCAGCAACAACAGCAACGAAACAAATAATATAAACAACACACAAGTAAGGGTTTTTAGTGAAGGTTTGCCATTTTATGAACTTGATAAAAATGCCAAAAATATTCGTCAGCTTGGTTTAGAGAATGATGGAAAAAGCAGACAGCTTGCCCGTTATGTAAAGGAGATTGGGGAACGTTATGTTGACAATCTCGAAATAAAATTAATATACAGAAACGACCGCTTTTTAAGAGGCGGTGACCATACACCATTTGTAGAAAATGGATTTACTGGTGTGCGTATAACAGAAATGAATGAAAATTATACAAGACAACATCAAAATGTAAGAGTAGAAAATGGTATTCAATACGGTGACTTAATTGAGTTTATAGACTTTGAATATTTAAGAAAAAATACAGGTATGAACCTGAGTACACTTGCCAATCTTGCCAATGCGCCGGCAAGCCCTGAAGATGTAAAAATTGATGTGAAAAAACTGAGCAACAGCTCCTACCTCTATTGGAAACAGCCAAAAACAGGAACTGTGAAGGGATATTATTTATTAATGAGAGAAACAACAAATGCTTTCTGGCAGAAAAAAGTATTTACTACAGCGACAGAAATTACCGTACCATACTCAAAAGACAATTACTTTTTTGCGGTTCAATCTGTAAATGCCGATGGCAATGAGAGTTTACCAATTGTGCCTGGTGTTGGAAGATAGAAAGAAGCCCCTCCTATCCTCTTTAGATGGGAAACAAATTAAACAGATTATAGCGAAGATGGAAAACAGAAATGGAGTAGTCGGTAATTTAAAATCTGAAATCTTAAATCGTTTATGGAAGATATACCATTACCCGATGGCAATATGCTCAGGGAAATTGTAACCATGCAAATGCCTTTTGGTAAATATAAAGGTACAGTGCTTAAAAGCTTACCGGTAAGCTATTTGGAATGGTTTGCAAGAAAGGGTTTTCCTAAAAATAAACTGGGGCATTTGTTACAATGTTTATTGGAAATTAAATTGAACGGCCTGGACGGTTTATTGCACCAGATTGAAAAGTTTCGTTAGCGGGTTTTATCTTCTTTTAAATCCTTTAATTCTGTCTCTCTTATATCGACTTCCATTTTTTCATTTTTTGTACTTATCCGCAACCGGGCAAATATACTCATGTAAATATTGGTAACCCACACCAAAGAAAAACCGCTTATTAAATAACCACGCCAATCATCAAACCCCAAATGTAATTTCGTAATAAATAAAAAAGCCAATGTTACATAATGACTAAAACAATACTCACAGGTAAATAAATAAAAAAACTTTTTAACCAGCATACTTTTGCAGTTTTCCGATTTTTTTTGACAGTATTCCCGGAACTCTTTAAAAATTTCTTCGTGTGTTACAGTCCATGTAATACATGCGATAGGAATAGCAATTAAAAATAAATATTTAATCTCTAAATGTAATTCCATAAATGGGTTTTAAATAAAATATTAAAAGTTAGACTATCAATATTTTAATGAAAATTAGAAAGTGTTGCTGTAAAAATACCACGTTCTCTTTTTTTGAAAATAGCTTTCCAGTTACCGTTGTATCTTATTAAAGAAGGTACAGTGAGGTTTCCAACTGTTGTCATTTGTATTTCCATATCAACTCTAAAATCGTAAACACCCGCATCGTAACTTAAACTATAATTTCTTGCCACTACCTCAAAAGTACTGTCGTTAAACCATGTATTCATTTGGTCTACAACAACAGAGCCTTTTCTGTTTGGTTTTACTTTCTGCCGAAATACATAACAGTTACTGTTGTTGTAACGTTCCCAATCAATCTCCATATCATAACTATCAGCTAACTCATCATCATAAATAGCAGTTTTATTACTCATAAACGGCAATCCATTTATTCTTTTGCCGGGGTTAAAAAACAACATTTTTAGTTGTTCTTTATGCTTTTCCATTCCACTTTTTCCTTCGGTAGAAAATGATACACCATTTACTATATTGTTTTCACCGCAAATAGTTCCATTTGTAAAAAACAGTGATGCGTACATGTTTGCAGTGTAATAATTAAATTCTCTTGAATCGTTGTACATATTTCCTGTACTTTTTTCTTCCAGCACTTTCATAGTGCGACATCCGTCCTTTATTGTTTGCATTGTACGGCTGTATAAAGATGCATCAAGTTCACCATTTTTATTGTTCATGCGGACATCGTTAATGGCATTAAAATTAATTATGTGTAGATTTTTAAAAGCCTTGTAAAAGCTGGAATCTTTTTTTATTTTTTCGATAAATGCGGGAACATTCAATTTATTGTCGACCACAAAATTGCTTAAGGTAATTACTTTTTTCCCCACATCTATTGCAGTATCTCTCGTTATTTGAGCCATTATGGATGACGCAGTAAATAGGAATAAAAAAAGCGCCGTAATAAATTTCATGATGTAAGATATTTATTTAAAAAACGCTGCTACCTTTTTTTCGACTTAACCTTCCATATTTTAACTTGTGCTAAGTTTTGTATAAAAAGAAAGACAGGCACTTAGGTAGTGCCTGCCCGTTTTCTGATGTTTCATTTTTTAAAACAAAACCGTAAGGTATTATGTGTATAAAAAAATGTGGTACTGCAAACATCAGCATTTTATGGATGTACCTATATATTCAAGATTTTAACGATGATAAAATAATTAAAATGTATAAACTAATCTTTTTCCCAAAGAAAAAGTTAAACGAATGAAGCCGGAATTTTGAAAAAGATGATTCGAGAGGATAGATGGAGATATTACTTTCTAAAGATATAGAATATAATTAAAAAATTATCTATATAGAAAAATTTATTTTGGAAATACCATGCGGTAATCAACTTTAATTTTGCCTTTAGTTATATCGTCAAGCCTACGTTTTAACAGCGTGCGTTTAAGTGGTTTAATATGATCAATAAAAAGTTTCCCTTCTAAATGATCAAATTCATGCAAAATTATTCGGGCAGTTATTCCTCTAAATATTTTTACTTGTGAGATGAAGTTTTCATCAACATAAGATAATGTTACTGTTTCATGGCGCATGATGTCTTCTCTCACTTTTGGAATGCTTAAACATCCTTCATTGTATTTCCATGGTTCACCGTTAAGTTCTACAATATGTGCATTAATAAAAGTTCCCTTAAAACCCGGTTTGTCAGGGTAAGCATTTGTGTCACCATCCTCATCATTTTCAAATATCTGTTCGCTGTCCATTGTAAAAATACGGACACTTTTATTTATTTGTGGTGCTGCTAAACCCACACCATTGCTGTTATACATGGTTTCCCACATATCTGCCAGCAATTTTTCCAACCCCTCATATTCAGGAGTAACATCTACAGCAATTTTTCGTAAAACAGGTGAGCCGTATGCAACAATGGGAAGAATCATGTCTGTGTTATTTCGTATTGTTTACTTATGCAAAATTATAAATATTCTGTTAGTTGTGTTCCATGTAGGTCTGCAACATAATTGTTGCAGCAATAAGATCAACATTACCTTTTACCTGTCTGTCTTTTTTCTTCATGCCCATGTCTAACATAGCATTTACCGCCATTTTAGAAGTATACCTTTCATCAACAGTTTTTACCGGAATTTGTGGAAAAGCCTTTTGCAACCGTTCAACAGCATTTTTTGCCGGCACTGTGCCATGGGTTTTAGATTCGTCTAAATTCAGCGGCAACCCAATTATTATTAATTCAACCGATTCACTAATAAAATAATTTTTTAAAAATGGAATTAATTCATGAGAATTAATTGTTTGAAGCCCTGTAGCTATAATTTGTAAAGGATCGGTAACAGCAATACCTGTGCGCTTTTTACCATAATCTATTGCTAGTATTCTTGCCATCTAAATATTATTGCTCCGTTAAAATTATAAATTCTGATGAA
>JAYUZL010000265.1:0-8628 GCA_043751875.1 Ferruginibacter sp.
AGATGCAATGTTGGTGGCTATCCACCAATACCAGCTTTCGACTTTCTTTTTTACCATTAACCACATACCCGTAAATGCGGTTGCGCTAGCAAATGCATCTGCCCATGGAATTACACCATCAAAAAACATTTTTTTAAAATAAGTAAGTGCTACAAAAAATGATAAATAAAATATTGCAAAAAAAGTTATATGCGTAAGCCATTCTTTGGCTGTAGATTTTGTTATATGCAACGTCGGATTGTTGGTGGTATCTTTTTTTGACCACATATACCAACCAATAATACTCATAATTGTGTAGTATAAATTTACGGTGGCTTCTCCTAACAAATGCCCATTAAAACTTATATAAATGTAGATAATTGTATTAACCAGCCCAGTAGGATAGACAAGCACATTTTCTTTACGGCTGTACCATACACTTATTATTCCTGAAAATACAGCGAGGTATTCAAACCACGTTGTGTTGGCAATGTCTGCAATAAACTGGTGGTAAATTTGTGAAAAATCCAAGCGGTTAGTTTTTACGAAAATAGTTTTTTTAACCCGATATTTATTCCACTTCTGTTTAATGGAACTTAAATAAAAGTCATCCTGTAAATTCGTAGATTGTATAAAAAAAAATTTAAAACATGTTCAAAAAAATAAGCCTTGTGCTGCTAATTATTTTGTACGCAGGTGCAGGTGTTAATCATTTTATTCATCCCGAAGGTTATTATACTATCATACCTCCCTATTTACCTAATCATTATCTTATTAATATTTTGGCAGGATTTGCAGAAATTGTCTGTGCTGTTTTATTGATAATACCGGCGACAAGAAAATTGGGAGCGTATTTAGTAATTGCCATGTTGTTAGCTTTTATTCCGGCACATATTTATATGATACAGAAAGGCGGCTGTATGGGTAAAGAAATTTGTATACCCTTGTGGGGCGCATGGTTGCGGTTATTTCCTTTGCAATTTGTTTTAATTGCATGGGCATGGTGGCATAGAAAATAAAATGAAAGCATCAAATATTAGGTACATGGTAGTAAATAAAAACACCGCAAAAGCGGTGTTCAACTAAATAACTCATTTTTTAAAAATTATTCACTCTCTGCCACTACTTCTTTTACCTCAGGTATCATTCTTTTCATCATACCTTCTATACCTGCTTTTAAAGTAATCATACTGCTGGGGCAGCCACTGCAACTTCCCTGCATCATCAAATTTACCCGTCCGTCTTGGTAGCTTTTAAACTGAATTGCACCTCCGTCCATTTCAACTGCAGGTTTTACATAGTTCTCCAACAATTCTTTTATACGTTTTACTACATCATCATCATCGGCACTTACTTCATTACTACTTTCTGTTTTACGAATCGCAATTTCTTCTTCATTTACAACCGGCTTACCTTCTTCCAAATAATCCTTTAAAAACTGTTTAACGGTTGGTATCACATCCTGCCAGTCGGCAGTATCAATAGTTTTTGTAAGGGTAACAAAATTACTTGCTATAAAAACAGATTTTATAAAAGGGAAAGTAAATAATTCCTGTGCCAACAAAGATGGTTTTGCACTTTCTTCATCAGGAAAGTCAATGCTTTTACCTGGATACAGCAATTTATTTGCAACAAATTTCATGGTCTCCGGGTTAGGAGTCATTTCTGTATATATACTTATTACGGGGCTACCTGTTTTTATCATTGTCTAAGCTTTTATTGTTATGTAGAATATAACGTACAAAATTACTCTATTATGTTGTATTGGTAAAGTGCAATTTATTTCGATAACCGAAAATGGTTAAAATTATGATAGTATTTACAGTTATTCGTACAGCTTTTCCTTATCTGCTTTTGCCAAAGCATAGATTAAATCAGCTATTTTATGGGTGACAGCCTCAAAAAAATGTTCTCCTTTTTCTTTAGTTGAAAACGATGGATCACCAATACCAGTATCTTCCGTAACCTGCGACCATTTTCTTTCAGCCCATGCCCATCCTTCTGCAAATTCTTTAATAACTGGCTTTTTTGCCTTTCCCGTCCCCGCTTCCTGTAGAGGGAGTACCAGGTGAGGTGCTAAATGTAGTATCAGACTTGTTTCCATTTCATCAGCATGGTCGCCCATTTCTTTAAAATACTTGGTTTTATCCAGCGACTGAAACCAGTTACAGGTACTTAAAAACATATCAGGAAACTTTAAACCCAGTTCTCTTATTATCTGCTTAAAATCGTTGCCGCCATGACTATTTACAATAAGCAACTTATAAATTTTTTGCCTGTTCAATACTTCAATAATATCTGAAAGTATAGCTTGTTGGGTACTCGGGTAAATATTGATATCGAGCTTTATATCAGCCTGCCCTGTATTTACACCAAAAGGTATGGTAGGCAACACAATTATTTTAGCGCCTTTATCCCATGCAATGCGTGCAGCTTCTGCTGCTATTGCAGTTGCTTCAATATTATCTGTAGCATAGGGCAAATGATAATTATGTGCCTCCGTAGCGCCCCACGGTAGAACTGCCACGTCATAAGCCGCATTTTTTACGTATTTCCAATTTGTTTCTGCTAAAATATAAGGTTTCATTTGTACGTTTTTTGTTATTCCATAATCCTTAGCTTGGCATAGTTCAACATTATTTTCTTTTCGCCATTCAATTCAAAATTAATAGTGGCAATAGGATTGTGCGCTGCGCCTTCCATTTTTGCAACAACCCCAAAACCAAATTTCATGTGTTCTACTTTTTGTCCTTCTGTTAAGTCCGCTGTATTGCTGGCAACAAAATCGACTGTTGGCACATGTTCTTTTACAGTTGGGCGTGCTGGGGTGGCATATGATGGTTTACTTGGTTCTTTTTTTGCAAACATACTTCCCTGGCTGCCGCCTGTGTTTTCAAAACCCCTACCCATGCGCTCAAATGCGCTACCACGGTTTGCAGTACTCGATGCATTGTTGCGTGCAGGCGCACCAGCATAACTTTTATCAATATTTGTTTCCGGCATTTCATCTAAAAATCTACTCGGGTCATTCTGCTGCAGCTGCCCAAAACGATAACGGGCATTGCTGTAACTCAAATACAGTTTATGTTTTGCTCGGGTAATGGCAACATAAAATAAACGGCGTTCTTCTTCCAGTTCTTCTCGGGTATTTATGCTCATAGCATTGGGAAAAAGCGTTTCTTCCAACCCTCCTACAAATACTACCGGAAACTCCAAACCCTTTGCAGCATGTATCGTCATTAGTTTAACAACATCTGTTTCTTCTTTATTGTTATCAGCATCTGTAAGCAAAACAATTTGTTGTAAATAACCCCCCAAGCTTTTATCACCCACTTCACCATCTTCTTCGTTCATGGGTGTTTCGGTAAATTCTTTTATGGAGTTTAATAACTCCTGCACGTTTTCGTATCGGGCTAAACCCTCAGTTGTTTTATCATTAAACAAATCTTTTACAAGCCCTGTATTTTTTCCTACCAAAAAAGCTAGATCGTATGCATTCTTTTTAGGCATTTCACTTTGATACATTTTTATCATCGTAACAAAGTTGTCAATAGCTTCTAAAGTGCCGCTTTTAAAACCATACATTGACGCATTGCAAAGTATATCCCACATGCTGAGGTTGTTCTCATTTGCATACAAAACTGCTTTGTCAATTGTGGTCTTTCCAATAGCTCTTACGGGGTAATTAATGATGCGTTTCAGCGCTTCTTCATCTCTTGGATTTACAACAATCCTTAAATAACTTAATAAATCTTTTACCTCTTTGCGCTGGTAAAAACTGGTGCCACCATAAATACGATAAGCAATGCCCATGCGCCTCAGCGACTCCTCAAAACTTCTGCTCTGCGCATTGGTTCTATAAAGAATAGCAAAATCCTGGTTAAAATAATGATTACGCAATTTGTTCTCCTGAATAGCATCTGCCACCATTTTTCCCTCGTCGTTGTCCGTCATGGTCCTAACGAGTTTTATCTTTTCCCCTTCACTGTTATCTGTAAATAATTTTTTTTCTATCTGTCCTTTGTTATTGCTGATAATTTCATTTGCAACGCTCAGTATATTTTTTGTGCTGCGGTAATTCTGCTCCAGCTTTACCACTTTAACATCGTCGTAATCTTTTTCAAACTGTAAAATATTTTCAATAGTTGCGCCTCTAAAACTGTAAATACTTTGTGCATCATCTCCAACAACACAAACATTTTCGTGCATGGCACCAAGCAGTTTTACAATTTCATACTGTGCCGTATTTGTATCCTGGTACTCATCTATCATTACATATTTAAACTTGTGCTGGTACTTGCTCAAACTCTCGGGAAAGTTTTTTAAAAGGATGTACATTTTAAACAACAGGTCATCAAAATCCATTGCACCGTTTTTAAAACAACGTTTGCTATAAGCATCATATATCTGCCCAAGCATCGGTCTGTTTGCCCTTGCATCTTCCTGTTGCAAGTTGTAATCGTTTGCATATTCTGCCGGACCAACAAGCGCATTTTTTGCTGACGATATTCTGTTGTATACTACGTTTGGTTTATACTGCTTATCATCCAGCTCCATTTCTTTGATAACCGTTTTCACCACACTTTTTGCATCATCAGTATCATAAATAGTAAAATTGCTCGGGAAGCCAAGCTTTGGTGCTTCGCTGCGCAATATGCGGGCAAACACGCTATGGAATGTGCCAATATATAAGTTTCTTGCTTCGGAGTTTCCAAGAATTTTCTCTACTCTTTCCTTCATTTCGGCAGCAGCCTTGTTGGTAAATGTGAGGGCGAGAATATTAAAAGCATCTACCCCATGATGCGCCATCAGGTGGGTTATACGAGTAGTAAGTACTTTGGTTTTTCCGCTGCCTGCACCGGCAATAATCATTATCGGACCATCTTTATGGAGCACTGCTTCACGTTGCGGTTCATTCAATTCATCTAAATATTTGGGCATGGGGCAAAGGTAATTTTTAATGCCGGTATTGTAAAAAGAGTTACCGGTTTTATAGTGACGAGTTGGTGCTACGAATTGCAGGTAATCTCAGATACACTTGGGCTGTGAGCAGAAAACCATTACTGATCTTTTATCCGTTGCCCGTCTCCAATCTTTTTTGCCTCAAAGGCAGGCAAAAAAGGATTTACGCCTAAGCAACGCAGCCCTTCAGGTTTATTTTTTTAATTTGGCAATGAATTGATACACTGTGGGCAAAGAAAATATTTATTTAAAGTGTTTTAGCAAATCCATTTTCATTTGTTGTAAACCCCAATGTTTTTAAATAATGTATATGGCTTTTATTTTCTGCGTTTTTATACACTATTCTTTTAATTCCTTTTGAAACTAAATACTGCTTCTCTTTTTCAAAAATATATTGTCCTACTTTAAAATCTCTGTACTTTTTGGTCGTATAATTTAGTACCACAACCGCATCACCATTTGGCAGAATTTGGGTACTAAAAATATTTGCAATAACGAGGTCTCTTAAAACCACAAAATTCAAATTGCCTATAAGCTGTGTTTCTGTAAAATAAGGAAAATATGTTTTAATATCTGCAGCGTGAAAACTTAAAAACTTAAGCGCTAACTTTTCTTCTCCATTAAATTCAATGAGTTCAAAATCTTCATTGTGTGCATAGAATTTGCGTAGATAATAAATATTAATACAAAATAAAATTACGTTGGTAAGCAACACCGGCCATGCGCTAAAAACACTTCCATAAATAATAAAAGATATGGTACCAAGTATATTGTAAATTCTAAATTTAATATCGCCATTTACAAGCAAGGCAATTATTAAAAACAGAGAAGCCAGATAACCAAAATAGGGCGCAATTTGTAAAAGCATAAGCGTAAAAAATAGGCACTTAACAGCGTTTATCATGTACAAATAAAAAAGTAAAACTAGGGTGTAAAAGTTATAGAACCTGCTGCAGAAGGCTTACCTGCCATTCTAAAAACAAGGGTACCGACTGTATCTTTTTTAAAAAAGTAAGACGTATTATCTAAAATATTTTGTTTGTTAATCACTACGCTATCCGAAGAGTAAATACCTTTTGCGGTACCCGAGCGATTCACGAAAGTTATGGAAGAACCATTTACAACGGTTAAACTATTAGGCGAAAAAGCGCCATCGCTTATTATAATAAAATTGGTAGGAAGATTTCCACCAACAGGTTCTGGCCGGCCTACACCGTCTTTGCTGCAAGACTGTAAAATAAAAATTACGTTTAATAAAACCAATAAACGCCCGACAATTTTCATAACTATCATACTTTTTTGTAAAATAAGATTTACGTTTTAATAATTTTATGCGTTACAACTTTAATTACTTACTCGAATATTTCTTTCATTAGCTCCTCTTTGCTCAAGCTGAAATGAATTGCAATATCTGTAATTATAGCAGCAAGCGTTCCTGCTTTTAGAGGGTCGTGCATGGGCACAGTTACATGATGCTGACCTTTGATTTCTGAAGTTAGTCTGACGTGGCTCCCCGATTGCCTTGAAATTTCGTAGCCATACGGTTTTAAATATTTACAAAGGTCTTTGCCGCTGATATCTCTTGGTATCTTCATGCAGCAATTACTTCTTCTTTCACTAAATGAAGTCTGATAATCCTTTTTATATCATCATCAAAATGGCAATGTACAGCATCTATTACCGACGCTTTCAATAACTCATATGTTTCCGCCTGAGTGTATATGGAAACACCTAAACCTTTGGCAACATATCCACCCTCAAGGCTTTCCTCTATTAAAAAGATTAATTCTTTCATGTCGGCGTTTGTTTCAAATTTACATTTTTTAACTGATATCTTCTTTTACATTTCACCCTTCACAAAATCCATCAAAACTTTTATCTTCTCCGGACTAAAATCAAATTCCAATCCGGCAGCTTTATATAAGTCAGGTAAAGTTTTTGTACCACCAAGGCTTAATGCGTAAGCATAATTATCCAGCGCTTTTTCTGCATCTTTTTTATACTGCATCCACATACCAATGGCACCAAGCTGGGCAATGCCGTATTCAATATAATAAAACGGCACTTCGTATAAATGTAGTTGTCTCTGCCAGGCATTGTCTCTAAAAGTTTCCAACCCACTGTAGTCAATTACATCATCAGTAAATTCAGTAAGCGTTGCAACCCATGCAGCAGTTCGTTGCTCATGGGTATGCGTAGGATTTTCGTACACCCAATGTTGAAATTTATCTATAATAGCAATCCATGGAAAAATGGTAATTACTCTTTCCAGCTGGTGCTCTTTTGCACGGGTAAGATCATCGGCATTATCAAAAAATGTTTCCCAATGGTCCATGCTGAAAAGCTCCATGGCCATACTTGCCACTTCGGCAATTTCCATAGGGTATTCTTTAAACCCATTTAGTGCTAATGGGTGCGACAAGAATGAATGAACAGCATGCCCACCTTCGTGTACCATTGTGGTCACATCGTGCATTTGTCCGGCAGCATTCATAAAAATAAACGGTGCACCGCTTTCTGCCAGCGGACAATTATATCCACCGGGAGATTTACCTTTTCTGCTTTCTAAATCCATGTGTTGCATTTCCTTCATGCGTTGCAAGCATGCCCCAAAAAACGGACGTAATTTAGTAAAACATTCAACGGATTTGTTTAGCAATTCTTCTCCCGTTTTAAATGGGCGAAGTGGTTTTGTCCCAGCTGGCTCTGCATCTAAATCCCATGGACGAAGCGTGTCCAACCCAAGTTTTTCTTTTTTCTTTTTATAAATTTCATTTACCAGCGGCATTACATGTTGCTTAACAGCATCGTGAAATTTATAGCAATCTTCTTTTGTATAATCAAACCTGCCAAGCTCTTTAAAACGGTAATCACGATAATTATCAAATCCTGCATTGGTAGCTTCGCAGTTGCGCAGTTCAATCAATTTATCATACAATTCATTTAGTTTTTCTTTGTCTTCAAGCCTCCGCTGTTGTATTTTAAAATATACCTCTTCCCTTAAATTTCTATCCTCACTTTCTAAAAACTTAGCACCCTGTTGCAGGGTATAATCTTCGCCATTTACAGTCACCATCATGGCACCTGTAATTTGCCCAAACTGTTGTTGCAACACGGCAATTTCTGCCTGTATAGGTATGTTTGCTTCCCTAAAAAGCTCTACATTTTTTTTTGTGGTTCTTAAATAAGTGTTGTATTCTTCTCCATCCAGCTCATGCAAAAAAGGCGACGCCAATAATTTTTTATTTAATCCATCGCTGTAAGGTTGTACCTGCGGTTGTATTTCCATGCAAAAGAAATTAAACGCATCTTCCAATGCTTTGTTCTCATTATCGCAGGTCATTTTTATTTGTCGCCAGCAAGCATCTTCATTTACGGCCGCCTCCAATTCACTCATATCGAGCAACCATTTTTCCAACCCTGCTTTATCGGCTATTTCTCTTTCAAGTAGGGTTTTAAAATATGGCTCCAAAGAAATCCAGTCTGTTACCATAAAATCTTTCGGAAGAAAATGCCTTTCCAGTTTTTTTATATCAGCGGTATACATATATAAATGTTGAATTTTTTAATGTTGAGAATTGAGAGAAGATTTTGGGCTTTTACCTGTTTATACCCTTGTTCAGCATTTGTCCGGGCTGTTTGTAGTAGTTCCGCAACAATCACTATAATACTTTAAAAAGTATGCAT
>JAYUZL010000266.1:0-5312 GCA_043751875.1 Ferruginibacter sp.
TAATTCTTTCGACACATGAAATTTAATCTTGATAACAATTATCCATTGTCGACTTTTATGAATTTAATTTTTGTATTTCCTAAACAAAAAAAACTTAAATAAATTTCAAAACTTTATCATTTTTCTTAAATAAAATTTAATGATTGCCTTTTAGAGTAAATAGTCAATTATTAAAAAAGTAATAATTTTTAACAAATATTTTAAACCTAACGCAGCAAATGGTTCCTTTAAGGGGTCATTATTAAAAAAACGTTAATTTCTTAAATACACCCTTAGTAAGAAATTAAATCTTTATTTTAAAAAGCTTTCAAAACAAAAATTAATTACACATGAGAAAATTTGTATCATTTTTAATAGTGTTAATGCTCACAGGAGTATTGGCACTGGCGCAAAATCGGGTGGTCACCGGCACAGTAACAGACGACAAGGGCTTACCTGTTGAAAAAGCTTCTGTTAAAATAAAAGGCTCAAGAACAGGCATAGCTGCCGAAGCAGACGGAACTTACCAAATTTCAGTTCCTGCTGGAGCAAAACTTATTTTTAGTGGTACCGACCTATCTACAGAAGAAATTGGGGTAGGTAATAAATCAGTAATAAATATTGTTTTAAAAAGAAATGTAAATGAATTAACTGCCGTAGTAGTAACAACCTTTGGTGTACAAAAGCAATCGAGAGAATTGGGTTACTCCGCTACTTCGGTTCAGGCTAAAGATTTAACTGTTGCCCGGCCGGTAAGTGTTGCTAATGGCTTAACCGGTAAAGTGGCCGGTTTGCAAATTAACACAACCAATAATGGATTATTTGCCCCTACACGTATTACACTTAGGGGTAACAGGTCTCTTACAGGAAATAACCAGCCTTTACTTGTTGTTGACGGTGCAATTTTTTATAATGATTTAAATACGCTAAACCCTGATGATATCAGTAGTATCAACGTGCTGAAAGGCTCAAGTGCCTCAGCCGTTTACGGTTCTGATGCGTCTAATGGTGTGTTGGTAATTACTACAAAAAAAGGAACAAAAGGAAGAAGCAGTGTTGTTTTTTCTTCAACCGTGCAATTAGAGAAATTATCTTACATGCAGGCATTACAAACTAAATTTGGTAGTAATGGAGGAGAAAAATTTGTGGATGACTTCAATGATCTTTCTACTTATATTCCTTATGAAAATCAAAGTTATGGCCCACGTTACAACGGGCAAATGGTTCCGTTGGGCAGACCAACTTCAGATGGAAGCGTTTTAATGGTGCCCTACAGAGCAGTCCCTAATCAAAAGAGAAATTTTTTCCAAACAGGTATTACTACTCAGCAAAATTTATCATTTCAAAGTGGCGATGAAAATAGTAGTTTTTATTTAAGTGTTCAGGATGTCAATACTAAATCGATCATGCCCGGTGACAAAGGTCGTCGGGATGTATTTCGTGTTGGAGGTTCAAGAACTTATGGTATATTCTCTGCAGTTTATAGTGTTTCTTACACTTATAAAAATACAAATACTACCAATACGGGAACAGTCTATCAAAATGTGTTAAATACACCAGCTCATGTACCACTTAGCATATTGAAAAATTGGAATACGGACAAATTTTCGGATGTCAACGGATTTTATAATGACTACTTTCACAATCCTTATTGGGATATTGCCAACTCAAGAAATAATACGACGGATAATAACCTTACGGGAAACATACAATTTAATTTGAAGCCTACAAAGTGGTTAAATCTTTCTTATCGTATGGCGATTACAAATTTAAGCAGCAAATATGAGGGTACTTCAAATCCGATAAATTACTCTGCGTATGCATTAGCTGATAAAAGAATTGTATATTCTAATGCGGCAGGCACAGGGGTAGATACAGTACTTGAATCTCCTAAATCAATCGCTGCCTCAGCTGGTAGTGTAGGTACAGCAGCATCTTTTACTACATCTAATTTCTCCAATTTTTTAATTACTTCGGATTTTCTGGCGAGTGTAACAAAAAAAATCTCTAATGATTTCAATTTAAAATTTACTGCTGGCGCAACATATATTGATAATAAACTTACCAGTGTGTATATAAATGCTCCTGCATTAATAGTTCCGGTATTTAATATTAATAATATTTCCGGAACGCCTAATTTAGGAGGCACAGGAAATAACTTTAATAAAGAAGCTAACAAGCTTGGTTTTTTTGGGGATGGATCTCTAACATTTAAAAATTATGCCACCCTTCATGGTTCTTACAGAACAGATATTGATTCTAGATTATCAGATAAAAATAAATATATTCCCTATTACGATATTGATGCAGCAATTGTTGTAAGTGATTTAATACCATCAATTGCGGAAGGAAGAAATAGGGTAATTAGTTTTGCAAAAATAAGAGCTGCACATTCCGTTACCGGAAATATATCTGCATTAGGTGGTGGTTCCTCTTACATTGCTGACGGAGCTTACGTTATAAATAAATTATACAATGTAGGCGCTGGATTTCCTTTTGGAAATCTGGGTGGATATAACTTAAGTACTTTAGTTGCAAACCCCAATTTGAAACCAGAAACAGTTACTGAAAACGAAGTGGGGTTAGAATTGGGACTTTTTAACAATAAAGTAAATCTTGATATTTCGGCTTATCAGTCAAATTTGACCGATGGTATCGTTAAAGCAAATACTGCTACTTCAGCAGGTGCTGTTCAGGCGTTGTTGAATGCTGCAAATGTAAAAAATACTGGTTTTGAAATTGGTTTAAAAACAACTGTGGTTAAAAGTAGGAATGTTCTTTGGAATCTAAATGCAAATTACACTTTCAACAAGAATGAGGTGGTTAAAATTAGTGATGTAACTTCTTTAGCTTTAGATGGTGCTAACGGCAATGCGTATGCTGAGGTTGGTTATGCATTTCCGGTAATTGAAACCCGGGATTGGGTTAGAGATGCACAAGGACGAGTTATTGTAAATGCAGTAACTGGAAACCCCAGCAGAGATCCGAATTTAAAAATATTTGGTCAGGCAACTCCCAAATATATATTAGGGATTAGTTCTAATCTTGTATGGAAAGATTTTACTTTTAATATTACTGTTGATTATCGTGGAGGACATAAAATATTTAACTCAATTGGTCAATATACAGATTTCACGGGCATCAGTGCTACCAGCGCTTCAACAGATCGTCAGCGTTTTGTGTTTCCAAACTCTGTAACATTGGATGGAGCAAAAAATTCTGTTCCTAATACAAATATTACGGTAGACGATGCCAATTTTAATTTTTGGCCGGGTCTGTATCGTTCTGTAGGATCAAACTATATAACCAGCGCAGATGCGTGGAAATTAAGAGAAGTGGCAATTGCGTATCAAATACCAAATAAATTTTTAGGTAGTGGTAAAGTGATAAAAGGCGGGTCAATAACTGTATCCGGAAGAAATCTCCTTATGTTCAGACCTAAGAGTAATTTATGGACAGATCCTGAATTTAGTGAGGATACCGGAAACGGTGCAGGAAGGACGTCTGAAAATCAAGCACCTCCAACAAGAATTTTCAGTGCTACATTATCCTTAACATTCTAATTAATAAAGCTCATTTTAAATTATAGCATTATGTTTAAAAAAAATAAATCAATTCTCTCCATAGCAACGGTAATGTTGTTTTTTGGAACGGTTGGTTGTAAAAAAATTACAACAGACCTTAATATAAATCCGAATGTGCCATCCTCAATTGATGCCAAATTTATATTGTCATCAGCTCTTAAATCAACAGCCGCACTTACTGTGGGCAATCCGGGTGGTGGCAGTCAATCAGGAAATGACTTGATAAATATTTATATGGGTTATTGGACTGTAAGTGGCGGATATATTCCAAGTTCTGCTTTATTAACTTATAATATCAATACAGATTTTGGTTCATCTATCTGGGATAACACCTATTTAAGCCTGGCTAATTACGAAAGTATAATAGCTAGTTATGGAGAAAAAGCAACCACTACAGGTGCGAAATATGTGGGTATTTCAAGAATAATGAAAACTTTTCATTATCAAAGACTAGTTGACACGTATAACAATATCCCATACTCACAAGCTTTAAAAGCAGGAACCGATAATGCTCCTGTTTATGATGATGCCGCTACTATTTACAAAAGTTTAGTAAGCCAATTAGATTCTGCCATCATGATTATAAATGGTGCGCCTGCTTCGGCAGATAATCCAGGCAGTTATGATATTATGTATGGTGGTGCAATGAACAAATGGATTGTATTTGCAAAAACGTTGAAGCTTAAAATTTTAATGCATCAAACACAAACAGCTGGTGGTGTGGCTTATATTCAAACAAATTTAAGTGGTTTAACTTCTGAGGATTTTATTGGTAAAAATGCCGACGCAACCATTAATCCTGGTTATACTAATAACGCAGGTAACCAACAAAATCCTTTATGGCAGGATATTGGTTTTTCAACAACTGGTTCAATAAATGGAAATGGCGACTATTTAAGAGCCAATACGTATGCTGTAAATTTTTACGCTAAAAATAATGATCCTCGCTTGAAGCTTTTTTATGATACTGCTGCAAGTACAGGAGGTAAGGGAAAAGTTGTAGGTCGTGTATTTGGAAGTACCGATGGTTTAGAAACCAATACAAATATTTCATCAATAGGCGGTAATACAAAAGGAAAAGATCAAACTGCCGGTCTTCTTAAATCAGCCGGTCAGGGGTCAGTAATATTATCCTCCACTGAAAGTTTCTTTTTACAGGCAGAAGCTATGCAGCGAGGTTTGTTAATAGGTACTACAGCTACTGCTTACCAAAATGCAGTGGCAGAATCTTTCCGTTTACTTGGGGTTACAAGCTATGCAGACTTAGCAACTGCTTATACAGCTCAGGGAAATGAGAATGTCAATTTTACAACTTCTTCCAATAAAATAAAAACTATTATTTTACAAAAGTGGGCTGCTTTAAATACTTATGATCCTTTAGAATCATGGAGTGATTGGAGACGGTTAGGTATCCCATCAGATTTGCCTGTGTCAATTTACCCGGGCACTACTGCACCGCATATACCATACCGGCTATTATATCCAACTTCAGAATATAGCTATAACAAAACCAATGTAAATAAACAGGGAACAATTGATCCGATTACTTCCAAGATATTCTGGATGCCTTAACATTAAAAATAAAAAATGAATTATGAAAAAAATACTAAGTGTAATTATGATTTTGTCGTTCTTTTTGGCAAGTTGCCTTAAGGATTCAACATTAAATACAAAGGGTGGTTTAATAAGCAGTGGAACATTAATTGAAATTCCTTACAGTGGATTGGAATATTTTGGCCAGAAAGCCGT
>JAYUZL010000267.1:0-3094 GCA_043751875.1 Ferruginibacter sp.
AATGGTTACGTCTTTAAATTAATACCTTTATTAAAATTAAATATTTTAATTTGACAATTATGGATAACAATGATATATTAAAAAAATTACGGGTGGCTCTTTCGCTGCGCAACGACGATATTATTGAGATACTTTCTTTGGTAAATTTTGAAATAACAAAGGGTGCGCTAGGAGATTTTTTTCGCAGTCCAGATCATCCGGGTTATGTAGAGGCACAGGACCAGGTTTTAAGAAATTTTCTTAACGGGCTTATCATTTACAAAAGAGGCAAATTGGAAGAGCCAAAGAAGAATATCAGAGATGAAGATGTGTAAAAAAAATATTACAGTTAAAAAACTACTTTATTAAAATATTAAACAGAAAAGTTAAATTGGTAAGCGTTTTTTGTTCAGCCGGAGATGCGCAGATTAATCTGCAAATTTGCGGCTAATACTTTTTGTGTAATTAGAGAATCGTTTTTTTTAATTTTATTATTTAGCTCTGTCGTACTGTTTTGGCCATGGAATATCATCTCCCAAAGCTTTAGCAGCGCTAAGCGAAAAATAAGGATTCCGTAACAACTCACGTGCAATAAAAATTAAATCTGCCTGCCCATTCTGTAAAATACTTTCTGCTTCTTCAGCCTTGGTAATGATACCAACCGCACCGGTAGCAATTGCACATTCATTTTTTATTTGCTCAGAAAATGGTACCTGGTACAAAGGACCAACCGTAATTTTCTGATCACGGGAATTACCTCCTGTAGAACAATCAATTAAATCTACAGATGCAAATTTTAATATGGTACAAAGCTTAATGGAGTCTTCTAATGTCCAGCCGCCGTCTACCCAGTCAGTTGCAGAAATACGGACAAACAGTACTATTTCATTTCCCATAATGTTTTTTATTGCAGCAACAATTTCAAGCAACAAACGAATGCGGTTTTCAAAACTCCCTCCATATTCATCGGTACGTTTGTTGCTAAGAGGCGATAAAAATTCATTGATTAAGTAACCATGCGCTGCATGAATTTCTATCACTTTAAAACCTGCATCAACAGACCTTTTAGCAGCTTTAGCAAAATCAGCTACACATTGTTTAATTTCGGCAATGGTCATTTCTTTTGGCAGAGGATCTGTAGCTGCATAACCAATACTGCTTGGCGCCAAAGTCTGCCATGCTTCCGAAGAATCAATAAGTACTTTGGCACCTTTCCATGCACTACTGTGGCTTGCTTTGCGCCCTGCATGTGCAAGTTGAATACCCAGAATACTTCCCTGCAATTCAATAAAAGTATTAATGCGTTTTAAATATTCAACGTGCTCATCTTTCCATATTCCAAGATCATCCGGTGTTATTCTACCCTCGGGAGAAACTGCTGCAGCTTCTGTAAAAACCAACCCGGCACCACCGACTGCTCTTGTGCCAAGGTGTACAAGATGCCATTCGTTTGCAAAGCCATCAACAGAAGAATACTGGCACATAGGTGAAACAACGATTCTATTTTTGAATGTTGTGTTCTTTATTGTAAACGGAGAAAATAAATGAGACATATTTTATAAAATTTTATCAGCTACAAAAGTAATTTTTTTAAAATTAGCAGTAGCAATAATGTTTAAACATTGAATAATTAATTGTAACAATGGCTTTTTTATTAATTAAAGGTTGAATAAAACAATATGCCATAAATAAAAAAAGTACCGTTGAAATATGCTGTAAAGTCGAAATGTGGTTCCTCTTTTCTTTTCCTCCAAAAGAAAAGAGGAACAAATCAATATTGCCACAAAGGATACACATTGCTGTGTTTTTGTAAGTCTCATAAAAATGCGCAGCATATTTTATGAGCCGCTAATCAATCTTTATATTTGCAGATATGGCAAATGAAGCAAACAATTTTGCGGAAATAATTTCGCATTGTAAAGAATACGGTTATATTTTTCAAAGTAGTGAGTTGTATGATGGGCTTGCGGCTGTATATGATTATGGGCAAATGGGTGCTCAACTTAAAAAAAATCTAAGAGATGCATGGTGGAAAAGCATGACGCAATTGCAGGATAATATTGTTGGTATTGATTCGGCTATTTTTATGCACCCAACAGTATGGAAAGCGAGTGGACATATAGATAGTTTTAGTGACCCAATGATTGATAATAAAGACAGTAATAAAAGATACAGGGTAGATCATTTAATTGAAGGATTTGCAGAACAAATGGCAGTTGGCAATGAGCAGTTGGCAAAGGAACTTTTAACAAACATGGATACTTTACTTGCTGCAACTGATTATGCAGGTCTTAAAAAATTAATTGAAGACAATAATATAAAATGTGGCGTCAGTAAAACCTGTAACTGGACTGAAATTCGAGAATTTAATTTAATGTTTAATACCAAAATTGGTGCACTAGCTGATGAAGCCGACACTATTTATTTACGCCCCGAAACAGCACAAGGTATTTTTGTAAATTTTTTAAATGTGCAAAAAAGCGGGCGAATGAAAATACCGTTTGGTATAGCACAAACAGGTAAGGCTTTTAGAAACGAAATTGTTGCACGCCAGTTTATTTTTAGAATGCGGGAGTTTGAGCAAATGGAGATGCAGTTTTTTGTGCGTCCAGGTTCGCAAAAACAATGGTACGAATACTGGAAGGCAGAGCGAAAAAAATGGCACGAAAGTATTGGTATTCCTACAGAAAAATTACGTTACCACGATCATATAAAATTGGCGCACTATGCAGATATGGCGCTGGATATTGAATTTGAATTTCCATTTGGATGGAAGGAACTGGAAGGGATACACAGCCGTACTGATTTCGATTTAAAAGCTCATGAACAATTTTCAGGAAAAAAATTGCAATATTTTGATCCCGAATTAAATCAAAATTATGTTCCTTATGTTGTTGAAACATCTGTAGGCTTAGATCGTTTGTTTCTATCCGTACTTTCAAAAGCCTACGTTGAAGAAAAGTTGGAAGATGGTACAACACGTGTGGCACTTAACATCCCTGCTTTTCTTGCACCAATAAAAGTGGCAGTATTGCCCTTGTTAAAAAAAGACGGTTTACCTGAAAAGGCTCGTGAAATAATGAATTTATTGAAGCTGGATCACGTTTGCGCTTAT
>JAYUZL010000268.1:0-9237 GCA_043751875.1 Ferruginibacter sp.
TTTCCATACCACTACATCTGCACTGTATACAATATCTGCATTATTAGGGTCCACTGTTACAGCAGCAAAATCACCGCCTCTTCCCCAAATTCTTTCATCTCCTGTCATCGAAGCCCAGGATTCACCGGCATCATCGCTTCTGTAAAGGCCACCAAATTTTCCTGCATCTACCGTTGCATATAACCGGTTGGGATCTGATGGAGAAATACAAAAACCAATTCTTCCTAAACCCTGTTCTGTACTCGGCAAACCCTTGGTCAACTTGTTCCATGTTTCTCCGCCATCTGTAGATTTATATAAGCCACTTTCTTTGCCGTTCCATGCACCGTTTTCCCATGGACCTTGGCGAGCTGCCCACATATCTGCATAAATAATATCAGAATTTTTTGGATCGATAATGACCTGTACCGCTCCAGTATTTTCATCTTTGAACAATACATTTTTCCAGGTTTTGCCACCGTCGATTGTACGGTAAACTCCACGTTCGGGATTAGGGCCATAAGGATGACCAAGTGCTGCGACAAAAACCCTGTTCTCATTTTTTGGATCTATGGCGAGTCCGCCAATTTGCTGCACATTTTCTAATCCCAAATGTGACCAGGTTTTGCCTGCGTCAAGTGATTTGTACATGCCGTTTCCCACAGAGAGATCAGGGCGTTGCAACCCTTCGCCGCTGCCAACATAAATTACATTGGGGTTAGACGGCGCTACAACAATATCGCCAATTGAGCCTGTTGGCTGATCATCAAAAATGGGATTCCATGTTCTTCCATAATCCGTTGTCTTCCACACACCACCATTACTGACACCGATATAAAATACATTGGGCTGCTGCGGAACACCAACGGCGCCAACTGTACGCCCACCCCGGTGCGGACCAATCATGCGCCACTTCACACTATTAAAATATGCAGGTTCAAAAGACTGTGCAACGGATTGAACTGGGTTTTGTAAAATGAACAGCATTAATGGCAAAAAATATATTTTCATATTGAGTAATTGTATTGATGAAGTTAAAGAGAAAATGTTGTGGGATGAATATTTGATGGAAGTGGTTGTCGTCTTGGGTTAAGGTGAAGCCGTTCCCCGCCACGGTTCGTATCTCAAGAAAGGAAAACTTTATTACTTGTTACTATCATTCGGGTTAGTATAGCAGATGCCCAAAAACCTTTTAGTATTTGAAAAATCCAACTACGGAAGAAATAAAATTTGGCCACGGAGCCAAACATTATGGAGATTTAATTGGAAAAAGGGAAAAACCGCTGAAGATTTACTCGCTGAGTATGCTATGTTTGGTGAAGATCCAATTACACTTCCAATTGAACACAGCGACCTTCCAAGTTTCTCTGCCAGGACTTATGCTGTAGAAATTCATGAAACAATTTGTAAAAAACTGCAAGCTAAAAAAAGGAAATAAAGGTTGCTTGCAATTTATTATGATCGAAGGATAAACGTGTACTTAAAGTTTGTTGTAGCAATATTAAATTTACTTTTGATTTTCTGGCCGAACACTTTAATATCCCTTAATGAAATTAGTACAATTAAACCAATCGTTATTCACAAAGTACATTGCAATATCATTAACAGTGTTTTTGATGGCCTGCAACGCTACAAAGCAAACTGCCAAAACTATTAATATGCACGATCAATTTTTGGACAGCCTGTTTAAAACAAATGCGCCTCTGCAGGTTTTTATTAATGAAAAAGATAGTTTAAATATTCAGGTAATTTATACAAAAATAGATAGAGATAAAAATAATGTACCCGGTTTTACAGCGTCTCATTTCAATGTAAATCCAACCCGATATTTCTACCCGGCAAGTACGGTGAAAATGCCTGTCGTCTTTTTAGCATTAGAAAAACTCAGTGAACTCAAAAGATTAAAGATTGATAGAAATACGTCAATAAATACACAGGCTTCTATAAATGGCCAGGCTCCGTTTTATGCATTCGATACTGTAGGTAGTATTGCTAAATATGTAGAAGAAGTTTTCTTGGTAAGTGATAATGAAGCCTTCAACCGTTTGTATGAATTTTTGGGTCCGGAATACATACTGCAGAAATTAAAAGATAAGGGCTACAGTGATGTAACCATAAGGCATAGACTAAGCGTTGCATTAACCGATGCACAAAACCGGCAAACAAATACAATTAAATTTATTGATGCTAATGGTAATGTATTATATAATCAGCCGGCGCAATTTAGCAAAGCAACTTATAAAGAACCTGAAATTAAATTAGGCAAAGGATATTATAGTGAAGGCAAAATGATAGATGCGCCATTTAATTTTACTTATAAAAATAAATTGCAATTGGCCGATCTAACTAAAATGCTTCAGACAATTATTTTTCCTGTTGCAAATAAATCATCACGGTTTGAAATGGCTGAAAATGACAGGCAATTTTTATTAAGATCAATGAGTGCATTTCCCAGAGAAGGAATGGTGCATAAATATTTGCAGCAGGAAAACCCTGACAGAGACGTAAAGTTTTTAATGGAAGGTTTAGCAACAACACCTGCTTATAATAATATTCGTTGCTTTAATAAATCAGGATTAGCATACGGCTTCTTAACCGATGTTTCTTATTTTGTAGATTTTAAAAACAAGGTAGAATTTATGCTTAGTGCAACTATTTTGTCAAATAAGGATCAGGTGTTTAATGATGATAAATATGATTTTGAAACCATTGGATATCCCTTCATGAAGTTATTGAGCAAAACTATTTATGACTATGAATTAAATAGAAAAAAGCAATTCGTTCCAAATTTGCGGGAGTTTAAAATAAATTATTGATTTCTGCCCATATCAGTAGTCTTTAATAATTAAAAATTGATAACCTCCGGTGTACGCTAAGTCTGAGCATTAAACCTGGTTTGTTACGCTTTAATTATTCGCAGGTTAGCTATAACTGCAAAAAAATTATTCGTCTACATGAATATCCTCTCTATGGGTATCTATGTGTTCCGTTTCCTCCAGTTATACCTATTTAAATAAGTTCATTTTAAAGAATTTTAATGAGTAAATTTATATGCCAATTTTTAAAAAATCTATGTGTTACATAAATGCATTAAGAGCAAGTTTAGCTGAATTTATCAGTTACAAACAACAGGAAAAAGAGTTGAAACAACTGCATATTCCAATTGCAAACAGACCGTTACAAAAAGGCTTTGAGTACGCTGACTGGCTTGTTATAAAACCTTCCATAGATGGTAAAGATTGGAATATAGAAGCTATGCAATGTGGGTTTATTCCTTCGTACCTAAGATGTCTATAATTTTAGACATGGTTATAAAGATGAATCAAATAAGTTTCACCCACCACTAACTACCCTTAATGCAATGGGTGAAGAAATGTTGAAAGCAGGGAAAATGTTTAGAAACGCCGCATTGACAAAAAGATGTCTTGTATTATCATCAGGTTTTTTTGAACATAAACATATTTTTCCTAGAAACAAACGAACAGGTTTACCCTTAAAAACAGCTCTGAAATATCCATATCATATTACCCTTAGAGATAAAAAAGTAATTATTATGGCAGGAATTTATAATACTTGGACAGATAGGGAAACACGTGAAACAAAAGACAGCTTTGCAATTATAACAACTAAGGCAAAAATTATTACCGTTTGAACCCGCAACCAAATTCAAATTAATAGACATAATTTTTCCTGTAATTGTACCTCACCAAATTTAATTGATGCATATGGCACATCGCAATGTTTACAGTCACCAAACTTTCCTCAAAACCCCCTTTCTGAACAAATTAACAGGTTTAAAATTTATACTTAAATCCCGGTATAAATCTGCCATTACTATAATTAAATGTATATGATAATGTGGCTTTATCTTTCTTAGGAGGAGTAGAACTGATTAATTTTCTATTTCTTTTAACCACTTGCTTTGCACATAAATAACCCAATCCAATTGCCATTGGATAATCGCTTATCCAATGTACGTCATTATTAATCATTGATAAGCCGACTAATCCAATAAGTGAATAACCTACCGGCTTAATATATTTTTTCTCAGAATAATTTTCTGCCAAAATTGTTACAGTACTCATTAATGTGGCTAAGTGGCCTGAAGGGAATGCATCAAAATTGGGTGTATTGGTTTGGTAATTTTTAAAAGAAGGGAAGGGATGCCATTTACTTTCATCCGTTGTGTTACTTGGGCTTTGTCTTCCTGAAATTCGTTTTAAAAGTTGTGTACCTACGCCCATTAAAATAAATGTTTCTGTTAATTGGCTGGCAGTACTCAAAGCACGGTAATCATTTTTTATTTTACCATAAGTAAATAGTCCGGCACCAATTAATAAACTTGGAAAACCCTGCCCCATTTGATAAAAGGCAGTATTTAAATTTTGGGGTGCTTTAAAAATGCTAATATTTGTTGTACCTGCTTTAAAATTTATAATGTCCCTATATTCTTCTGCGGAATGAAAATGTATATTTTCAGTAAATTGTTTCACTCCTTTTGAAACTCCTTCGTCTGTAATCATCAGCGCTAAAGTGGTGCCTACAATTAAAAACAATGGTTTTTTATTTTCTTTTTTAAAGGTTGTAACTACAATTCCTTTCGCATCTTGTGTTAGATTGGTTAAAAAACCAAATGCTTTAGGCTTGGTATAAATAAAAGTTTTTCCGTTGCGTAATTTATAAACCTGTGCTTTTTTATTTGGTGTAAAAACAGTTGTACCTGCTTTAATAATTTTGGTGCTATCTGTGTAGGTAGTTTGAGAAAATAACGAAACACAATAAAAAAGAGTTACAGCAAAAAATAAAATGGATGCTTTAAGTTTTATAATCATTATCAACAAAATATTTTAAGTAGATTAATTAGTTTTTAAAATTATAAACCACAAAAAGCCCACCACCCCCACTTTTATAGAAAGGCAATACCATTGTACTCATCGATTTGTTTTTAAAGAACTTTCTTTTTATAACAGGATAAAGCCAGTAAGATAATTTTATTGAAAGAATACCAAAACCTGCACCGGCAACTACATCGCTAACCCAATGTTTATTATTGTATAATCTTAAAATCCCTGTTGCAGTAGCTGATGCATAGCCCGCTATTCCATACCAAGGAGAAACATTTTTATATTCCTGCCTCATAAATTCTGCTGCTGCAAATGCCGTGGTGGTATGGCCTGAAGGGAAGGAATTATAACCAGATCCATCAGGTCGTTGTATTTTTGTAATACGTTTTAGAGGCAAAACTACTGCAGAGGAAATGGCGGTTGATAAGGCATAAATGATTGTTCTATCTCTAAAATTGTTTTTACCTTTTATTCTTAAAGCATTTAGACCATATACAGCAAGAGCAGGCGAGTATTGCAGGTAGTTATCCAAATTTGTTATAGATGTAGGATGATGTTCTTTAATCTCAATTTTTGTATTGTTGTCTAGCGTTTTTAATCCATCATTCCCCAACGAAATAAACCCATAGGTAATGAGGACAGCAGGTATAATAAATGACTTAACGCTCGGCTTTCTGCCATTCTTCTCATGTAAAATTTTATCGAATTTAATTTCAGCGTTTTTCCTTTGTTGTAAACTATCTGATACCTGCGCTTTACTAACAGTCAATAAAGTAAAGCTGCATATCAATAAAAATATTTTTCTCATTTTAGCGTTTGGTAATTTTTATAAATCTGCATTTAAAGCATATGCACATTTATATATAAATTTATTAAGTAAAAATAGTGGGTACGGCAAACAATATAAAATTTCGTAAGAAAAATTTCCCATTCTTAGTAAAATCTTCAAAAGCGTACGTTGAAGTAATCATTCGAAGAGCATGTTTGCTTAAAAGTAAGAGGGAACGTTTGCAAGGTCTACCCCATCGATACATTTATTTATGTCCTCCAAAGAATGAACTATAAAAAAACCTCTGCAAATTTGCAGAGGTGTTGTGGGCCCACTAGGATTTGAACCTAGGACCACCTGATTATGAGTCAGGTGCTCTAACCAACTGAGCTATAGGCCCTTTCTTTTTACAGAAAGCTTTTTTATTTAAACCTGCTGATAAGCAGCGAAACATATTTTATTTAACTCTCTTAAGAAGTATCGTAATATAAATGTAGGATACTGTAATAAACTGAACAACAACTTCTTTCTTGTAAGAAATAGAATTGTTGAAAAAGCATTTCTTACGAGAGGATGGCAAAATTAGGAAATTAGCTTTAAAAACTGCGAAATGAGAAAAAAAATTTTGATATCAAAAAAAGTTCACTATCATTTAACGTAAAAACTACGCTTACATAATTTAACTGTAATTTTATAATGACGAATGCAATCTCACTCTACACTATTAAACCGATATTTATGAATCAAAACAAATACGTTGCTTTTGTGCGTGTTAAAAAATTAGGGTTACCTAAATTTTTTCTTTTTTGCGCAGCAGCATTATTTGCTGTAAATGAACATGTTGATGCAAAAGGCAGCAACTTTCCAAACAATTTTCCAAACACCGGTACAGCTTTGTACAAAAATGATGTTGCTGTTTCAGGTAGAGTAACAGACGAAAGCGGAAACCCTGTGGTAGCTGTTAGCATTAAAATAAAAGGTTCTACCAAAGGCACAACAACGAACAGCGATGGTAATTACAGCCTTACAGCGCCAGATAATGCAGTATTAGTAATTAGCTCAATTGGGTACGAACCTGTTGAGGAAATCGTAGCTGGCAGGACGGTAATTAATGTGGTATTAAAAACGCAGGCAAAAGCAATAGAAGAAGTTGTTGTGGTAGGTTATGGTACGCAAAGAAAAAAAGATTTAACCGGATCCGTTGCAAGTGTTTCGGGGGCAGAACTTGCCAAACAACCCGTGCTTACTGCTACACAGGCAGTGCAAGGTAAAATTGCAGGTGTGCAGGTTATCAGCAGTGGTGATCCAAATTCACTACCAGTTATTAGAATAAGAGGAACAGGAACTATGTTAAGTGGTGCCAACCCTTTGTACGTTGTTGATGGAATAATTAACGATGACATCAGAAATATAAACTCTGCAGATATTACAAGTCTGGAGGTTTTAAAAGATGCATCTGCCACTGCTATTTATGGAATGAGGGCAGCAAACGGTGTGATTTTAATTACTACAAAAAAAGGAAGGCCCGGCAAAATGATCATAAGTTATGATGCAAGTGTTGGCGTTAAAGAAGCTACCAACTTGGTAAATATGGCGGGTGCGCAACAATATGCCAATTATGTAAATGAGGCAAGTTTATATTATGGCTCAGGCGATAGTCTTGTTACAAAAGTACAGCTACAAAATGGCAGTAATACTGACTGGTATGGCGAAATATTAAAGAGAGGGTTTTTTCAAAACCACAACGTGTCCTTATCGGGCGGCAGCGATAAAATAAATTACTTTTTTAGTGCAGGCTACTTAACAGACGAAGGAATTATAAGAACAAATAATTTTAAACGTTTTACTGTTAGAAGCAACAACGATTATAAAATATCCAACATTTTTAAAGTATCTACATTAATTTCCTATAGCAGATCAGATGTTAGAAATGTAGACCTCAACGCATTTAATATTGCTTATCGTGCTGCACCTTATGTAACTCCATTTCAGAACGGTAAATATGGTAATACTTCTTTATCAAATAATGTAGGGAACCCTCTTTTAGACCAGGATAAAAATAATAATTCTGGCAAAGGAGATCGGTTTCAGGGAAATATTGTGGGCGAATTAAAGCCCCTTAGCTGGCTTACTTTAAGAACAAGTTTTGGTGTAGATAAAAATAATTTTAGAAGCGTAAGCTATGGCTACAGATATGATAATGATGGTCCAAACAATGTGTTTTTAACCGCCGGTAGTAACCAGAAAAGATTAAGGAGCAGTCTAGGTATTTCTGAAATTCAGGGCAACAGGTATGTATGGGATAACACTGCCACACTTGCAAAAAAGTTTGGTAATAACAACATTAGTTTATTGGTAGGTACAACAGCCGAAGAAATTAAAAGTAATGACATTGGTGGTTCAAGGTTCGATATACCTGAAGATAAAAACCAGTGGTATTTAAATGCAGGTTCATCCATTGGTGCAACCAATTTTAATGGTGGTGATAAATCTACCCGCAGTTCTTATTTAGGCAGATTAAACTATAATTTTAAAGATAAATATTTTTTAACTGCAACAGGCCGCTATGATGGGACTTCCCGTTTACCGTCTGCAAACCGTTGGGGTTTCTTTCCATCTGTAGGCGCAGGTTGGGTTATAAGCAGCGAAGATTTTATGCAAAGCCAAAAAGTAGTAAACAATTTAAAATTAAGAGCCAGCTATGGTAAAGTGGGTAACGATGGCATCCCGAGCAACTCATTTACTTCTATTGCAACTTCAAATTTGCCATACTTTTTTAATGGTGTTGAAGTCTTAAATTTTAGATTAGAAAAAGTATTTGATCCAAAAATAAGATGGGAAATTACCAGAGAATACAATGCGGGATTAGATTTTGGGTTACTTAAAAACAGGTTGAGCGGTAGTGTGGATGTGTATGACAGAAAAACGACAGATGCATTGGTAAGAATTAAAATCCCTGCTATACTGGGTGCTGAGGAATATATTACAAACGCAGCAACTTTTACAAATAAAGGGGTAGAACTTGGGCTCGATTGGAAAGACAATATCAGTAAAGCATTTAAATACAATATTGGCGGTAACATTGCTTTTAATAAAAACCGAATTACCAATTTAAATGGAGGACAGGCAATACCGGACGGTGGTGTTGGTGGTCAGGGTACAACTACATTGTCGGATAACGGTCAGCCTATTGGAAGCTTTTATTTGTTAGAGGCAACTGGTGTTTTCCAAAATGAAAAACAAATTGCAGCATCTGCTCAACCTGGTGCAAAACCCGGAGATTTAATTTACAGAGATGTAAATGGAGATGGAAAGATAGATGCAAAAGACAGAGTATTCCAAGGCTCTTATCAACCTAAATATACTTACGGTATAAATGCTGGTGTTAGCTACAACGCATTCGATTTATCTGTTGGTGGTTATGGAACAGGTGGTGGTAAAATATACAATGGTAAAAAAGCGGCACGGGGCGATTTTAGAGATAATGTAGAAACAAAAGTTGCTAACGAAAGATGGACACCCAATAATCCAAACAGCGGAATTCCACGGGCAACATTAGAAGAATTGCCTGCATCTACTTATTTTTTAGAGAAGGGAGATTTTTTTAGAATTAATAACCTAACGCTAGGTTATACCTTACCTGTT
>JAYUZL010000269.1:0-17442 GCA_043751875.1 Ferruginibacter sp.
AAAATGATTGAATACCGTGATGAAGCTTTGACAATCATCGACGAATTCCCCGCCTCAGAAGTTGGAGAAGCTCTTAAGGATTTGGTGCGTTACACTACAGATAGAAAATTTTAATACACTTGGAAAAAAGATGGAACATACTTCCCTACAACTCAAAAGAGATTGATTCAATCCACAGCAACTTAAAAGTAAGCAAAACCATATGTAAAATTCTTACACAGAGAAATTTTAAAAATTACGATTTATCTAAGAATTACTTCTTACCTGCATTGTTAAATTTACACGATCCTTTTTTAATGAAGGATATGTATAAGGCAGTAACAAGAATAGCAACTGCCATTTCCAACAATGAGAAAATATTGGTGTTTGGAGATTATGATGTTGACGGTACCGCTTCTGTGGCGAGCATGTATAGTTTTCTTAGCGAAATATATGATCCACAAAATTTAGATTTTTACATTCCACATAGATATCGGGAGGGTTATGGTGTAAGCAAGGCGGGAATTGACTTTGCAGCAGCTAACAATTTTAAATTAATTGTTTGTTTGGATTGCGGCATTAAATCAGTTGAACTTATAGATTATGCAAATTCCCTCGGCATACATTTTATTATTTGTGATCATCATTTACCAGGCACTGTAATTCCAAAAGCAGTAGCTGTTCTTAATCCAAAACAAATTGACTGTTTTTATCCTTACAAAGATTTGTGTGGTTGTGGAGTTGGATTTAAATTAATGTCAGCTCTTGCTCAACATTATCATTTGCAAGACGACATGGTTTTTAAATACCTGGATCTGCTTGCTACAGCAATTGCAGCGGATATTGTTCCAATGACAGGTGAAAACAGGATACTGGCATATCATGGATTAAATAAAATAAATACTAACCCCCTGCCTGGTATTAAAGCGCTGATGGAACTTGGCGGCATCACGAAAGTTATGACAATTACAAATGTGGTGTTTGTAATTGCCCCAAGGGTAAATGCTGCAGGAAGAATGGATGATGCAAAAAAAGCTGTACAATTATTTATAGAAAAAGATGTTGATAAAGCAAAAGAGTTTGCAGAAATGCTGCATACTGATAATAAAGAAAGAAAAGAAGCAGACAGCAGTATAACAGAAGAAGCGTTGCAAATTGTAGGAGAGAGCACTACATTACAAAACAAAAAAACCTGTGTGATATATAGTGAGCACTGGCACAAAGGCGTTGTAGGTATTGTTGCAAGCAGGTTGATTGAGCATTATTACAAACCCACTATTGTGCTCACAAAAAGTGGAGATTATATTGCCGGAAGTGCCCGCAGCGTTCCTGGTTTTAATTTATATGAAGCAATTTATGAATGCAAAGATTTGTTGATGGCTTATGGTGGACACTTTGCTGCTGCGGGACTTACATTAGCACCAGAAAATTTAATCCCGTTTACTAATAAATTTGAAGAAGTTGTAGCAGCTACTATCCCAAATCATCTTTTAATACCAGAAATAATAATTGATGCAGAAATAAATTTTGAAGAAATAACAGAAAATTTTTACAATATTATTTGCCGAATGGAACCGTTTGGACCTGAAAATATGCGGCCCGTATTTATTGCAAAAAACTGTGTAGATTTTGGTTACACAAAACTTTTAAAAGAAGTACATATTAAATTTGTGCTTCGCCAAAATGAAACAATTTTAAATGGTATTGGTTTTAATATGGCAGATAAATTTCCCCTGCTTCAAAACCAAAAACCGATAGATGTGGTTTTTACATTAGACGAAAATGAATGGAACGGTAATAAAACTTTACAGTTGAAGGTGGTGGATATTCGTGTTTCTGAAAAAGTTGATTAGTTGGTTGAAAAGTTTTTTAAGTAGGGGATTATTAAAACATACAAACATTTAAAATAGCTTCTTATTAGTGTTTAGCGTTATGGGTACATTTTCCTAATTTCTTATATCTAGGATCTTTATTTGGGGCTGTAAAAATTTGCTTTTTGTTCATCTTTTAATCGGGCTAAGCGTTTCTATCTTTTTGTGCCGCCAGGCGGAACACAAAAAGGATATTCACTATTATCCCGCAGCCCATCATCATTATATGTTTTTTCAACTTTAATTATGCAATATTTAAAATACTTTTTTTACTTATCCACGAACTGGAACGTCAGTATAGCATGGCATATAGTACGAAACGAAATAAGAGGTGAAAAAAAATATGAAATCATTACAACAGGAGCAGATGAGTTACACAGTTTAGAGGATAAAGGAATTGACATTTCACATGCAACCATCTACATGCCTGCGTCCTACGATTTGCTGGAAGATATCTTTGCCAAATTTAACCCTGCAACATTTAATCATTTTGTTGATATTGGTTGTGGTAAAGGAAGAGTTTTGTCGGTAGCTGCTGCATTTGGTGCCAAAACAATTACGGGTATAGATCTCTCAAAAGAATTTTGCGAAGCAGCAAAAGAAAATCTATCAACTATAAAAAAATCTTATCCCGCATTTCAATATAAAGTGTACAACAACGATGCTTTTTATTTTGATATTGATGATGATGTGGATTGCATCTTTATGTTCAATCCTTTTGATGAAACAATAATGAACGGTGTGCTGGGAAACATTGATATAAGTTTAGAAAATAAGCCAAGAAAAATCACCATCATTTATGTGAACCCTCTGGAAAAAGATTTGCTTTTGGAATATGATTACAAAGAAATATTTCATTTACAAAAATTAAAATACCTGGAAGTATCTGTATTTACTAAAAATTAATTTCTTAGTTCTTAAAACATATAAAAACAAGGAAAGCCTTCCGAACTTCGAAAGGCTTGTGTCTTATTATCTTTAATCTTTTGTCTTATATCTAAAATCTCACTGTCTATTTCGCCAACAACTCTACACTCCTGCTAATAAACTGTGTAAGATTTTTTCCGGTTAATAACCCCTGAGAAAGTAACGCTAAGTCTGCCAGATTTTTAACCAATTTTTCCTGTAGTACTGTTTCTGTTTCTGCAAGAATATTTTTAAAAATTGGATGATTACCATTTACAGTAAGTGCAACTTCATCTGGCATCTGGGCATAAAAAGCTGCCATACCACCTCCTGCTGCAGCCATGTCTTTCATGCGGCGCATTTGCTCTGGTCTTGTTGCAGTCACGGGTGGCGTATCATTGCTTAATCCCTTTACTTCAACTGTTACATGAAGCCCTTCCTGCGGCTGTTCAAACAATGTCTTTAATTTTTCCGATTCCTCTTTGCTAAGAACACTTTCTGCTCCTTCTGATTTATCAATTAAGTTATCTGCAATATCTGCATCTACTCTCGTAAAAATAAAATCGTTCCATTTCATTTCTACTGTATTAATAAATGCAGCATCCACCAATGTTTCAGCCTTTATTACTATATAACCTTTTGCTGTAGCTTGTTGAATATATGCATCTTGCTGTACCGGGTTTGTAGTGTACAGGATAACCTGCTTACCCTCTTTATTTTTTTGTGACACCGTAGCTGTTACATATTCTTCTTTTGTAAAAAACTTCCCGGTTGTATCTTCCATTACAAAAAAGCTGTTACTCTTTTCCAGGAATTTGTCATCAGTCATCATACCATACTTCACAAACAAACCTAAGCTTTCCCATTTCTCTTCAAATTGAATACGCTCATTTTTAAAAAGCTCTTCCAATTTATCAGCAACTTTTTTAGTAATGTGTGCATTTATTTTTCGAACATTTGGGTCTCCCTGCAAATAACTTCTACTTACATTTAAAGGAATATCCGGACTATCAATTACACCTTGCAGTAACATTAAAAATTCCGGTACAATATCTTTTACCTCATCCGTTACAAAAACCTGGTTGCTGTACAATTGTATTTTATCTTTTTGTATTTCGTAGCTGTTTTTTATTTTAGGGAAATACAAAATGCCTGTTAGGTTAAAAGGATAATCTACATTTAGATGTATCCAAAATAAAGGTGTTTCATTATATGGATATAATTCTCTATAAAAATTTTCGTAATCCTCTTTCGTAAGGTCTGCAGGTTTTTTTGTCCATGCTGGTGTGGTATTATTTATTGGTTTTGCTGCTATTGGTTCCGCGGGTTCTTCTCCTTCTTTTACTTCCTTTATTTCTTCAATTTTTGCATTTACATCATTAAAAAAAATAGGTACCGGTAAAAATTTACAAAACTTTTCTAAAATACTTTTTACTTTATAAGGATCTAAAAATTCTTTGCTTTCTTCGTTTATATGAAGAATAATATCTGTACCACGTAATTCTTTTTCCGCAGGCTCTAAAGTAAATTCAGGGCTGCCGTCACATTCCCATCGAACAGCCGTTACCCCTTCTTTAAAACTTTTTGTAACTACTTCTACTTTTTCACTAACCATAAAAGATGAATAGAACCCTAATCCAAAATGACCAATAATATTATTCTCATTTTGTCCTTTGTATTTTTCCAAAAATTCTTCAGCACCGCTAAATGCAACCTGATTCAAATATTTATCTACTTCCTCTTCTGTCATTCCCACACCACGATCACTAATGGTCAATGTCTTTTTTTCAGCATCTAATTTTATATCAATTCTCAATTCCCCAATATCACCTTTTGCTTCGCCTATGGAAGAAAGTGTCTTTAATTTCTGCGTAGCATCTACAGCATTACTTACCAATTCTCTGATGAAGATGTCATGCTCACTATATAAGAATTTTTTAATGATAGGGAAGATGTTTTCCGTTTGTACCCTGATATTTCCTTTTTGCATGTCTATTATAATTAATGTTTAAGTAGGATGTCAAACAAAGTGCCATTTTACCCGTGCTGACATGATGGCAAACGGCATTTGGGACTTGCAAATAACTATAATGTATTAGTGCCTAAAGGCGTTACACCGAAACCACGGTTCCGTTTAAACAATTAATGACAACGTTACCAACAATACCTTTGCAACCCTTGCTCATCCGAGCTTTACAGATTATAATGGTATAGGAAATACTTTCCCTGTTATTCAATGCAATATTTCGGCAGATAGCGAAATCGTAGGTGCAGCGTTGGAAAGCAAACCATAATTTTCTACAAATAGATCTTACACAAATCCTTCAACATTAACCTATTTTCCATATTATCAAACAATGCTGTCTAAAAGTTATCATTTAAGTACAACTATGAATAATGAAAATAATTACGCCAATTTTTGAAGAACGACAACAGCACGAACGGCAATAATTGCACTGATGCTTACAAAGACAAAACTTGTAAAAGGTATGCGCAAAAGGAATTTATTTTATTAAATAATTACTGCACAAAATGCAATTACACAAAAGATAATTGTGCAGTAAAAAGCACTTTATTAATTTTAAACTTTTAAACTTTAGTCCACAATTTCTACATCATCTTCATGTATGATGATTGCATTTTTAAAACGTAAAATAATATTGGCAGTGGTAACAACATCTTTCTGGCAATAATTGGCAATCCGTTTCATATTTAATGTTCTTTCTTCCGCTGTACCCTTATGAAATAATTCGCCGACCATGCTTCCATCAATATCATCTTTAGGAGAAGGTAAACCCATAGCTGCCGCCAGTAATTTTAATGAAGTAAAATTTTTATAATCGCCAAAGCGCCAGTATTGAAAAGTATCTACAATATTGGTTTCCCAGGGTTTCATGTTTTGAAAATCGAGGTAGGCAGGAATGCGCAGATTATTTACCAGTAACCTTCGGCATATAAATGGAATATCAAATTCTTTAATGTTATGACCTGCAAAACACCAGTTGTTATTAAAACTTTCAATTTTGGAAACTGTTTGTAAAAAATCTGTAAGAATCTTTTTCTCATCATCACCATAAAAAGATTTCACTCTTATTTTAAGTTGCTGTTCTCTAATAAAATAACCAATGCTGATGCATACTATTTTTGAAAACTCAGCCATTACGCCTGCCCGCATTGGGTAAAATTCATCTGCCGTTAACCCCCCAGGCAAGACCTTGGCAGTTTTTTCCTTCCACAACTCCTGCCACTGCTCATCTAGTAAATTGAAGGATGCAGATACAGATGCTGTTTCTATATCAATTACAATTAAATCTTCGGTTCGAATATTTTGCATGGCTGTAAATAATGATTTTACAATTTAAGCAAAAAAAAAACTGCTTTGCAAAGCAGGCTAAAATATAATAGTTCCAAATTTTTTAAAAAGTAAATCCTGCCGAAATCTGGATAGCCTGATTTTTCCATGTCTGTCTGTTATCAATATTGTTTACATCACTCAACCCCAGTTTATAACGTGCACTTAAATTTACAAAAGGCAATTGAAACCAAAGCCCGCCAATGGCGCTCCATTCCGCATTTTTATAAATATTACCGTTGGTTTTTAAGCTATCAACTGTTTGCTTAAGTAAAGCACCATAAGAAGGCCCGAGTTGTAATTTTACTCTTTTACTTGGACCTACGTTTATGTTGAGTAACACAGGAATTTCCAGGTAATTCAACTTCGCTTTGTGCTGTGTACCTCCACCAAATAAATCATCATAAATGGCATTAGTATCATTAGTAAATTCTGACTGGCTTTGTACAAAACTTACCTCGGGTTGTATACCAAATGTTTTACTAAAATTAAACTGCGCAAAAACTCCTCCCTGAAAATTATAATTGAACCCATCGGTATAAGCCTTGGCTGTTATCTTATTAATGTTTACACCGGCTTTAGCACCAAACCTAAAAAAGTTTTCGTGGTCAGCATCCATTTTATTTTGAGCAAACAATGCATTTGATAAAACTACACAACCTGTGATTATTAGAACCTGAAATTTTCTGTTTTTCATTCAAAGGATTTTTAATTATAAATTAGAAATTGTTTTTAAAATTTCAACTACGAAAAGTATACCATCTAGAACTTTATTGATTTTAATAATTGCAATCTTACATTTAATTCGAGCAAGTCGTCATTTATAAAAGTTATACATTGTACAAAGTTCTAAAAAACAAAGACCCGTTTTTTTCAAAACGGGTCTTATCTTAAATTTCAATATTAATATCTAAATACTAGTCTTCAATCTTCACTTTACCTTTTGCTTTGGCAATGATCTCTTCAGATACATTATTAGGAGCAGGTGCATAGTGACTAAACTCCATTGTTGAAGTTGCACGACCAGAAGATAATGAACGCAATTGTGTTACATAACCAAACATTTCGCTCAGTGGAACTTTGGCCTTAATAACCTGAACACCATGACGGCTGTCCATTCCTTCCAACATACCACGACGACGGTTAAGATCACCCGTTACATCACCCATGTACTGATCCGGTGTAAGTACTTCTACTTTCATGATTGGCTCAAGCAAAACAGGTTTTGCTTTACGGCCAGCTTCACGATAACCTTGCTTTGCACATAATTCAAAAGAGATTGCATCACTATCCACATCATGGTAGCTACCATCAAATATTCTTACTTTCATGTTTACTACAGGGTAACCTGCAAGTACACCACTAACCATACTTCCTGTAAAACCTTTTAATATTGGCGCAATAAATTCTTTTGGAATGCTACCACCAAATATTTCATTTACAAACTGTATTCCACCCAATGGATTTAATGCTAACCATTCTGCATCTGCAGGACCAAGATCAAAAGCGATATCACCAAATTTACCTCTACCACCCGTTTGCTTTTTGTAGGTTTCTCTGTGTGTTATTAATTGTCTGAAAGCTTCTTTATAAGCCACCATTGGCGCACCCTGGTTAATTTCTACTTTAAACTCACGCTTCATTCTATCAATGATGATCTCAAGGTGCAATTCACCCATTCCACTCAAAATAGTTTGTCCGGTTTCTTCATCTGTACGCACACGCAATGTTGGATCTTCTTCTACCAATTTGGCAATAGCCATACCCATTTTGTCTACGTCAACCTGTGTTTTTGGCTCAATAGCAATAGATATAACGGGCTCAGGGAAAGTCATAGATTCCAATACGATCGGATGATCTTCGTGGCACAACGTATCTCCTGTTTTAATATCTTTAAAACCAACAGCTGCACCTATATCTCCTGCCTCAATAAAATCAACAGGATTTTGCTTGTTAGCATGCATCTGCATAATACGGCTGATACGTTCTTTTTTACCGGTACGGGTATTTAATACATAACTACCTGCATCTAAACGGCCACTGTATGCACGGAAGAAAGCCAAACGACCAACGAAAGGATCAGTCATGATTTTAAAAGCAAGTGCACTAAATGGTTCTTTAGGATCTGCATGACGAAATATTTCCTGATCGTTGTCAGGATTTGTTCCTTTTACAGCCTCAATATCTAAAGGGCCAGGTAAATATCTCACAACCGCATCCAAAGCAGTTTGTACACCTTTATTTTTAAAAGATGAACCACACATCATCGGAATAATAGAGATATCAATAGTCGCTTTACGAATCGCTTCGTGTACTTCAGCCTCTGTAATTGTATTAGGATCGTCGAAGAATTTTTCTAATAGTTTATCATCGTATTCTGCAACTGCTTCAATTAATTCCTGGCGATATTGTGCAACTTCTTCTGCCATATCTTCCGGAATCGGAACTTCTTTAAAAGTCATTCCTTTATCTTCTTCATTCCATACAATTCCTTTCATGGTAATTAAATCAACCACACCGGTAAAGTTATCTTCCGCACCAATTGGTAATTGTAATGGAACTGCCTTGGCACCAAGCATTTCACGAACTTGTTTTACTACGTTCAAAAAATCCGCACCACTTCTATCCATTTTATTTACAAACCCAATACGAGGCACTTTGTATTTATTAGCCTGGCGCCATACTGTTTCAGATTGCGGCTCCACGCCGGATACTGCGCAAAACAAAGCAAGCAAACCATCCAATACACGAAGACTACGCTCCACCTCTACGGTAAAATCCACGTGACCCGGGGTATCAATAATATTAAATTTATATTCTTTTGTATCGGCAATTTTTTTGCCATTTACCATTGGAAAATTCCAAAAACAGGTAGTTGCAGCACTTGTAATAGTGATACCTCTTTCTTGCTCCTGAGCCATCCAGTCCATTGTAGCGCCACCATCATGTACTTCACCTATTTTGTGGTTTACACCAGTGTAGTAAAGGATACGCTCGGTAGTAGTGGTTTTACCAGCATCAATATGTGCTGCAATACCAAAGTTTCGTTGATAACGTAAATCTCCCATTTTATTAATTGTTGTGTGTTAAATTGAAAATATTATTTTTCTTAAATATTGTATTTTATTTTTGTCCTAACAAAGAAACAGCCCTCCTCAACATCGTTGTGTCACTCACTTGTACTTATATATCTTTATTCGACTTTTTTTATGCAATATAACTATGCATAATTCCCCCTGTAGTCTATTGCAATTGCAATAAGGGGTTTATATTTTTATTGAGCTCTCATAATGTGCTAAAACGTTCAGTGCCAACAAAATAATATTTTACGGAATCCTTTAGCGACGCAAAGTTAATGATTTATTGTAATAAAACAAGCCCAATACCCGCTAGATTCAGCGTTCAAATAGCTTTAACTTTTCATACATTTATAGATACAAATAATCGATAGTTTAATATACTTTTTTATATTTAAAATTTAATGCCTTGCCTTACAATATTCTCCTCACCGGTGCAAACGGCTATATCGGTCAGCGTCTAATTCCTGTATTATTAGAACAGGGCCACCAGATTTATTGTTGCGTAAGAGATAAAGAACGTTTTGAAGATCAACATAATAATCTCAACATTAAAACTATAGAAATAGATTTTTTAAATGAAAATACAGCAACAAAATTTCCTCCTCACATAGATGCTGCTTATTTTCTCATTCATTCCATGAGCAGCTCAGGCGATTTTGAAGAAAAGGAACTAGCCACGGCTATTAATTTTTTAAAACTCATAGAACAGACAGACTGTAAACAAATTATTTATCTTACTGGCATTGTAAATGAAGCCCATTTGTCAAAACATTTACAATCCCGACTTGCAGTAGAAAACAAATTAAGAGAAAGCCGTATTCCCCTCACAGCCTTGCGGGCGGGCATTATCGTAGGCTCAGGAAGTGCATCTTTCGAAATTATAAGAGGGCTTGTAGAAAAGTTGCCTGTAATGATAACACCCAGATGGGTAAACACAAAATGCCAGCCCATTGCAGTAAGAAATGTAATAGAGTTTCTGGCAGGTGTTCTTATAAATGAAACAACCTTTAATACCCATTTTGATATAAGCAGTAATGAAACCCTAACCTACAAGCAGATGCTTCTGGAGTTTGCAGAAGTAAGAAAATTAAAACGGCGGATAATTACTATTCCTATTATGACCCCACGCATTTCTTCCTATTGGCTTTATTTTGTCACTGCTACCTCTTACCCATTAGCCATAAATTTAGTAAACAGTATGAAGGTAAATGTAATAGCAAAGCCCAACTCACTTGCAAAAGATTTAAATATAAAATTGCTTCCTTATAAAGAAGCAGTAAAGCTTGCATTTGAAAAAATTGAGCAAAATCTAGTATTAAGTAGTTGGAAAGATTCATTTACTTCATCGAACGCAGATCAGCAGTGGATGGATCAAATTGAAATACCAATTTATGGTTGTTATAAAGATTTAAAATGGCAAGAACTAGATCCGGAAAATGTAGAAAAAGTATTGCATAATATATGGAGTATTGGGGGTGCTAAAGGCTGGTATTATGGTAATACTTTGTGGAAAGTACGAGGATTGATGGATAAATTTATGGGTGGCGTTGGTTTGCGACGAGGTCGCACAAATTCAAGCGAAATACACCGAGGCGATGCACTCGATTTTTGGCGAGTACTAATTGCAGATAAAAAAAATAAACGATTACTTCTTTACGCTGAAATGAAATTACCTGGGGAAGCGTGGTTGGAATTCAGAATTATGAAACGTCATAATAAAATACAACTAAGGCAAACAGCCACTTTTCGCCCCACAGGCTTGTGGGGAAGATTATACTGGCTAAGCGTATTGCCATTCCATTATTTTATTTTTAATGGAATGATTAAAAATCTTGTAAGAACAAAGTAATCAATTTGTTTTTAAAGGAGAATTATGTACAAAAAAAACCACTCTTTAAAAGAGTGGTCTACTATAAATTATTTCAAAAACTAGATTCTAAAGTGAGCAAAAGCTTTATTAGCTTCTGCCATACGATGCGTATCTTCTTTCTTTTTGTAAGATGCACCTTCACCTTTACTTGCCGCAACTATTTCATTAGCCAATTTATCCGACATGCTACGTCCGTTTCTTTCACGACTGTAACGTACCATCCATTTGATGCTAAGAGATACTTTCCTATCAGGACGAACCTCTGCAGGAATTTGAAAAGTAGCCCCACCAATACGACGACTTCTTACTTCCACTCCTGGTGTAATGTTAGTCAATGCCCTTTTCCAAACTTCGTATCCTTCTTCACCTGTAGTTTTTGCTACTTTATCTAAAGCGTTGTAAAAAATGTTATAAGCACCACTTTTTTTACCTGCCCACATTAAGTTATTTACAAAACGGGTAACTAGTTTATCATTAAACTTTGGGTCCGGTGCTAAAGGGAGTTTCTTGGCTTGTGCTTTGCGCATTGATTTTAATTTTTAGTTTGTGGGCTGAATTTCTTCAAGATTTAAAACTTTACTCAACCCTATTTTTATTGTACAATTCTATGTAAAATCTGTTAGTTAGATTTTATTTCTTAGCTCTTTTGGTTCCGTATTTACTACGGCTTTGCTTACGATCTTTCACACCCGCAGTATCCAATGATCCACGAACGATGTGATAACGTACTCCCGGCAAATCCTTTACCCTACCGCCACGTATCAGAACGATACTATGCTCCTGTAAGTTGTGACCTTCACCTGGAATATAAGCAATAACTTCTATCTTATTTGTAAGACGAACTTTTGCTACTTTACGCAATGCTGAGTTTGGCTTTTTAGGAGTTGTTGTATATACTCTCGTGCATACACCACGACGTTGAGGGCAAGCATCCAATGCTCTGGATTTGCTTTTTGCTTTAATAATCTCTCTTCCTTTTCTTACCAGTTGATTTATAGTTGGCATTTATATAACCTTTTTTTTGGGACGGTAAAGGTAGGAATTTATGTTTTAAAAAAAATGAAATAAATTAAAAAACGTCATTTTTCTTATTTGTTCTTAAAATAACTCCATAAAACTCGTGTTCCACCCTTTGATATCTATGCTTATTAATAAAAGTTCTGTTGTGTATTGCCTGTTATCTATTGTCCTCTCTTCTACAATTTCATCATCCAACCATGGTTGTCTTCAGATTTACCGTAGCGAATATCATTCAGCATCTTCTTTACTTTCGGTGCAACTTCCCATTTCTCAACTTCAAATTCCATTACGTAATCTTTATAGCGCAGCTCTTTAATTAATGAGATCGTTGCAGCTGTTCCTGTACCAAAAACTTCTTTTAAAGTACCTACTTTATGTGCTTCAATAACTTCATCAATATTTAATGGTCGTTCTTCCACCGTTAAACCCATTTCTTTTAGCAATACAATTACACTATCCCTTGTAACGCCATCCAAGATAGTACCTGTAGATAAATCAGGTGTAACAGCAGTATTGCCAATTATAAAAACAACATTCATTGTACCACACTCCTGCACATATTTGTGTTCAATAGCATCTGTCCATAAAACCTGGTCGTAACCTTTCAGTTTTGCCTGTGCAGTGGGAAACATAGCTCCTCCATAATTACCGGCGGCTTTAGCAAAGCCAATACCACCCGGCACTGCACGTACATACTGTTCTTCTACATAAATACGCATGGGAGTTGCATAATATGGCCCTGTGGGGCTCAAAATAATCATGAACTTATAATTTTCGCTCGGTTTTACACCAATCGTTTCATCTGTACTAAACATAAATGGACGAATGTAAAGAGAGTGATCTTCTTTTGCAGGAATCCAATTAGTATCTAGCATGATAAGTTGTTTCATACCGTCGATAAAAATTTCTTCCGGTATGGCTGGCATCTGCATTCTTTCAGCAGATTTATTAAATCTTTTAAAGTTATCCAGCGGCCTGAAAATATATGGTTCGCCATCTGCATTTTTATAAGCCTTAACGCCTTCAAATATAGATTGCCCATAATGAATAGCTGCTAGAGATGGTGCCATTAACATTGGCTGGTATGGCTTTATATCGGGCGTTTGCCATTTACCGTTTTCATAATCAACCTCAAGCATATAATCTGTCATGTATTTCCCGAATGGAATATTCTCCAGATTGATATCGTTGAGTTTGCTTCTTTCTATTTTGGTTATATTAAAATCTGCAGCAGCAATCATAATCGTTTATTTTTGTGCAAAGAAACGAAAAATAACCTGCAAAAGCATGCAATATGGGCTTAAATGATATAAAGCTGTCTCCTTTTTTGGTAAAAAAATTGTATGAAAAAACAATGGTTGTTTCATCCTTCGCTAATGATGAAAAAACAGCAATTAAACAATTTGTACAAGATGAAAAAATTTCTCCACGTAATAATTTAGTTAAAGAAGAAATAAATTTTTTAGGAAAAAACAACAAGCATATTTTAATACTTGTAAACGAAATAGATCATACATTTTTAGGAGATGATGACCTTAGTTTTTTAATGAACATACTTAGCGCATGCAATATAACCATGGCAGATGCTGCTTTGGTAAACAGTTATGGCAATGAAAATGTTGTTTATGAAAAACTTATCAAATCCTTTTCGCCATCAACAATACTTTTTATTGGAATCGAACCGCAGGCACTAAGTTTTCCCGTACAAATACCAATGTACCAGGTGCAGTCTTACAATAACCAACAATATTTAAGTGCTCCATCTTTGCAACAATTATCATCAGATAAAGAAGAAAAGAAACAACTTTGGATGGCACTTAAAAAAATATTTTCAATCTGATAAATAAGTCTCATGAAATTAATATTTGCTACAAATAACCAAAATAAAATAGATGAAATTAAAACTTCTCTAACAGCAGGATTAGAGATGGTAACATTGAAAGAAGCAGGAATTAATATCGAAATTGCTGAACCTTTTGATACCCTGGAAGAAAATGCAAGAGAAAAAGCGACCGTAATTTTTAATATAACACAACAAAACTGTTTTAGTGAAGATACAGGGCTTGAAGTAAATGCATTAGATGGCGAGCCGGGTGTTAAAAGTGCACGCTATGCAGGTGATGAAACTGACAATAAAAAAAACATTGCATTGCTTTTGAAAAATATGGAAGGAAAAGAAGAAAGAAGTGCACAGTTTAAAACAGTAATTTGTTTACTGTTAAACAACGAAGAATATTTATTTACAGGGATTTGTAAAGGGAGAATAAACAAGGAAGAAAAAGGGAGTAAAGGGTTTGGTTATGATGCCGTTTTTACACCTGATGGCGCAGACAAAACTTTTGCCGAAATGAACATGGATGAAAAAAATATATACAGCCACAGAAAAAAAGCACTGGTACAATTAATTAAATTTTTAAATGAGCACAATGAGCAGAGTTAAATTGTTGATACCCGAGCACAAAATATTTACTACCGAAATTGCAGTTAGAATTACTGACATAAATTATGGTAACCATGTTGGCAATGATGCTTTTGTTCGCATAGTACACGAAGCCAGGGTACAATGGCTCGAAGCTGAAAATTATACCGAATTAAACATAGAAGGCGCTTCTCTTATTATGGCTGACTTAGCTGTGGAATACAAAGGCGAATCTTTTTATGGAGATGTTTTAAAAGTTTACATTGCCGTTGGAGAAATCAGCAGAGCAGGCTTTGAATTGTATTATGAAATTCATACAAACAGAAATGGAAATAATATATTAATTGCCAAAGCCAAAACAGGAATGGTTTGCTATAATTATGAAGAGAAAAAAGTACGTGAATTACCGGTAAAATTTATTGAGCTACTCAGTTCAACAAATTAAGCATTCCATATTTTCCAGTTTTCTTCTGCCTGTATTACAAGCATTTCAAAACCATTTTTTATTGTACAGCCATTGCCTTCACCGTTTTTTAAAAAGAGGGTTTTTTCAGGTGCGTAAATAAGATCGAAGAGAAGATGATTTGCAGAAAGTAAGTTGTAAGGGATTGCGGGCGCAACATTTTCATTTGGTGTCATTCCAACGGGCGAACAATTTATAATGATAGCATATTCATTTATAAGTTTTTCGTCAATATCATTGTAGGTAATGCAATTGGGAATATTAGTTTTATTTCTGCTTACCAATAAAAATTCAATATTTAGTTGCTTTAAAACATATTGCACAGCTTTTGAGGAACCACCAGTACCTAATACAAGCGCTTTTGTGTGGTGAGGTTTTAATAGCGGAACCAACGATTTTTCAAAACCAACTACATCTGTATTGTGACCTATTAAGTTACCATCAGTAAATTTTATACAGTTTACTGCACCAATTTCTTTAGCAGCAACCGTTACATAGTTTATAAATGGTAGTACGCTTTGTTTGTATGGAATTGTTACCGCAATGCCTTTTAGGTTCGTATTCTCTTTAATACTTTTTTGAAATTCATCTATTTCTTTTAGTGCAAATAACTCAAAAAAACAGTCAGTTAAATTTTCATCAATAAACTTTTTATCAAAATATTTTTTTGAAAAAGAATGACCTAGCGGATAGCCAATGAGTCCAAATAGTCTCATACAAAATTTAGTTTGTGTTAAAATATTTTTAGCATAATGTTGAGAATAAAAAATATGCTAGCTTTTAAGACCAGCATGTTTGTATTTTAAAGTTGAAAAATGATTTATTTTTGAAAGGATGTGTGATAGTAGCGTAACTACTTTTGTGAGAAACGAACAAAAGACCTGCCTTTGCCGGCAGGCAGTTTGCACCGATTAGCCCGAACAAATGCTTAATAAACTTCTACAGTTTACGACCTCAAAAATCACTTTTCATCTAAATAAAATTCAAAAGAATCCCCTCTTAAACCAACACGCATGGCTTCCAGCGCAAGCATTTCAGAAGGTGCAATATTACCAAGATTTACATTGCAGCCTATAAGTTCTAAGAAGTAAAGTTGTTGTGCTTTTTGCGGTGCTTCCCACAAAATTTTCTCAGCAGGTATTTGTGTAAGTATCTCCTGTACCAAACCTTCACGTACTTCGCCACTACCTCTGTAAATGCCTACATTACCTGCTTCCCGGGCTTCTGCAATAACGTAGCTGGATCCTGCACTAAGTTCTGCACGCATCAATTCTATCCACTTATACGGCGGAATAATATGTGCAGCATCTTTACTGCCCACCTCGCTGTAAACTTGAAAGTTTTTTGCAAGTTTCTCTATATAACCACATTTTTCTGTGTGCGGAATTGTAATGGAACCATCACTTACTTCTATTGTTGTAATACCATAATCTCTACAGATTTCTACAAAATCATCGAACTGGTTACGAATTAAAAATGCTTCAAACAATGTACCACCAAAGTATACAGGCACATTACTTGCAGCGTATACAGCTAGTTTTTCTCTCAAATTTGGGGTAACAAACGCAGTTCCGAATCCAAGCTTAACAATGTCTACATGCGGGCTTGCAACGCTCATAAAATTTTTTGCCTCCTCAATACTTAGTCCTTTATCCATTACCATTGTAAGGCCGTTTGAACGTGGTTGTGCCGTACGTTCAGGCATTTGAGAAAGATTGAAATTCATCGTAAAATATTTTGAAACTTTAGATTGAGCCACAAATGTATTTAAAGAAAATTTAAACAGCTTTTAAGTATTATCTGTTTCCCTTTTTTTTGTAGCGTGCTATAATTGCTACCACCTGGCGGTGTTTAAGTATTCGTGGATCCAGTTGAATAAATTTTTTGATAAGTTTTGGGTTTTCAGCCATAGCATTTTCCAGTTGTAATGCTCCTTCTTTTGCCTGACCGTCTGCAAAAAGAAACATACTTTTATAAAAAAGGAAAATAGTTTTACCGTCTGTTTGTTCGTAAGCAAACTGTGCATATTCAGTACCTTCTGTAAAAAAGTCGGCATGCAATAGGCATTTTAATAATTCCGTCCAGCCGTTTATATTTTTTGGTCTTATACGCACCACGTTACCAAAACAGGTGAGTGCTTCATCAATATTATTCATTTGCATATAGCATTGACCCAATGCAAGATTATAATCCGGTTGCATCAATTGTGTACGAAGAGCTGTGTTTAAACATTTTATAGCACTGCTCCATGCAGCTTCGTTCATATAGGTACAGGCAATTCTGTAATGCAAACGGCTGTCTTCCGAATCCATATGACTTGCTTTTTTATAATAAAACCTAGCTTGTGCAAAGTTCTCCAGTCTATCATAACAATGCCCAATTGCTTCATATAACACAGGCTCTGGCATGGTCAACTCCAGTACTTTTTCTAAAGATTCTATGGCTAGTTTATATTGACGAAGGCGAAGATGTGCATCGCCCA
>JAYUZL010000270.1:0-16205 GCA_043751875.1 Ferruginibacter sp.
AAAGCAGTTGCATCAGCATTAAGCTCTATTGCACAACAACCCGATGCTGCACCAACTATTACAAGAACATTGTTTGTAGGATTAGCCATGATAGAATCAACAGCAATTTATTGTTTCGTGGTTTCAATGATATTGATTTTTGCAAATCCTTTCTGGAATCATATTATCACAACGCACAAGTAATGAAGTGATCAGACACAAAAGTGGTTCATCATCAACAAATATTTCTGCGAATTCAATGCGGCAAAACGATAAAAAATATTAGATGAATATTAATTGGTTCACAGTATTAGCACAGATAATTAACTTTCTCCTTTTGGTGTGGTTGTTAAAAAAGTTTTTGTACAAGCCCATTCTTAATGCAATCGATGAAAGGGAGAAAAAAATAACGGAGAAATTAAAAGATGCAGATACACAAAAAGTAGCTGCGCAAAGACAACAGGAAGATTTTAAAAAACAGCAGCAAGATTTTGATCAGCAAAAAAAAGCGTTGATGGATAAAGCGGTTGCAGATGCAAATATAAAAAAGCAGCAGTTAATGGATGCAGCAAAAACGGATGCAGACAATATGCGCACCAATATGGCAAAAGCAGCTAAAGAAAAACAAGAAAGCGACCATGCAGCGATAGCCGAAAAAACCCAAAAACAAGTATTTGCTATTACAAGAAAAGCGCTTGCTGATATTGCGTCAGTAAGCCTGGAAGAACAATCCACCAACACATTTGTACAAAATATTGCAGCATTAAAAGATGACGAAAAAAAACATTTCATTGATGCCTTTAAAACCAATACCAATGGTATTTTAGTAAGTAGTGCATTTGAACTTTCTGCAAAACAACAAGGCGAAATAAAGAATGCAATAAATGTAATACTTAGTGCAGATGCGCAGGTAGCATTTAGAACAACGCCTCAAATTATCAGCGGTATTGAGCTTTCAACAAATGGTTATAAACTTTCCTGGAGTTTTTCAGCATACCTTAATTCGTTAGAGAAAAATATTTCTGAAATCAGGAAAGAAAAAATACAGCCAGAGCCGGAAAAATTATAACATGCCTGCAATTGATACCGATAATACATTAGATAATACACTCAGCCTGTTAGATAAAGCAATAGCAGACTTTAGGTTTTCTATAAAACCCCGGGAAGTAGGTTTGGTTTCAAGTGTGTCAACCGGCATTGCCAAAGTTTCAGGGCTGCCAGGCGTAGGTTTTGAAGAACTGCTGGAATTTCCAAATGGTATTTTTGGTATTGCTTATAATATTGATGCTGATGAAATAGGCGTGATTCTTTTAGGAAAAGATTCTTTGCTAAAAGCTGGAGATGAAGTCGAACGCACGGGCAGAGTGATGGATATTCCTGTTGGAGATTCATTGATTGGAAGAGTTGTTGATCCGCTTGGACAACCCATTGATGATAAAGGTATGATTGCTTACAAAAAACGGCTGCCTATTGAACGCCCTGCACATGCCATTATGGATAGAAGTCAGGTAACAGTTCCGCTACAAACCGGTATTAAAGTAATTGATGCATTGATTCCAATTGGGCGTGGTCAGCGTGAATTAATTGTAGGTGATCGCCAAACTGGCAAGACAGCGATTGCTATTGATGCTATCTTAAATCAAAAAGATAAAAACGTTTTATGCGTTTATTGCGCCATTGGACAGCGGGCAGCGGCTGTTGCAAAAGTAATTGCCAACCTGCAGCAAAAAGGCGCTATGGATTATACCGTTGTTGTGGTTGCAGAAGGAAATAATAGTCCCGGTTTGGAATACATTGCACCTTATGCGGCAACCAGCATTGCCGAGTATTTTATGGAACAGGGTCGTGATGTGTTGATCGTGTATGATGACCTTACACACCATGCACGTTCCTACCGTGAGCTTTCTTTATTGCTGCGAAGACCACCCGGAAGGGAAGCATTTCCCGGCGATATTTTTTATATCCATTCAAGATTGTTAGAGAGATCAACACATTTAAGTGATGCGCTGAAAGGTGGGTCATTAACGGCTTTACCGATTATAGAAACAGAAGCGCAAAATATTTCTGCATACATCCCTACCAATTTAATTTCAATTACAGATGGCCAGATTTATCTATCTCCCAAACTTTTTGAGCTCGGCATTTTACCTGCGGTTGATGTGGGCAAATCTGTGTCCCGTGTGGGAGATAAAGCACAACTTGCCGCCTACCATTCTATTGCAAATTTAAAACTGGAGTATGCACAATTTGAAGAGCTGGAAACCTTTGCCCGCTTTGGTACAAGGCTGGATGAAAATACAAAAAAGACCATCGAGCATGGAAAGCGCATTCGGGAATGTTTAAAGCAACCAGAGCTGCAACAAATGCCGGTATCTGAACAGATCGTGATTTTACTGGCGCTGAAAAATAGTTTGATGGATGCAATACCGCTTGAGAAAATTGCAGATGCACAAGATGCGTTGCTTAAAAATTTCAACAATTTTCCAGATGAAGTAATAAAACGGTTATCGGGAGATGCAAAGTTGAGTGATGACGACAACAAGGCGATTTTAAAAATTGCTACATCAATACTTACGCCATTTCTGGAAAAGCCAAAGATAGATGAGGATGTAGATAAGCCTAAAACAGATCAGCGTTCAGAAAACCCAAGGCCAGATAAGGATGCAGGCAAGCCAACATCTGAAGAGGGAAAAGATAAGCCAAAGCCTGGTCAAAATAAAAAGTAATGGATACCTTAGAAAATTTACGAAGTAAAACGGAAGGAGCAAAAGACCTAAAGTCTGTTGTGAGTGCTATGAAGGCAATGGCAGCTTCAAATATTGTTCAATACGAAACCGCAGTAAGTTCCCTTGCAGATTATTTTCACACCATCGCATTAGGAATCGTCGCTTATTTTAAAGCAGAAAAAATTACATCCATTAATCAAAATACGCTATCAAAAAATAAAGACAAAGAAGTAATCTGTGCCATTGTGTTTGGGTCAGACCAAGGACTTGTGGCGCAGTTCAACGACTCGATGGCAAACTTTGTTTCCACATCATTAAAAGATTTACCAGGCAAGAAAGAGATATGGGCAGTGGGCGAACGTGTTCAGTTGCTTTTGTCGGATGAAGGGTTTAATACATCAAAATTATATCCGGTTCCAAATGATATAAATGCTGTGACACCTTTGGTGACAGAAATTTTGAACAGGAGCCAGGACAGTCAGAAAAAAGAAGAAATTAGTTCCTTTTATATTTTTCACAATAAACCAAATCCAGGTGCAGGGTATACGCCTGTGATGCAACGCTTTTTACCACTGGATGAAAAATGGAAAGAATCAATACAGCAAATGCAATGGCCTACAAAATTACCACCTCAAATTGCAGGCGGCGTAAAACCCACGTTGGTAGCGTTGATTAACGGGTATCTTTTCGCCTCCCTTTTTAAAGCAAGTGTAGAATCTTTGGCAAGCGAAAATGCAAGTCGGTTAGATGCCATGCAACGAGCCGAAAAAAACATAACTGATTTGCTGGAAGACCTTGGTAAAAAATACCATCGCCTGCGTCAGAGTTCCATTGACGAAGAATTGTTTGATGTAGTATCGGGATTTGAAACATTAAAAAAATATACAAAATAAACCTTAACCATGAGCGAAAATAATATTAAAATGCTGTTTCTGGATATTGGAGGTGTACTGCTTTCCAATGGATGGGGATATGAATTTAGGAAACAGGCTGTAAAAAAATTTCATCTTGACAAAGAAGAAATGGAAGAACGACACAGCATATTGTTTATCACTTTTGAAGAAGGAAGAATAACATTAGACGAATATCTTGCCCGAGTAATCTTTTATAAGAAACGTGATTTTACTTTTAATGACTTTCGTGATTTTATGTTCTCATTAACTACGGCAAAGGAAGATATGATTGCCTTAATAAAAAAACTAAAAGTACAATACGGTCTAAAAATAATAGCTGTAAGCAATGAAGCAAGAGAACTGAACGCATACAGGATTAATACTTTTAAGTTAAACAGCTTTATTGACTTTTTTGTTTCCTCCTGCTATGTTCATATTAGAAAACCCGATGCAGAAATTTTTAAAATGGCACTTGATATGGCGCAGGTTAAAGCAAATGAAATAGTATATATTGATGATGTACAAATGTTCGTCGATATTGCAGCCGATGTTGGAATTAAAAGTATCTGCCACAAAGATTATCAGGCAACAGCTAAAACATTAGCTGAATTTGGATTGATAATTCGTTAAAATATTCTTACACAAAAAGATATTAATCATTAATAGAATTAATCACTTAAAAATAAATAAATGAATTGGTTTATCATCATAATAGTTGGCATTTTGGCAATTTCATTAATTGTCTATTTTATAATTCGCAATCAAAAAGATGAAAAAGAATTTGAAAAGGAATTAGACAATGATTACCCAAAACCCAAAAATGAACACGGCGATATTGAAGTAGATAAACTCACGGACAGCGTTCATTAAAATTCAATAAAAGTAAATAAACATTATACAATAATATTGGCTATCAACGGCGAATCTTCCAGCATAAAATTCGCTTTATTTAATGCAAATAATACACTTACTCAATTGTTTAATGGCAAGATAGAAAATACTGTTATTGAAAATGCGAAGCTCAATTATACTGATGCTGTTAGCTAACAAAAAACCAGCAGAATTATTCAAGCCGCCAGTCAAAACGAAGCTGCTGAAAACCTCATTGATTGGCTTAAAAAACAAAACAAAATTTTCTGCTCAGTTTTATTTTCAGTTTCACATTTTCATATGCACAAGACTTAGTGCCTTACCAGGTACAAAATTTAAAAAGTTGGAACGCACACAATCTTTGGGGTTATAAAGATAAAAATTTCAACATTGTAATACAACCAATAAACGAAGCCCCAAACTTATTTAAAAATGGATATACTGTTTTAGAAAAAAAATAAAAAAGGATTGATAGATATAAAAGGAAATATAGTAATAGAACCCTTGTTTGCAGATTGCAGCAATGTGGAAGGGGATGTAGTAGAACTAAAAGATACTACATTAAGAAATACTTTTTATGGTGATTATTCTAAAAAGAGTTATTCTTTTAATATTAAAAACAAACAAAAAGCATTTTTAAATGATAATGCAAAATAAGATATTAGGAATAAGTTGTCTGGTATTAGTGGTATATTTATTTCAAAACAATACGACGACGCACACAAAGAAAATAGTTACGGTTTAAAAAACTTTAAGAACCAAATTTGCTTCCCTACAGGTATAAAGATATTGATAAAGCAGCCGATGACCTTTTACGTGTACAAACCAAAGAAGGTTTATATGGATTTGTGGATAAAAAAACCTGAGTTGTTGTACCCAACTATAGTTATATGGATAAATTTAATGACGGTATTGCATTAGTTCAATTGAATAATAAATGGGGCTACATAAATAAATTGGGTAAAGAAGTAATACCAATAAAGTTTGACAAGGCATAGAGTTTTCATAATGGATATGTGGATGTAGCATTAGGTTCGGAAAAATTAATAATTGATAAAGCCGGTAAAACGATTTTAAAATACCCATCATTAAGATATTTAGGTTACGCAACAGAAAATATTTTTATTATAAAACATATAAATGATTCGTTTTACACCATTGATCATAATGGTTCTAAAATCTATGAAAGAGGAGCAAATGCAACTGCTACTTTCGATAATCAAATTTTTTTATTCCAAATAGGAAGTAAAGTTTTTTCACTTTATAATAATACGTTAAGCCCAATTCCATTAGATAATGTAGGTTATATTGCTGCCTACAAAATGGGATTGTATTACTTTGAAACAACAGCAACAGATAACAAAACGGGTGTTACTGTTTTTAATAATACCGGCAACTCACTTGCTACTAAACAAATTTTTTACAAATTTAGAAAGCATGATGATTTACAACTTTTAGAAGCTTACTGGGAAGTTAAAGATGTAGGACGAAGTGAGGTTGAAAATTATTATGATCACTATGTTTACAGCTATCTTAACACGTCAGGTTAAGCATACTCGGATATTACGTAGTAGATTAAATTATATGGCTAATGTGATTATTAGTTGTCTTCTACAATATAGTTTAGTAAATAGTTTAAAAAATAATGCTAAGAAAAAAAGAAACATATTTAAAAATATCAACAATCCTATAAGTTTAATTAAATTTTGATACCTCAAAATAGTTTGTGTCAAATATTACATTGAAATTCATTTATCTCCAAACCACTCTTGACTTTTACTTAAAATACAATAGTTTTCATCCATTTTCAATTCCGCTTAATAAATTCTCAGCCAATTACCACAATTTTTATTTCGCCAATTTATCACAAATAATAATAAAAATTTAGGAGTCTAGCTTTTGTTGTGTAAGGCAGAAGTTAATAAAATATTTTATTGAACTATAAACCTAATTTTTGTTTTAATAGAATTTCAATTTTTTAACCTACATACTTGAAAATTCCTGATAGTAGTTTTTTCATCACTTCGCAATTTTGACTTAATTATTACACTAAATATACCCTTTAGAGGGTATATCAGAGAGTTGGCATTCTTATAACTTTACCTAACAATCGTTAATCTGACCCTCTTACAGCAGCTTAAAAAGGTAATACTGTTTATATAAATAATTAATGGAAATATTCTTCAAAACAATAAAAGAAACCACATAGGTGAGTAAACTTAAATACAAGATAACCTCACTACGACTAAGTAAAATATAACAACCAAATAAAATTTTTCCACAAACAAACCAAAAAAAATGAAACCTATTTGCTACCCTTTATTTGCCGCACTTCTTTTCGCGAGTGTTAAGATTAATGGACAAACTTACTACACCGGTGCCATCTTTAATGAAAAAACCATTGCTGCCACACCGCAAAAAATAACCCTCTCTTTAAGAAGCTTTCAAGATATGCCGGTAGCATTTTCGCTAGAAAAGTATTGCCCTACGCCCGGCAATCAGGGCCAGCACGGAACATGTGCAGCATTTGCCAATGGTTATTGTATAGCTACTTTGTTGTATGCTAAGGCGCATAATATTACTGATAGAAACATCATAAATAAATATATTTTTTCGCCCACATTTTTATATGAACAAATAAAAAGTGCAGATGATATTGACTGTCAAAAAGGGGCGGACCCTATAATGGCTTTATATACAATTCAGCAAAAAGGTGAAGCATTGTTGAAAACAGTACCTTACTTATGCGGCACTAGTATTACTACTGCGGCTTATCAGGAAGCTATTAATTATCGCATTACTGATGGCTCTATATTATTTTCAAATTACTCTCCCGATCAGAATAAGCCGGCACAAGAGCGCATAGATATTACAAAAAAAGCATTATCAGAAGGGTATCCTATTTCTACTGGTTTTAATATTCCCGAAACATTTTTTCACATTAAAACAGATGTATGGCAGCCATCATCAACGGAAGTGTTAAGCGATTGGAAACACAATGGTCACGCATTGGCAATAGTTGCTTACGACGATAACAAAGCCGGTGGTGCATTTAGAATAATGAACAGTTGGGGAACAGGCTGGGCAGATAATGGTTTTGTTTGGATAAAATATGCAGATTATGCAAAATGGTGCACAATTGCAATACAGGTTTTTGGAAGCAATGAAAGCCCTGACCCTGATGAACAAAAGCCAGCACCCAAACCAACACCAATACCAGATCCCACTCCAAAGCCTACACCTGTGCCTGATCCAACTCCGAAGCCCACACCTGTACCTGATCCCACTCCAAAGCCTATACCGACACCTGATCCAACTCCAAAACCCACACCAGTACCTGTGCCAAAGCCAAGCACCACTTTTTCACTTAGCGGCAGTATTGACTTTAAACTAAACACAGGTGATGATATGCCCGTAACAAAAACAAGTACCCGAAACTTAACAGTAGACGATGATGTGGTAGGCGAAAAAGAAGATTTGGTTGCCTATAAAATGGCAGACACTTACAAAAGTGGAGATGCGTTTAGATTATACATGAACGTAGATGCTGAAGCTTATGTATATGCATTTGCAACAGACCTAAAAGGAAAAATAAATTTAATACTTCCTTTCGATGATAAAATATCTACACATGTTGGCGCAAACAGTACCATTGCTTTTCCATCTGATACAAAAGTGATAAAGTTAGATGACCAAAAGGGTACCGATTATTTATTGATATTATACTCCGCACAAAAATTAGATGCAATAGCTATTGCCGAAAAAATGAACGGCATGACGGGGGCATTAAGTGTTAAAATAAAAACAGTGTTGGGCAATAAATTAATTGATAAAACAGCCATTAATTATGATGCTAGTAAAGTTGGTTTTAGTACTCAAAAATTATCGTCCCGTAATCTTAGCGTTACAGATGATGAACCTTCAAAGCCTACAACAGGAACTGTAGTGCCGCTGATGGTGGAGATAAAGCATAATTAAAAGATATGTTGTGTATCCGTAAAAAGTTTTGCAGGAACACAACAAAAGCCGGAACATTTAAAAAAATTATATGAACAAGAATATGTTAGATAAGTATTTGTCGAATGCGCATATTTTTATTTTATTGATCGTTGTTTTTTCATCAGTAAAACTTTACGCACAGAGACCTGAGCTTATCATCCCTGCAACACATGAAGCCAACTCTGTAGTTATATCTCCAGATGATAAATGGGTTGTATCGGCCGGTAACGATGGTATAAAAGTGTGGGACAATAAAACCGGCAGTTTATTGAAAAACCTGACACCGGGCGGCAGGGATAATAAAAGGTTTGACCAAGGAAAGTTTGCGATGGCTATAGATGCCCACAGCACCACACTGGCAATGCAATTTGCCGATACCATATTTCTTTTTGACTTTGATAAATTTGCCATAACAAAAAAAATTGCTGCGCTTGGTCACAGAACAGCAATGGTTTTTTCTGAAGATGCAAAAATATTATATGCAACTGGAAGAAGAGTGGCAAATAATGACAGCCTGCTCGTAGAAAAAATTAATTGTACCAGCGGGCACAAAGAACTTTTAAAAAACATCACCGTTAAGCCCGATGATTATGTATCTGTAAAAAGGATGGATATTTCGCCGGATGGCACAACACTGCTGCTTGGCAATACCTACTTTTCAAGCTGGCTAATGGATGTTGCAACTGGCAAATTATTAAAAACTTTTTCAAATGTGGGCAATGCCTATCCCTGTTGTTTTTTACCCAATGGTAACTTAATAACACTTGCAGGTAGAGTAGAAAAAGTTTTGTACATAGAAGAAATTAATGGTAAAAACTATGCGCCGATAAAAAAATCGAGCATAATTTTTCGTACGCAATCTAATACCAAACCACTGGATGCGGTAAATATTTACCCTTCCGTTTCAGGAAAAATTTTATTGTATTATGCTGATAATTTTGTGCTGTTTAACCCGACAGATTTTACCGCAGGTACAAAAATGCCCGATAAAATATTGTATAATTATAATGCACAATTTGAGCAAAACATTGCATTATCACCTTCAGGTAATTATTTTATTGCAGGTACAAACATGAGTAAAATAAGCAGTAGTACAAACGCTGTAATATCAAGCTATGGCCAACTTCCGTTAGACTCCTACGTGCAGTTTGTTTATAAAAATAAAGATGCTGTTTGCCTTAAAGACAGAATTTTAAATTTTGATAATGGCGTATTTAATATGCGCCTCGTAGATCCTGATTTTAAAAGTGATTATACCAGTTTTTTATACCGCCTCACTGCAGATGGTGAAACCGGTTTTTTATACAGTGATGACAAAAATGGATTGCTTCGTTTTAACCCTAATGCTGCTAAAATTTCGTACGAGACTATTACCAAAATAAATAACATGCATAAGGCATTTGTAGGAATGCAAATTTTTGATGCACTAAACATTATTGTGCTTTCAGGCAATGAAGGGATATATGTGATGGATTTAAAAACGCTAAAAGTTCTTTACATAGTTGATATGCCAAGTATGCTTCACTACACAGGCAAAGAAAGACTTAACAAATTTTGTGATTTTTCGCCTGATAATACCAAGATGATTTTATTTGCAGAATCCGGCTATGATACCGCTAATTTTATTTATTGTGTTGGTTTGAATGATCGTAATGTAATATGGAATGTTCAGTCTGTAAACATCCGTAATATTCGTTTTATAGAAAACGGTAAAAAAATAATGTTCACATCCAACGATAAATTAATTTATCTGGATGCGGCGACAGGTAAACAAATTGGCGCTGATGTACAGCTTCCAAAATCAGATTTCGAAACGATTATTTCTCCTTCGGGGAAATATGCAGCAACACAAATACCTGTTGTAGCCAATGTAGATGCAGGCTCGGACATAGGGCTTGTAGATATCATTAATAACAAACCCGATGGCAAAATGCAGGGCACAGGTGATGCAGTAAAAGGCTTTGTCTTTTTACACAATGAGCGCTATATGTTAACTGAAGAATATGGCGGGCTATGCCTTTGGGATATTGTTAAAAAAAGGAAGATCGGTAAAATTTACATGTTCGAAAAATCAGCCGACTGGGTTTTACTCACCGATGATGGTAGGTTTGATGCTACTGAAGGAGCATTAAAAAAAATGTATTATACCAAAGGCAAAGAAATAATACCTATTGAAAGTTTGTTTGAAAAATATTATGTGCCCGGTTTATTAAAACAAATTTGGGACAATACATTACCCAATAATGTCCCCGATATAAATGATCTTAAATCTGCCCCTTCAATAAAACTAACTATAGATGAAAAAGACAGAAACCTCGAAGTGGCAGATGATATTCCGACCATAAAAACAGGGAAAGAACAAATTATAATAAAGGCAGAAGCAGATGGTATTAAAGATATTGTAAGCGAAATACGTTTGTATCAAAACGGTAAATTAGTTCAAAGTACCAGAAATTTATCGGTGGAAGATGATAGCAAGGGAGATAAAATGCTCGCTAAAAGCTTTACAGTAATATTAAACCAAGGTATAAATAATTTTAAGGCGGTTGCAATAAACAGCCAGCGTACGGAAAGTTTACCAGCTAAAATTATTGCAGAATATACACCTGCAGTTGTTCCGCCAAAGCCCGAGGGTGCCGACATTCAGCTTTATTTACTAGCAGTGGGCGTAAACACTTACAAAAACCCCAAATACAGTTTAAATTATGCCAATGCAGATGCTACAGCATTTATAGCAGCACTTACACAAGGTTCACAAAATTTGTTTGGTAAAATAAATACTACGTTTTTAAAAGATGAAGAAGCTACCAAAGAAGGTCTTATCAATGCTTTTGAAAAAATAAAAGCGGTTGCCCGCCCGCAAGATCTGTTTGTGTTTTACTATGCCGGGCATGGTGTAATAAACGATAAAAAGGAATTTTTTTTGGTACCGTATGATGTAACGCAAATGTATGGTAACGATGGTGCGCTTGCGCAAAAAGGCTATAGTGCAGGGGCTTTGCAGCAAATGAGTAAAGATATTAAAGCACAAAAACAATTGTTTATTTTAGATGCTTGCCACAGTGCTGGCGCTTTAGAAGTAGTAGCGGGCACACGGGGCAATGCGGAGGAAAAAGCAATTGCACAACTTGCCCGTGCCACAGGTACACAATGGCTTACAGCATCTGGCAGCGAGCAGTTTGCAGCGGAGTTTCAGCAGCTAGGTCATGGGTCATTTACCTATTGTTTGCTAGAAGCATTTAAAGGCGATGCAGGTAATACAGATAAAAAACTTACGGTAAAACAACTGGATGCTTACCTCCAAACAAAAGTCCCTGAGATCACAAAAAAATATAAGGGCACGGAGCAATATCCATCCAGCTACAGTTATGGAAACGATTTCCCGATCATCATTATAAAATAAAATAAAAATAAACCAACACTAAAACGCCCTTACATGAAAAAAATTATTTCGTTAATGCTCATTTGTTTTTGTAGTAATATTTTATTTGCCCAGCAAAAAGCCGCCGTTATCCCAGTAGTAAATACTGATAATAAAATAGTGCCCATAGTGCCTACGAAATTATTAAAGAAGCAAATGGAGAGTGCATACAAAAGAAAAAAGTACAAGTTGGTTTTACCCATTGCAGATACTCTGCTAAAAAGAAATCCAAAAGATGAAAATGTTTTTATGAAACGGCTAGGAAGTAAGATTATGCTGAAGATGGATCAGCCTGCAATTGCTGATTTAAAAAATTGGTATAAAAATAAGGATAGTGCTGCGTCTGAGATTAGTGCAATTCCTGCTGTATTTGATTTTTATGGCACTAAAAGAAAGGCAGATATTTATTATAATTCTGCCATAGCATGGGCACCAAAAAACGGTATTCCTTATATGTATAAGGCTGCGCAGCTTGCAGATGATGGAAAGTCTGTTGATGCAGTGAGCAATGCCAAAAAAGGATATGAACTTTTAAACAGCAAGTATAAAAAAAGTTTTGTGCAGCTTTATGCAATAGTGCTTTTTGGTAGTGATAAAAAACTGGATGCATATAAAATGCTTGAAAATGAAATAGCGGCTGGCAATACATCTTACGATATTTTAAAAGATTATTTCGGTTTTTATAGAGAAGACAAGCGTTATCAGGATGGTATTGACGCAGCAACCGGGTATATAAAAAAGGATAGCCTGGGTAATTATTTTGGGCAACGTGCAATGTTGTATAATAATATGGGCAACACCGACAAAGCCTGCGAAGATGCCCATATATTAAAAACTCAGTTTGACGACGGAGACTATTATGGCAAACTTTTTAACTGCCCGCAGATCATTGCTGATATAAAGCCTAACATGCAACGAACTTATATTTATGAAGTATATTTTAACGATATAAAATATGATTTTCGGGTAAGCAATCCGGTAGTTGATATGGAGAATGGGGTATCATTTAAATATAAACTTACCGGAGGCGTTGGTTATGAAGGAACGGTAGACATCAGCAAGGAAGCCATTGCAACCGCCCACGACCAGATGAACAAATTTGGAAGTGAAAAGGAATATTTAACTGACAAAACATCGGTTTGGATAAGCAAAGAAGTATTTAATGAATTTAAAACAAAGGGCTATTCTTCCATTAATGCAAATGACTATGAGGCCACAACAGAGTTTCAGTTGGTGAGCGAAAAAAACAGCGACGATTCTTATTACCCCGTTACGATAGACGATGAAACCAAATACATAAAATGTATAAAAGTAATCGCAAAAAATGGCGAAGAATTATGGATAAATGACGATGCAAATAACCCCATCATTTTAAAAATGAAAGTAGATTTTAGTATTGAGTTGAAACAGGTGTTGTAAAAGGTAAACAATTAATAAAAATATCCTGTTTGAAAAGCCAGTCGATTTTCTTTTTCTGTCGTCTTAAATTATTAAATTGGCAAAATGTTTTAAGAGCTAAAGAACACAACAAAAAATCATGTACTACAAATGCATAAAAACTTATGCTGTTCTGGTGCCAGAGCCGTTGAAAAAATATGCACCGCATTACTCTGCGAGTTATGGTTTTGGGAATGATTTTCCTGTGAAGATTGTAAGATAATAAACCTTTAAAATAAAAGAATGAAAAAGATAATCATCTTATCACTTGTTTTTATAAGCACTGTTTGTTTCGCCCAAAAGCCAACTTTAGTAGTTGCTGATGGGCACAACTATGGTTTTGAAAATCTAACAATGGATAAACAGGGAAAATATATTTACACCGCTGAAACAGATAGGTGTATTATGTGGGAAGCAAAAACCGGACGCCAGTTGTACAGCTTACCGCTTACAGGTGCAAAATTTCGTGACTATATCGGTATGGATGTAAACCCTGATGGAAGTAAAATTGCCATTGCATCGGATGGACTTTTATTTTTTTTTGATACAAAAAACGGAAAAAAAATAGAACTGAGCAGACTATCTTATGAAGTAGATGACTTAAAATTCTCTGTGGGTGGCAATTATATCTACTTAGCTACTAATAATGGCATTCATGTTTTAGATGCAAACACATTTACAGAAAAAGAATCAATTAAAGAAGACTTTACAGGGTATAGTCCAAGAATTTGGACGCTTTCTGATAATAAAGTTTTAGTGGCGGGTAGCATTACCCAAGGAACAGGTTTTAGGGTTTACGATCTTAATACAAAACAAAAAATATCTGCGTTTGATTTACCTGACGAGAGGCAATACGGTAAATTTACTTTTTTACCTAAGCAAAATACACTGGCTGCTGTCTCGGCTGTAGGTTTGGATTTTTACGATATTTATACTGGTACAAAAAAAGGTAATATTGCTTGCATGTTAGATAATGGGGCAATACTTGCTTCTCAAAATACTGATGAAATTTTAATTTCAGGAGAACCTGATGTTAAGGGCGTAATTACCAGCAGTTCGTTTGGTCTCTACAGCACCGAATCGTTCAAAAAAATAAATACTTTTAAAAATAGATTTTCTGTAAACGGAGGGTATTTTAATGGCTTAAAGAAACAAGCGTGGTTTTCAATAGGTAATATCGGTGCTGGTAACTACGACCTTACATCAAAAAAAATAACAGTTTCATTTAAAGGGATTATGGCAGCTTATATTAAGGAGTTTAGCACAACTATTTACAATGAAGATAACGGTTACCTACATTTTATTACAAACGACAAAAACTTTAAAACAATCGACCTTGGGCAAATGAAACCTTTATTGCATAGGGATTTGAAAGAACGTCCCGATAATATTGCTGTTTCTTTTACAGGCGATACAGTGGCAGTATTTATAGACAATGTAGTTACTATAAAAAACATAGTTACAGGGGCCGTCATTAAAAAATTTTCTGATCTAGGTTTTAGAGAGGGTGGTTCTGGTCATAAAAATAGTTTCTTTTTTAGTAGTGATAATAAATACCTTTTTTACCCAATTGAGCACCAAAATAGAAATGAATTAGATGATACTTATCTCATTCGTATGAATGTAGCAACTGGGGTAAGAGAAAAATATATGAGCACAAAAGGCAGTACTGATTTTACCGTAAACTTCGATAAAGAAATAGTTACAGGATATTCAAGTGGATATCAATTTGACAATATAAGCCTGTGGGATTTAGCTACTGGTAGAAAATTATTCACTAAAGATGAAAAAAGCTATTATACTTACATTTCGAACGATAAAAAAAGGATACTTCTTTACGATTTTAAATATTTTAGGAGGTACGATATTGCAACCAATAAATTACTAGATAGCCTAGATGCCAAAAAGAACGACATACGGAAAGTAGAATTATTCAATGGTGATTTTTCTTCAGAAATAAAATTATATTCATGGCCAGAAGGTATAAATAATATAGGCCAACATTTTTTTTCTCCAAATGGAAAAGTGTTTTATACAATTGAAAGTTTTGATAATAAAATAAAAGCTTGGGAAGCCGCAACTAATAGGTTTATAGGTACACTATATCTTTTTAAAGAGACGAACGATTATGTATTTATGGATGCCGATGGTCGCTTTGATGGTACGTCCGAAGGCGTAAAACAGATCTATTATGTTATTAACCAAAAACCATTGCCTTTAGACAGGATATTTGAAAGATATTATACCCCAAACCTATACGCCCGTTCCGTAGCGGGAGAAAAATTTGATAAGATTGATGTGATAATAAAATCTTTTCCAAAAGCTAAAATATCTTATGCAGAAGCTAAACGAAATTTAAACGTGGAAGAAGATGGCATCCCCGTTTATAAAAATACTACAGGCTTTGCAGATATTACGGTAAATGCAAGTGCTGAAGATGATGCGATAGACGAGATCCGTTTATTTCAAAACGGAAAAATTGTTACGCTTACAACAAGAAATTTAATAGGAGCAGACAATACAGATAAAACAGATTCTAAAAAATACAAAGTTGCGTTATTGCCTGGTGTAAATAATATAAGAGCAATAGCTTTAAATACACAAAGAAGCGAAAGCGAGCCTGACGACATTCTTGTAAATTATAATAATGGCGGTGCTAATAACGAAGTACCTGTTCCTGTAAATAATAGTAGAAACGCTGTAATCTCTGCTGTTGATAAAACCGCCACCATGTACCTTGTTGTAATTGGCATTAACAAATACCAAAATGAAAAATTATCACTCAACTATGCATTGGCCGATGCTACAGCCTTTAAAGACGAAATTGAAAAAGATGCTAAGACAGTTTTAGGAAATGTAAAAACATTTTTTGTAACAGAT